>CAVAVT010000013.1:0-36569 GCA_963592185.1 bacterium | reverse complement strand
ATCTTTTTCCTCGTTATATGGCAAAAAATCCGGGACGAATTTGTCCCGGATTTTTAGTATGCCAAGTATAAAAATGTAATTTAATAGGTGAAAAACTTACATTGCGGACTCACGTGCTTTCAAATCTTTCATGATTTGCGGATAACGATCATCCAGCTTATATAATGCCAAAATAATAATTGCAGCTATCCAGATAAAAAGTATTCCGTACTGATACAGATATATTATCATCTGATGTGCAGATTCTGGCTGAGCAGCACCTCCAGTGGCTGAACTGATAAATCCGCTCATACCAAGAATGCCTGTTACCAAAGCAGCAGATATTCCACTGCCAATTTTAAAACCGAGAGATCCGCCACCGAATACCAGACTTTCCTGACGAATGCCAAATTTCCATTCGCCGTATTCAACAGCATCTCCCATCATTCCCCAGACAAGTGCAGTAATGGGAGCCTGTCCGATGGCACGGATAATTGTAACAACAGCCAGCCATGTACTGCTATGCTGGTCAACAAGAAGCAGTGCCTGAGATATAGCTGCAAAAATACATCCGGCTAAACACAAATTTCGTTTGCTGAATTTTTTCAAAAGCATCGGGCAGAAGAGAGCACCTACAATAAGGGTTACATTTTCGCATAGATACAGGGCGCTATACCAAGTATCATTACCGAAAATATATTTACAATAATATGGAGCTAAGGTTCCTACAAGAGTCTGCTGAACAACTGTTATGGTTAAGAGCAGCATTGTTGCCCAGAAATAAATGTTTCCCAAAAGCGATTTCAGATTTTTTTTGATACCTACTTTTTTCGATGTCTGTACAGCAACAGGATGAACTGTTTCTTTGCAATTTACAAAACAGAAGATGAGAAGGATAAATGCAAGAGCAGACCACATGGCCATTGCTTCTACCCAAGCCATCTGAGTGTCGCCGAATAATTTAACTACAGGTAAGGAGAGGGTAACGGCAATAAGACGTCCAACCGGAGCTAGTGACATACGGACTACGGAAAGCATGTCACGTTCATGGGAAGAACGTGTCATCATGGTAGATAAGGTTCCATAAGGGATGTTGATTGCTGTGTAGCATACAGTAGCCAGCAGATTATAGGTGACAAAAATATACCAGAACTGCAACGTTTCCGATGTCTGTGGAACCATAAATAGAGCAACTGAACAAACTACATAAGGAACGGACATCCATAGAATCCAAGGCCTTGCTTTTCCGAAGCGAGAGTTGGTTCTGTCTACAAGAAATCCCATTATAACATCGGAAGTTCCATCAAAAAAACGTGAAATCAAAAGTACCAAGCCAACCGTAGCTATTGGTACACCGGCATAATCTGTATAAAATAAAGTAAGTAAGGAATTGACCATTCCGGCCATTACAATATTGCAGGCTGTGTCTCCGCAGCCATAGGCAATTCGCGTAAACCAGGATAGAGGTTTTTCAGATGAATTTATCTGAACTGTTTCAGTAGAAATTGCAGTTGACATAAGCATTCTCCTTTTTAAGTTTTGCAATCAAGAAATACTTGTGAATTATCTGAAATTTCATTATAGATAGTTAATTGATACTATTACTGCTGTTGTTCAAGCGCCTGTAATTAAATTATGCAATATAAAAGATGATTTTTTTATTGCTGTTGTTGTGGAAAAACATTCAAATATTGCTCTTAGCAATTTTTGAATGTTTTTTAACAAGAATGGAGATTGTTTAGAAATGTGAAATGATTCAGACTAAGACCATCAAATCACCAGCTAAAACTTTCGATACATATCAACCAATGCTTAGAGAGTTTTAGCAATTAAAAATAAAGGAGAGATAGATATGAAATTGTGTTTAAACACAGATGGTCTGGCATACCTTCCGTTTGAAGAAATGGTAAAAACTTCTGCTGAAATAGGAATTGAATCGCTGGAGATAGCATGTGGTAACTGGTCGAATGCACCTCATATGAACCTTGATGAGATGTTGATAAGCGCAGCTGCACGACAGAAGTATCTGGATATCATCCATTCAAACGGACTGGAAATAGAAGCTCTTAACTGTTCGGGAAATCAGCTGGATCCAAATGAATATGGCAAGAAGCATCAGGAAGTGGTTGAGAAAACATTTGAGCTGGCAGAACTGTTGGGAGTCCACAAGATTGTCATGATGAGCGGGCTTCCTGGAGGAAATGCAACAGATACAACGGCAAATTGGATTACAACATGCTGGCCGATGAGCTGCCAGAGTGCACTGAAATATCAATGGGAAGAGGTTCTGATTCCTTATTGGAAAAATATGGTAAAATATGCAGAAAATCATGGTATTACATCAATTGCTTTAGAAAATCACGGGGCACAGTGCGTATATAATGCAGAAACTTTGCTGAAACTTCGTGAGGCGGTCGGTCCAATGATTGGTATGAATCTTGATCCAAGCCACCATATGTGGATGGGTGGAGATGGAATAGAAATGGCAAAAGTGCTGGGTGCAGAGGCAATTTACCATGTTCATGCGAAGGACCTTCGCAAGGAAAGAGGCCGATTTGCAGCAAATGGTGGCTTGGAAACTAAATTCTTTGATGATTATAATCATCGATATTGGAATTATGTTGCGCTTGGATTTGGTGAAAGCGCAGAGTGGTGGAAAGAATTTTTTGCTGTTCTCAGCATGATGGGGTATGATGGGCCGGTATCTTTGGAAATCGAAGATAAAACTATGCCTGCATTAACAGCAATCAAGAAATCTATTGACTTTTTGCATGATGTTATGCCAAGAGATTTCTGAAAATTTTAAATAACAAAGTAAAATCTGCAAAGGGTTTTCTAACAAATATCTGATTACATAAGGTGAAGTGCTTCGGTCAGATATATTCAGAAAATCTCTTTGCAGATTTTTTATGCTTAAAATGGAATTTTGCGAAAAACTGTAGGAGTCATACCGACACGTTGTTTAAATAAACGTATGAAATTCGAGGCATTATCAAAACCACAGTTTTCAGCTACCTGTTCAATGGAGGCAGATGTGGTTACAAGCATACGTTTCGCATTTTGAAGCCTCATATTAATAAAGTATTGATGGGGTGTCAGCCCCATGTGTTTCTTAAAATATCGATTGAAATAAAATTTGCTCAGATTGATATGTTCAGCCAGTTCGTCCAAAGAAATGTTTTGGTTAATATGGTCTTCCATATATTTAACAGCTTTTTCAATAGATTCATTTGCCAGTGGGTGGACATCGGAGCATTTTTCTACTAGTTCACAAAGGAGCATGTGCAGATATAGAGATATCCGGTGCTCACTTTGCGTGCTGGATTGTCCCTTTGCAATTTTCAGCATACTGGTAAACATGCTGGAAAGCATCCCGGTTTGTCCACCGTGTATCAAGGCCCCATGATTCAGTTCATAGATTAAATTGATATAGGCAATACTGGAATTACCGGTGAAATGAAAATAGTGAAATTGAAGATTGTTCAGAGCATGATAACTATGTTCCTTTCGGCAGTCAATAATGACGATATCGTCAGAATGTGCAGTGAAGGTTTCGCCGTCATATGTAACTTCCAAGGCGCCTGAATCAATAAATAGAATTAAAATAGATTCCCAGTAGGGATGTGTAACATGATACTTAGTATCACAATAGAATATTCCTATATGCTGCAGGCAGTATAGATTTTTGGATGCAAAATCTGAGGGAAGTAAAAAATAGATTTCAGAGGGGTCCAGAATACCTTCTTCCAGTTTATGCATAATAGCATCTCCTTTTAGAGCTTTTTTTGAATATTTACAGGCAAGTGGAGAGATTGGGTATAGGAAAATGATAACATATAATTAAGTTGCAACCAAGAAATACTCTGAGAATTTGGAAGAAATTAATTATTAAGTTTTTAAAGAAGGAGACGAGTATAATGAGTGAAAATTATGAGGGAAGATTGTGTCTGGTAACAGGAGCTGCACGTGGAATTGGAAAAGCGTGTGCTATGAAATTTGCTGAATATGGAGCAGATGTTATTCTGGTAGATATTAATAAGGCGCTGGTAGAACAGGCAGCCAAAGATGTGGAAGCAGCTTATGGACACAGGGCATATGCTTACGCAGTTGATATCAGCAATATTGAAGCATGTGAAGCCTTTATGAAAGATGTTAATGAAAACATTGGAATAGTAGACGTTTTGGGAAATTGTGCAGGAATTACAGTTTCAAAATGCATGATTGATGTGACCCCGTCAGAATGGGAAAGGGTAATAGGCGTAAACCTCAGAAGTATCTGGTGCCTGAGCAAATTGTTTGCAACCCAGTTAAAGGAATCCGGTAAAAAGAAAGGAAATATTGTGTCCATTTCTTCTCAGGCTTCAAAAATTGGAGAGTTTGCTAATGGAATATATTCCATATCCAAAGCAGGAATCAATTCTTTGACTCAGGTTTTGGGATTGGAGCTGGCTCAGTACGGAATCTCCATATCTGCTATTTGTCCGGGATATGTAAATACAGAGATGGTTCAGGAAGTATTCCAGAAACGTTCTGTTGTGGAAGGTATGACACCGGAAGAATATGAAAAGACATTAACTAAAGATGTTGCTATGAAGAGAATGTGCGAACCGGAGGAAGTAGCCGATTTGATGGCATTCCTGGCAGGTGGAAGAGGCGATTACATAACCGGTGTAACTGTTACAATTGCCGGAGGTAAAACATTAATCTGATAATAATACAATAGCTTTCCTACTATATTTAAGATAGATCTGCCGATACAAGGAAAGAGGAACACCCCCGAAACGGAGTCAGGAACCGTGTCGGGGGTGTTCTTTTTTCAATAATATCATTCTGCCAAGAGCTTTTCCTTAAGCTCTTTATATTTTTTTGTATAGTAGGGTCCATTCTGTGATTCACGATGGTCAAAGCCGTAGGCTCTGCGGCTTACAGCGAGAATTGGTGGAGCCTGTATGCGCTTGGCTATTGCCATTCCGGTGAAAAGGTTCCACCAGCGTTCAAGATCCTGTATGAAGTCAGCAGCAGTTGGGAAATATTCTGCCACAAGACCTTTTTCACATCCAATATTTTCCTCAAGGGTTCCTTCAGCATACCAGGTAAGTATATCCTCCGGAGCAGCCTTTTTCCAACGCTCGACAAAGGAACGGAACAGGAAATCGTGATAGGGATATTTAATGGGGTCTCCTTTGCCTTCGTCCACATTCTGATTTCCGGAAAGCTCTGCGCTTGGAACAATGTCTATTGTACCCTGTGGAACAACCTCATGACCGAAAACAGTTGTATTTAAGTACCTTGCCAGGTCATACACCTGATATTTCCACAGGTCGGCAAGGGCTGCCAGGAAACCGCTTTGATCTCCGTAAAGTGTGGAATATCCCACAGTTGTTTCTGCTTTGTTTGCATTGCAGGTGAATCCGCCCCCGAAAGCTGCAGCCATGCCGGCAAGAACTCGGGCACTTCTGTCCCTAGCCTGAATGTTCTCTTTTACAAAGGAAGATATTTCAAGACGCTTGCTGCTGCCATCGGTGAGATAAAACATATCCGTATTTTCAAACTGTTCTACAGTATGGTCCACAGATTCCTGAATTGGAACTATAGCATAATGGCATCCAAGATTTTCAGCAAGCTTTTGCGCAAGGCCCTTGGTGGTTTCAGAATTAAAAGTGCTGGGCATATTTACCAGAAGAACTTTATCCGGACCTAAAACACTGGTGTAAAGTGCAGCGGCAACAGCGGAGTCAATGCCGCCAGATATACCGATTACCACCTTGTTCATATGTATTCCTTCAAGAAAACGCTTGATACCATAGGAAAGGGCACGATAAATATGTTCAATGGTATTGCCTTCATGCACAGCAATAGCTGGGAGACTGTCAATTTCTTCGTAGGAAATGAAGCTTAAGGCATCCTCATAGCGGCTGAGACGGAGTGTCAGCTGTCCGGAGCTGTTGTAAACTGTGCTGGAGCCGTCAAAGGTATACAGTGTCTTGCCATTGTTTTGAAGCCCGATGTTGTTGACATATATTAATGGCTTTTTCAAATCCTTCATATGCTGGCCAAAGACACGGTGGCGCTTATTATTCTTGCCCAAAGTATAGGGGGAAGAGGAGACATTTATAAATAAATCTACGCTTTTTTCCGCCAAAAGCTCCATCGGGGCAATATCATAGTCATCTCCCCAGCCGTCCTCGCAAAGCATACATCCAAGACGGTAATCACGGTCATTAACTGTCAATGTAATAGGGTTAATCATATCCTTTACATCTGTGTTTAACTCGGCGGCAAGCTTTTTTAGGCTGTAAAAATGTCTTGTATCATCAAACTCACGGTAGTTCGGCATAAGAGTTTTTATTATGAAGGGATAGGGCATATTTTTCGGCTGGATGAGCTGGCGGTTCTGGGCTGTGAAAAGTGCGTTATACTTGCGTACCCGGCCGTCATTGTTCTTTTTATTCCAGTCCATAGCAATGTTGCCGAACATGACGCATATGCCGTCAGAGGCATTTATAATGTCCTGTCCATAGCTTTCGCAGTCCCTAAGGAAACTTTCCTGTTCCCAGGTGTCGCCCAGCAGATAGCCTGGAATGCACATTTCAGGGAAAATAATTAGGTTTGCGCCATTATCTTTAGCTGTCTGAATCTTATTCAGCATATCAGCAGCGTTTTTATCAGGATGTCCGGGGATAACTTCCATTTGGGCTAATGCTATTTTAAGCATTGGATACACCTCTTTCTATGGATTGAAGTTTACAAAGTTAGATTAATTTAATAAAAAAGTAAAAAATATGTATACTAAAACTAAAAAAGTTCATTTAGTAACTACAAATTTACTTTTTACTATAGGATTCATTCATTACCTATGCTATAATAAATCTTGATTTGCCGCAAGGCAGAGTTGGAAATTTTATTGTCATGGAAAAACCGTCTCGAATGCCTTTTAAGGCGTCTTTCGGAATAAATTTTGTGGTTTGCACTGAAGAGGAGAGATTTCATTGAAGTACATAAGCACCAGGGGAAATAATCAGAGCATGTCCTCAGCGGAGGCCATCATTGCCGGACTTGCTGATGACGGCGGACTGTTCGTGCCGGAGGAAATGCCTAAAGTCAGCATGGAGTTTATTGAGGGTCTTAAGGGTCTGACATATCAGGAGCGAGCACAGCGCATTTTGGGATGCTTCCTTACTGATTATACCCAGGAGGAGCTTGAGGGCTGTGTATCACGTGCTTATGGAGATGGAAAGTTTGACTCTCCCAAGGTTGCACCAGTACATAATTTTGAGGATATTTCTGTGCTGGAACTGTGGCATGGTCCAACCAGCGCATTTAAGGACATGGCTCTTCAGCTTTTGCCGCAGCTTTTATCAACAGCATTGAAGAAAACCGGCGAGTCAAAGGATGTTCTGATTTTGGTTGCTACATCTGGAGATACTGGAAAGGCAGCATTAGAAGGATTTAAGGATGTTCCACAGACAAAGATAATGGTATTTTATCCGGAAAATGGTGTAAGCCGTATTCAGCATGCACAGATGGCTACCCAGCAGGGCGGCAATGTGGCTGTAGTTGCTGTACAGGGTAACTTTGATGATGCCCAGAGTGGTGTTAAGGCTATTTTCAGTGATGAAGCCTTTAATGCTGAGCTTGAGGCAAAGGGTGTACGTCTTTCTTCAGCAAATTCCATCAACTGGGGCCGACTTGTGCCACAGATTGTATATTATTTCAGCACCTATGCAGATCTTTTGGATGAAAATAAAATTAATGCCGGGGATGCTGTGAATTTCACAGTTCCAACTGGTAATTTTGGTGATATACTGGCTGGTTATTATGCAAAGGAAATGGGGCTTCCGGTTAAAAAGCTTGTATGTGCATCTAATACTAATAATGTTCTTACTGATTTCCTTCGCACAGGAAAATATGATAGAAACAGAGATTTCTACAAAACAACTTCACCTTCGATGGATATTCTGATTTCCAGTAATTTGGAAAGACTGCTTTATCATGTAACCGGAGATGCTGGAAAGGTTGCTGGATGGATGCAGCAGCTCAAGACAGAGGGCTTCTATGAGGTCGATTCCACAACTCTCTCTAAGATTCAGGATACCTTCTGGGCTGACTGGACAGATGACGAGGGCACACAGGAGACTATTCACAAGGTCTATGATGCACGTCATTATGTTCTTGATACACATACAGCTGTTGCCTGGGATGTAGCTGAAAAGTATATTTCTGAGCAGGAAGATGCGGACAGGATGGTAGTTGTGTCTACAGCAAGCCCATATAAATTTAACGAAAGCGTTCTTACAGCTCTTGGAGAAAAAATTGATGGTTTAAATCCTTTTGAACTTCTCAGAAAGCTTGAGGAATACAATGATACCAAGGCTCCGAAGGGACTGGCATCCCTTGAGGGGGCAGAAATAATCCACAAAAATGTCATTTCTAAGGAAAATATGACTGGCAGTGTGGAGAGTTTTGCGGTAAAATAATAGTAGATTTGATTAATTTGTCAAAACGCATTTATAAAATTTCAGTAGAAAATCTTTTCAAAATGGAGTATTATAAAGCGTGGAGAATAGAGCGTTGCACATGTGTTTGTGTAATGCCAATTTCAAAATTCTTATTGAAAGAGGTAGAGAAAGTATGGCAAAATTTGACAAGTCTGTTCTTGCAAAGTACGGCATTAGCGGAACTACTGAGGTTCTTTACAATCCGTCCTATGAGGTGCTCTTTAACGAGGAGACTAAAGAAGGTCTCACTGGTTTCGATATCGGTAAGGAAACTGAGCTTGGCGCTGTAAACGTTATGACTGGTGTTTACACTGGCCGTTCTCCTAAGGATAAGTTCATCGTTGACGATGCTACTTCCCATGACACTGTATGGTGGACTTCTGAAGAGTATCCTAACGACAACAAGAAGGTTTCCGAGGAAGCTTGGGCTGCTCTGAAGGACATCGCTAAGAACGAGCTCTCCAACAAGAAGCTCTATGTAGTAGATGGATTCTGCGGCGCTAACAAGGATACCCGCATGAAGGTTCGTTTCATCGTTGAGGTTGCTTGGCAGGCTCATTTCGTAACCAACATGTTCATCCGTCCGCAGTCTGAGGAAGACTTCGAGCAGGAGCCTGACTTCATCGTTTACAACGCTTCCAAGGCTAAGGTTGAGAACTACAAGGAGCTCGGCCTCAACTCCGAGACCGCTGTTGTATTCAACGTAACCAGCAAAGAGCAGGTTATCATCAACACTTGGTACGGCGGAGAGATGAAGAAGGGTATGTTCTCCATGATGAACTACTTCCTCCCGCTGAAGGGCATCGCTGCTATGCATTGCTCCGCTAACTGCGACAAGAACGGCGAGAACACTGCAATCTTCTTCGGCCTTTCCGGTACTGGTAAGACTACTCTTTCCACTGATCCGAAGCGTCTCCTTATCGGTGATGACGAGCACGGCTGGGATGATAACGGCGTATTCAACTTTGAGGGTGGCTGCTATGCAAAGGTTATCAACCTTGATAAGGACAGCGAGCCTGATATCTACAATGCAATCACTCGTGATGCACTCCTCGAGAACGTAACCGTTGCTGAGGACGGCACCATTGATTTCTCCGATAAGACTGTTACCGAGAACACTCGTGTATCTTATCCTATCTACCACATTAAGAACATCGTTCGCCCTGTATCCCATGCTCCGGCTGCTAAGCAGGTTATCTTCCTGTCCGCTGATGCATTCGGCGTACTTCCTCCGGTTAGCATCCTGAACGCTGAGCAGACTAAGTATTACTTCCTCTCCGGCTTCACTGCTAAGCTTGCTGGTACTGAGCGTGGTATCACTGAGCCTACTCCTACTTTCTCCGCTTGCTTCGGTCAGGCATTCCTCGAGCTCCATCCTACTAAGTACGCTGAAGAGCTCGTTAAGAAGATGGAAGCTAACGGCGCTAAGGCTTATCTCGTTAACACTGGTTGGAACGGTACTGGTAAGCGTATCTCCATTAAGGATACTCGTGGAATCATCGATGCAATTCTTGATGGCTCCATCAACACAGCTCCTACCAAAGAGATTCCTATCTTCAACTTCGTTGTTCCTACAGAGCTTCCTGGTGTTGATTCCGGCATCCTCGATCCTCGTGACACTTACAGCGATGCTGCACAGTGGGATGAGAAGGCAAAGGATCTTGCTAATCGTTTCATCAAGAACTTCGTTAAGTACCAGGGCAATGATGCTGGTAAGGCACTCGTTGCTGCAGGTCCTCAGCTCTAATAAAGCCTTTGGCTTAAATAGGTCTGATAAAGGCTCCCTTTCGAGGGAGCCTTTTTTATGTTATACTGGGAAAAAATGCAGACGAAGGGCAAAACTTATGGAACTGGAAAACGGCGTACAATATATAAAGGGGGTCGGTCCTAAGAAGGCCGGCCTTTTGGCGTGTTTGGGAATAAAGACTGTGTATGATTTGCTGACCTATTATCCTAGGGCGTATGAGGATAGGACTCAGCTTAAATCCATCAGTGCGCTTGAGCTGGGTGAGGTAGAAACCACCAGCGGCATTATTCAGCAGGTAAAGGAGCTTAGAACCCGTAAGGGCATGAGTATCTTAACAGCATATGTCAGCGATGGCAGCGGATATATGACTGTCACCTGGTTTAACCAAAAGTTTTTAAAGCCGAAGCTTGTCACTGGGGCAAGACTATTCATTACGGGTAAGGTAGAAGCGGCCTACGGCGGTGTAAGACAGTGTGAGATACGCCAAATTCACTCTTTTGAGATTTTAAATGATGGGGAGGATATGGCAGAAGACTTCACTGGAATTTTCCCTGTATATCCATCAACAGAAAAATTAAATCAAAAATTTTTCCGAAAGCTAATCCATTCTCTTCTTTATGAACTAAAACTTGAAGAGGTCATTCCGGACAAAATACGTCAGGAATACAGTCTGCTTGACAGAAATACAGCTTTCAGGCAGATTCATTTTCCAAAGGATTCTGACGAACTGGAGGCTGCACACCGAACCCTAGTATTTGAAGAGCTGTACCTTATCCAGTGTGGACTGATTCTGATGAAAAAGAACAGCAGGGATAAACATAAGGGTATCCGCCATCTTATGGACGGCAGATTGCTACAAAAGGTATACGATAGTCTGCCATTTACCCTGACTGAGGATCAGCAAAAAACATGGATGGAAATAAAGGCTGATATGGAGAAGTCTGTGCCTATGCGCAGGCTGGTTCAGGGAGATGTGGGGTCTGGTAAAACAGTCATAGCAATGCTTGCCTTGGTAAAAACAGTAGAAAATGGCTATCAGGGAGCGCTGATGGCTCCAACTGAAATCTTGGCAAGGCAGCATTTTGAAAACTTTACAAAGCAGCTTGAAGGGACAGGAATACGTATAGGACTGTTATCTGGAAAGCTTACAAAAAAACAACATGAGGACATGCATGTTGCCATCGCAGGACACGAAATAGATATAATCATTGGAACCCATGCACTGATACAGGAAAATGTCAGCTTTAAAAAGCTGGGGCTTGTGGTGACGGATGAGCAGCATCGCTTTGGAATATCTCAGAGGACAGCGATAGAGAAAAAGGGAGATATAGCTGAAAATAGCTATCCAGATGTTTTGGTAATGACAGCAACGCCTATTCCACGAACGATGACTTTAACGGTATATGGGGATTTGGATGTATCCTCAATAACCAAACTTCCTCCTGGAAGAAAGCCAGTTAGAACCTTTGTTAGAACACCTGAAAGACGTGAGTTGGTTTATAATTTTGTAAAAAATGAAATCAAAAATGGCAGGCAGGCCTATGTGGTATGTCCACTTATTGAAAAGAACGAGGAGCTGGATATATTGTCCGCAGAGGAAGCCTTTGAGGAGCTTGCTAATGGCACCTTTAAAGGCATAAGTTGCGGGCTTGTACACGGAAAATTAACTAGTAAAGAGAAAGAATCCGTTATGGAGGATTTTTATTCTGGAAAAATCAAGCTTTTGGTGGCTACCACTGTTATAGAAGTTGGAGTAAATGTTCCCAATGCATCAATAATGGTCATTGAAAATGCGGAACGATTCGGCCTTGCCCAGCTGCATCAGCTAAGGGGAAGAATCGGCCGTGGAGGGTATAAATCATACTGTGTATTGATTTCTAATGGCAAATCCTCTGTAGCAAAGGAACGTCTTGGCATCATGGAAACTATTAACGATGGCTTCAAATTAGCGGAAGAGGACTTGAAGTTAAGGGGACCGGGGCAGTTTTTTGGCGCCAGACAGCACGGACTGCCGGATTTGAAGCTTGCCAATGTGCTTGGGGATATTGATGTGCTGCTGGAGGCTAGAAGAGCGGCCATAGCAACGCTCTCTGAGCAGGAAACACTGTCCTATGTAATGCATAGTTTGCAGCTTCAATATAAAAATCATTTTCTAAAAATAATGGAAAACTGAAAAAATTTTCGATAAAATTGTCTTAAATGCAAGATTAATGGTAAAATTTTATGTATAGAGTGTGTTTTTTACAAAAACAACTTGACATGTATGGTGGACATAGCATACAATGAAAAACATAATTCTGATGGAGGCGTATACATCTTGATAAAAGTATTAGTAAGTGGTGCATGTGGAAGAATGGGACAGGCTGTTGTAAAAGCTGTCTCTGACGATAAAGACCTTCAGCTCGTAGGAGCCGTTGATATAAAGGGCGGACAGGATATTGGCGAGGTCGTGGGCATTGGTACAACCGGAGTTATTGTAGAGACAGACCTTAAGGCTGCTTTGGAAAGCAAGAAGCCGGATGTTATGGTTGACTTTACACGTCCGGATGTTGTGTTTGGTGATGCCTGCACAGCACTGAAAGCCCATGTAAGCCCTGTCATAGGTACTACTGGCCTCAGCGTAGAACAGCAGAATGAATTGGCTGCTCTGGCTGAGGAAAATGATACCCCGGCGTTCATTGCTCCTAATTTCGCAATCGGTGCTGTTTTGATGATGCTCATGAGCCGTCAGGCAGCAAAATATCTGCCGGATGTTGAAATTATCGAGCTTCATCATGATAAGAAGCTTGATGCTCCTTCCGGTACAGCTATAAGGACAGCTGAAATGATTCAGGAAGTTAGAGCCAGCAAGGTTCAGGGCAATCCTGATGAAAAGGAAAAGATTGCTGGAGCAAGAGGTGCAGACTTTGATGGAATGCACATTCACAGCGTAAGACTTCCTGGCTATGTAGCTCATCAGGAGGTAATTTTCGGCGGATTGGGACAGACTCTTACCATTCGTCATGATTCACTGAATAGAGAATCCTTCATGCCAGGCGTGGTTCTCGCATGTAAAAAGGTTCAGGGCCTTAAGGGACTTACAATCGGTCTTGATAAACTTATGGACTGATTGCATTAAATATAGCTATCTTTTTTAATATATTATGATATAAAGAGGAGTAGATATTGATGAGAAAGTACAATGTTGCCATTCTTGGTGCCACCGGAGCTGTAGGTCAGGAGTTCCTCAGACTTATTGAGGAGCGTAACTTCCCTTTTAACGAGCTTAAAATGCTTGCATCCAAGCGTTCTGCAGGCAAGAAGATACAGTTCATGGGTAAGGAATATACCGTAGAGGAGGCAACTGACAGCTCTTTTGAGGGTGTTGAAATTGCACTGTTCGCTGGCGGTGCTGCCAGCAAGACTTTTGCTCCTGCAGCTGTTAAGGCTGGTGCGGTAGTAATCGACAACTCCAGTGCTTTCCGTATGGATCCTGAAGTTCCTTTGGTTGTTCCTGAGGTTAATCCACAGGCTATTGCACGTCACAAGGGAATCATTGCAAATCCTAACTGCTCTACCATAATTATGCTTATGGGTCTGAAGCCTCTTTACAATATATCCAAAATTAAGCGTGTTGTAGTTTCTACTTATCAGGCTGTTTCCGGCGGTGGTAAGGAAGCAATGGCTGAGCTTGAGGAACAGGTAGAGGCTATTGTTGCTGGCAAGGAAGTAAAGGCTGAAATCCTTCCGGGCGCAAAACTTGCAAAGCATTATCAGATTGCGTTTAACCTTATTCCTCAGATTGATGTTTTCCAGGATAATCTCTACACCAAGGAAGAGATGAAGATGGTAAATGAGACTAAGAAGATTCTCGAGGATGATGATATCCGTGTAACCGCTACCACCATCCGTGTTCCGGTATACCGCAGCCATGCTGAGTCCGTGAATGTGGAATTTGAGGATGAGGTAACTGTTGAGCAGGCTAGAAAGGCTATTGATGCGTTCCCAGGCGCTGTTGTTAAGGACAACCCGGATGAGCAGGAATATCCAATGCCGCTCTTTACTTCTGGCAAGGACGATGTTGAAGTGGGCAGAATTCGCAAGGACTATTCCATCGACAATGGTCTCAACTTCTGGGTATGCGGCGACCAGATTCGCAAGGGTGCTGCGCTGAATGCTCTTCAGATTGCTGAGTACATGATTGAGCACGAAATGTTCAACTAATAATTAGCCTAAAAGGTCATGGTAAAAATTTGCCGTGACCTTTTATTTTTTGCCAATTTTTCAGACAAATATGGTAAAATAAACGTGAACCATTGAAAGAGAGGTAATCTTATGGTAAGTGAAGAGACTATGATGTTCCGCTTTGGTGCGGAAAAAAATAAGGCTGAGGACATTATCCGAAATGCATGTGCAGCAATGGAAGAAAAGGGGTACAATCCAATCAGCCAGCTGGTGGGCTATCTTCTCTCCGGAGATCCGGCGTACATTACCAGCTACAATGATGCCCGCAGCATGATTCGCAAGCTTGAACGTGACGAGCTGTTGGAAGAGCTTATTCGTGCCTACCTGGAGAAGAAATGATGAAGCGTGTTATGGCTCTGGATGTGGGAGACCGCACTATAGGAATAGCTGTCAGCGATTTGCTTGGGCTGACAGCCCAGGGGGTTGAGACCATCCGCAGAACATCCCTGGAAAATGACCTAAAGAGACTTTGCGAGCTGATGGAGCAGTATGAAACCAGCACTTTAGTACTTGGATATCCGAAAAATATGGACGGAAGTGCTGGAGACCGTTGTAAAATCGTAAAGAACTTTTCAGAGGAAATAAAAAAAGTATGCCCTGAAGCGGAATTTATTTTCTGGGATGAGCGTCTTTCAACAGTGGCAGCCACTAGATCGCTTATTGAGGCGGATGTCAGCCGAAAGAAGCGAAAAAAAGTTATAGACAAAATGGCTGCGGTATTTATACTTCAGGGATGGCTGGACAGCGGACAGGGAATGAAACTGTAGTATTTGACAGACGGTATATTTTTGGCTAAAATGGCAAATATAAGGCATGAACTTTCGAAAGGGGTTGTTTGAATGACAGACTTTGAAAAGGATGAAGCTTTAGAGTTTGATGATGGCGAGGACATTATCGTAGAGATTACCGACGAGGACGGCGAGGTATCATACTATCGTGAGGAACTCATTATTCCTGTTGGGGAAGATAAGTTTGCACTGCTTGTTGGAATTGCTGACGATGATGATGAGCCTGTGGATCCAGAAGAGGAAGATGTTATCATTGCCAAGATCGTTAAGGGCGATGATGGCGAGGAAGAATATGTTGATCCTACAGATGAAGAGTTCGACGCTGTCCAGGCTGCTTATAATGCTCTTATGGATGAGGAAGAACAGAATCAGAACGACTGATTCCAATGTTTTTAGACGGCATGGCTCATGCCGTCTATTTTTGTGTTAAAGAAATATTTCAGTGTGAAGAACAGTAGGCTTGAACGGAGATGAACCAGTATGGGGCTAAAAAAATTTTTCAGCAAGGAAGGCCTTGAAAGGGTAAAAAATTATTTTCTTAATATAGGCAGAGATATGGCTGATTCCTTAAAAAATATCAAGAGCTGGAAGGATACTCCGTCCATGGCCTTAAAACCTATTTTGCTTGTTGTTGCGGCACTGTTTTTTCTCATGCTGGGTGTGGCTGTATTTTCCGGTGGTTCCCATGAAGCTGTAAGTGATGAACCAGTATACTTCAGAGTACAGGAAGGTATGAGTGCATCGGAAATAGGAGCTGAGCTTGAGTCTAAAGGGATAATTGATTCCAAGCTCAAGTTCTGGTTTATTGCAAAGCTGAATAATTATGACAGCAAGTTCAAGGTTGGAAGCTATGTTCTTCATAAGGGAATGGTTCAGAGGGATGTACTGCAAAAGCTGGTTGATGGGGATACATCTATTGTAAGATTTACTGTTCCAGAGGGATTTCAGGTCCGGGATATTGCGGCGAAGCTTGAAAGAGAAGAAATTGCTAATGAAAAGCAATTTATTAGTCTGGCCAGCAAGTATGCTCCATATGAATATATGAATTCAGGAAATAATGTTGAGATTATTTCAGAGGGATTTCTTTTTCCTGATACTTATGAGATTGATACTACTGGTGACGAGAATGCTGTGCTGAAAATGATGACACAGAACTTTGATAATCGTCTAACACCGGAAATGCGTCAGCGTGCAAAGGAAATGAATTTATCCATACACGATCTTATAACTTTGGCATCTATAGTTGAAGTGGAGGCTGGTTCTGATAAGGACCGTCCTATTATTGCACAGGTTTTTCTCAAACGCATGGAAATAGGTATGCCGCTGCAGTCCTGTGCCACAATACTTTATGCCATGAAGAAGCGCAAAGAGGATTTGTCCATAGAGGATACTAAATTGGAGTCCCCATATAATACATATATGAATCCGGGACTTCCTCCAGGTCCAATTTCAAATCCTGGCTTGGCATCCATTAATGCGGTGCTGTATCCAGCGGACACAGATTATTTGTATTTTGTTGCTGATCATGATGGAAATACTTATTATTCCAGTTCATATTCGGAGCATTTGGATTTAGTAAATCAATTACGCTGATAAACGGGAGACTGTACGTGGAATTAGAAAAACTTTTTTCTGAAATGGAGTCCTATGCGGATAGGGAGTATGTACCTATAATCCGGCAAGGAGAGCTGAAATGCTTTACTGAAGCGGTAAAAGCACAAAAACCTCTTCGGATTTTGGAGATAGGAACAGCTATTGGCTATTCGGCTATGAAAATATTGCAAAACTCACCTGAGGGTGCAGAACTTATTTCTTTGGAACTGGATGAAAAACGAGCGGATACAGCTCAGAAATACGTAGACAGGTCCCCTTTTAAGGATAAAATACATATCATTAGAGGCGATGCTGGAGAAATTCTAAAAGATATCCAGAATAATCCAGTATACAAGACTGTTTTTGGCAATAAGGGCATCGACTTGGTATTTATTGATGCGGCAAAGGGACACTATATGGACTACCTTGAGGGTGTTCTGCCGCTTCTGTCAGATTCCGCCTCTATTTTATCGGATAATGTGCTTTTTAGAGGTATGGTATTAAGTGAAGAAAAACCGCCCCACAGGTATAGAACAATTGTTGTGAGACTTAGAGAATATATTAAGCGTTTACAGGAGATGGATGAGTTTGAAACCCGGATTTATGAAGACGGGGATGGGCTTGCGGTTTCAGTAAGGCGTGAAAAAGGGGATAGCTATGGCTGTAATGCATAAACCGGAGCTTTTAGCACCGGCTGGTAATATGGAAAAATTAAAAGTGGCACTTCTCTATGGGGCAGATGCTGTTTATCTTGGAGGCAAGGCCTATGGACTTCGTGCCTTTGGAGGAAATTTCACCAATGAGGAAATTAAGGAAGCTGTAGAATTTGCCCACAGCCTTGGAAAAAAGGTATATGTGACAGTAAATATTTTTCCCCATAATGAGGATTTGGCTAGATTGCCTGAATATCTGAAGTATCTTGAGGATGTAGCTGTGGATGCGGTACTTGTGGCCGATATGGGAGTTTTTTCCATGGCAAGAAAATATGCGCCGGGGCTGCCTGTGCATATCAGTACTCAGGCGAACAATACCAACTGGGCTGCTGTAAATGCCTGGAAGGAGCTAGGAGCGTCCAGAGTCGTTTTGGCAAGGGAGATGTCCCTGAAGGAAATACGGGAAATCCGGGAGAAATGTGATGTGGAGCTGGAAATGTTCGTACATGGAGCCATGTGCATTTCCTATTCTGGACGGTGTCTCATGAGCAATTACATGGCTGGAAGAGATGCAAACCGTGGAAGCTGCGCACAGCCTTGCAGGTGGAAATACGCCCTTGTGGAAGAAAAACGTCCCGGACAGTATTTTCCGGTTATGGAGGATGAGCGTGGAACTTATATTTTTAATTCCAAGGATATGTGTCTGCTGCCTTATCTTCCTGATATCATTAAAAGCGGCGTTGAAAGCTTGAAGATAGAAGGGCGTATGAAAAGTGTACATTATGCAGCATCTATTGTAAAAGCCTATCGCATGGCAATTGACAGTTATTTCGAAAATCCAGAGGAATTTACTGTAAAGCAGGAGTGGCTTGAAGAATTGGATAAGGTTTCTCATAGAGCCTATACCACCGGTTTTTACTATGGACGCCCCACCGAGAAAGATCAGATATATGGTACATCCTCATATCTTCAGTCCTCAGACTTTGTGGGATTTGTCCGGGCCTATGATGAGGAATCTGGATATGCTGTTGTGGAACAGCGAAATAACATGAAGCTTGGACAGAAAATAGAGGTATTTCAGCCCAGCCAGCCACTATTTAGGCAGAAGCTTACGGATATGAGGGATGAAGAGGGAAACTCTATTTCTGTTGCGCCACATCCTCAGCAGATTATAAAAATTCGTATGGAGCAGCCAGTGGAACCCTATACAATTTTACGACGTGATGTGGAAAATCATCCTGTAGCACACGCTGTAACCGAATAAGATAATTTTATGGAGGAGATAATATGCATAAGCTTTTAGTAATAAATGGTCCGAACCTCAATCTTCTTGGAACCCGTGAACCTGAAATATATGGGCATACTACTTTGGCGGATATCAATGAGATGATAAAAAAACGTGCTGAAAAGTTCGATATAGAGGTGGATTTTTATCAGTCAAACCACGAGGGCGCAATCGTTGATAAAATTCAGCAGGCATGGGCTGACGGAGTAGAGTATATTATTTTAAATGCAGGGGCATACACCCATTACAGCGTTGCTATCCGTGATGCTATTGCTGGCGTAGAAGTGCCGGTTATAGAGGTTCATTTATCCAATATACATAAAAGGGAAGAGTTCAGACATAATTCTGTAATCGCACCTGTATGTCTGGGACAGATTTCAGGCTTTGGCGCTGACAGCTACATGGTAGCTCTTGAGGCTGTTATCCGTAGAGTCCATGCTTAAAGTGAAAAAGGAAGTGTCCAGTAATAATGGAAAAGTATGACATGAAAGCAATGATTTCAGGTAGACTTGAGCATTTAAGGGAGTTTCTTGCAGAGAAGCAGCTGGATGGTGTTGTAATAAATAAACTGGAAAATCTCCATTATTTTTCAGGCTTTACCGGTGATGATACAACATTGGTTATTACAGCAAATAAAGCTTTTTTGATAACGGATTTCAGATATACTGAACAGGCGGCCCAGCAGTCACCTTTATTTGAGATGGTTAAGCAGGAACATGGCCTTTTTAAACGCACCGCTGATGTTCTTATAGATGCTGGTGTGAAAAAATGCGGCTTTGAGGGAAATGCCATGACATACAATGCCTTTAAGCTTCTGGCATCATATGTTCCAGATATTGACATGGTAAATCCAGTGGGACTTGACCAACTCAGAAGAATTAAGGACGAAATGGAGCTTGACTATATTCGAAAGGCTGTGGCAATATCTGACAAGGCCTTTGAAGATATAATCACCTTTATTAAGCCGGGAATTACTGAAAATCAGGTTGCTGCAAGACTTGAAAGGGTCATGAGAGAACTTGGCTCAGAGCGTCCGGCCTTTACTACTATTGTAGCTTCAGGAGAACGAGGCAGTCTTCCACATGGTACAGCAACAGAAAAGTTGCTAGAATCTGGAGAATTTGTTACAATGGACTATGGTGCAGTATTTAACGGCTATCACTCCGATATAACACGTACTGTGTGTGTTGGAAAAGCCGATGATAAGCACCGGCATATATATGATACTGTGTTGCACGCCCAGCTGATGGGTGTGGAGCTGGTAAAGCCCGGAGCATCCGGAAATGCTATCGACCATGCGGTTAGAAGCTATTTCGATGAGCTGGGCTATAAAGATAATTTCGGTCATGGGCTGGGGCACAGTCTTGGGCTGGAGATTCATGAGGAGCCGAGGCTGTCTCCTAAAAGTGATTGCGAGCATCTGCCCGTAAATACGCTGATTACCGTTGAACCCGGTCTGTATTTTCCAGGCTGGGGCGGAGTAAGGATTGAGGATACGGTATTGGTAGCTGCCACAGGCGGTGAGCCTTTGACTCAAAGCGATAAAAGCTTGATTGAGATTATCTAAAAAATGTAAGCTGAATTATTGGAGGGCGTTAGTTAATGATTACAAGTACAGATTTCCGCACAGGACTTACCATCGAGATTGACAATGGTGTATGGCAGGTTGTTGAATTCCAGCATGTTAAGCCGGGCAAGGGCGCTGCATTCGTTCGTACAAAGCTTAAGAATGTTGAAAGTGGAGCTGTTGTAGAGCGTACATTTAACCCTAACGAGAAGATGCCGCCTGCACATCTGGATACTCGCAAGATGCAGTTCCTCTATGAGGCTGACGGTGTATATACATTCATGGATATGGAATCCTATGATCAGATTGAGCTTAACAAGGATACTCTTGGCACAGCACTTAACTATCTCCAGGAGAACATGGAAGTTAGTGTTCAGTCCTTTAAGGACCGTATCATCGGTATTACACTTCCTAACTCTGTAAACCTTAAGGTTATTGAGTGTGAGCCTGGCGTAAAGGGCAACACCGCAACTGGTGCTACCAAGATGGCTAAGGTTGAGACTGGCTATGAGGTACGTGTTCCTCTGTTCATCAATGAGGGCGATGTACTCCGCATAGATACCCGTACTGGTAACTACATCGAGAGAGCTTAAAACTGAGTTAAATCCGCTGTCAAAGGTAGTGGCAGCGGATTTTTTTCAAGATATATTTTGGGAATTGAAGGAAAACACGGTCTGTATATAGAATTTATAAATATACGATGTGTTTAATTATGCTTTGAATTAGCAAAATAAAGGGAGGTATTATTATGTCAGTTGAAAATGAAGTTGTAAAAAGTGAAGATCAGCTCGGTTCCATCCGTATTGCCGATGAGGTTGTTGGTATAATTGCAGGTCTTGCTGCTACCAAAATTGATGGTATTGCAGGTATGAGCGGCGGACTTGTTGGCGGCATTGCTGAGCTTTTGGGCCGTAAAAATTTCACTAAGGGTGTCAAGGTAGAAGTAGGTGAGCGTGAGGCAGCTGTAGATCTTTACATCATTGTAAAGTACGGTGTACGTATACCGGATATTGCTCTGGAAACTCAGGAAAGCGTAAAGGAAGCCATTGAGGCTATGACTGGACTGAACGTTGTTGAAGTTAATGTACATGTTCAGGGTGTGGATTTCCCAGAGGATAAGCCGGAGGAACCTGACGAGGCCCGTGTACACTAATCCTTAAAAGGATTTGGAAAGAGGTAATGCTATGAGCGTTATTAACAGGGGCTTGCTGTTTTTTTATACAATATTTGTCGCTGTTTTTGCCGGTGCAGCACTCTTTGTACTGCTTGGCGGCATGTCTGATGATGCTCTGTGGAATGAGTTCAGCTACGCCCGTGCCAATTGGCAGTCCCATGCTGTGGCAGGGGTTGTTCTCCTTGTCAGCATAAAGCTTTTTTTTGCAAGCTTTTGTACCAGTGGTAAGAAAAAGCTTGATAATGAGGCTGTGGTTGTGCAGGGTGACATGGGGGACATATATGTAGCTATACCTGCTGTCCGTGACATGATTGAACGGGCAGCAGGAAGCTGTCATGGCGTCCGTGAAGTAAATTCCCGTGTTGAATTTGTAAATGGAAAAAGTAATTCTGAAATTGGGAGGCTTAAGCTCAGCCTGCATATAGTAATCGGGCAGGAGCATAAAGTTTCTGGAATATCAGATGCCATCAGAAAGGCTGTTGCTGAGCGCATGGAAGCTGTTGTAGGTGTTTCAGAGTTTGATCTGGATATCAGAGTTGACGAAATTGCCAGCACACCGGTAAAGAAACGCCAGAGGGTGGTCTGACATGGATAACATGGATAAACAGACAGCTGAGGAAAAGAACAGCTTTTTGGATTTTTTTCTAACATCGGTAAAACCTATCCTCAATGGACATCTTGGGGTTATTGCTGGTACATTGGCAGGTGTGATTTTAGCTGTATGTATATTAATCTTTGGCTTTTGGAATATGACGTTTGTCATTATCCTTGCAGCCGTTGGTGGATATGCAGGCTATAAAATCGAGCGGAAGGAAGCAATACTTCCTTCACTGCCGGTGTTCAGTTTTCTTGCTGACTGGTTTGCTGGGAATTCCTGGGGAAGTTCAAGGAATAGATGGAAGAAAAAGAGATTGCAATAATATAAAGGAAGGCATGATAGGCAAATATGAATCGTAGAAAAGCTAGGGAAATTGCCCTTCAGGCATTGTTTCAGTTGGATTTTAATAACGAAAGGGACACTGAGGCGGAAGACCGTGCTCTTGCTGCAGCCATGAAGGAAGAAGGCTTTGAAGAGGTTCCAGAAGAAAGCTATGCTGTTAAGCTGCTTAAGGGAACCGATGAACATATCTTTGAAATCGACAGCCTTATTTCAGCTGCTTCAAAGGAATGGAAGCTGGACAGAATGGCTGCTGTGGATAGAAATATCGTGCGCATGGCTATTTATGAATATAAGTTCGCCGAAGAGGAGCTTTCGAAGAATATTGTCATTAATGAGGCAGTGGAGCTGGCAAAAAAATTCGGCACAGATAAGTCAGGCGGCTTTATAAACGGTGTGCTTGAAACTGTTTTTGAATAACCGTGTCTGATATGCCAGGCGTAAGTCTGGCTTTTCTTTTGTTTCCAGGAGGTGTCAGAGTGGCTGTACATAGTGTTGGTGATCTTACCAGATTTATTAAGTCTATGTTCGATGGCGAACATGCTTTAAAAAATCTTATGGTTCAGGGTGAAATTTCAAATTTTAAATGCTACACCTCCGGGCATTGCTATTTTACGCTTAAGGATAGTACTGCAGCGATTAAATGTGTAATGTTCAAAAGCCGTGCAATGGGACTTAGATTCAAGCCGGAAAATGGTATGTCTGTCATTGCCGCAGGAAGTGTGTCGGTGTATGACCGAGATGGTGTATACCAGCTGTATGTGGACCAGCTGCAGCCAGAGGGTGCTGGGGAACTGGCTGTTGCCTTTGAGCAGATTAAACAGCGTCTGCAGGCTGAGGGGCTTTTTGATGAAAGCCATAAAAAGCCTCTGCCAAAGTTTCCAAGGAGAATAGGTATAGTAACCTCGCTATCAGGAGCGGTTTTAAGGGATATTCATCATGTGTCCAAGCGGCGCAATCCCAATATCCAGCTGGTACTATATCCTGTAACCGTGCAGGGAGAGGCATCCGCCCGGGAAATTGCAAATGCCATAAGATTTTTTAATTACAAATATATAAAAAATCCAGTAGATTTGCTTATTGTGGGACGTGGCGGCGGCTCTGCCGAGGATTTATGGTCGTTTAATGAGGAACCTGTTGTAAGGGCGATTTATGACTCGGAGCTGCCGGTTATATCAGCTGTGGGGCATGAAACTGATTTTACCTTGGCTGACTTTGCCAGTGATGTACGGGCTGCCACACCTTCCCATGCGGCGGAAATTGCTGTTCCAAATGTGTCGGAGCTTATTAGAACCGTGGACGGACTTCAGGCAAGGCTTAATGCCCAGCTTAAGGGGCAAATGAAGAATAAACAGCAAAATCTGACGAGACTTTTGGAATCCCAGGTATTTGTCAATCCCAAGCGTTATATCAATGACAAAAAACAGGCTGTGGACGTTTTGACAGATTCATTGATTTCAGGATGCAAAGGCATAACCGAAAACAAACGCCATAAATTGCTGATAGAGATTGAAAGACTCTCTTTATTAAATCCATTAAACACTCTGAAAAGAGGTTATAGTCTGGTGGAAAACAAGCAGGGCGGTATCATAAAAAATACGAAGGACATTGTGGTTGGAGACAGCGTAAAGATAAGGCTGGAAAAGGGAGCTTTTTCAGCTATAGTTGATAGTATTCAGCAGTAAGGAGGGCAATATGCCGGCAAGAAAGAAAAAGGAAGTATTAAGCTTTGAAGAAAATCTTTCAAGGCTTGAAAGCATAGTTAAGGCTATGGAAAGCGGTGATATGCCCTTGGATGAGCTGATAGAATCCTATTCAAAGGGCATGGAGTATTCTAAGGCTTGCAGTGAGGCACTGGACCAGGCAGAACAGTCAATCGATCTTCTGGTCAAGGAATCGGGAAAAAGAATTACTGAGACAGAGCTGAACATAGAATAAAGAAAGGTTGTGTAGAAACAGCATGGAGTTGAAGGATAAACTTGACGTTAGGCGCAGCTTGATTGAAAAGACTCTTTTAGAAGAGCTTCAGGAAGATAAAGAAATAGACCGTACATTGCATGAATCCATGAAATACAGCCTTATGGCAGGCGGAAAGAGACTGCGTCCTATGATGCTTATGGCAGCTGCAGATGCTGTTGGTGGAAATGGTGACAGCTTTGTTAAATCGGCATGTGCAATGGAAATGATACATACATATTCCTTGATACATGACGATTTGCCAGCCATGGACAACGATGATTTGAGAAGGGGCAAGCCGACAAATCATAAGGTGTTCGGTGATGCAATTGCAATTCTTGCAGGTGATGGTCTTTTAACAATGGCATTTCAGGTTCTTACCCGTCAGACAGATGTGGCTCCTGAGAAGATGATTGCGGTAATTCGTGAAATTAGTGATGCTGCAGGTTCTCAGGGAATGGTAGGTGGACAGGCACTGGATTTGGAAGCTGAAAACCGCAGAATTGATGCGGATGAGCTGCGTAAAATGCACATGGGTAAAACAGGAGCTCTTTTCAGAGCGGCTGTACGTTCCGGTGCAATCCTAGGCGGCGCAGATGATGAAATGCTGGAAAGACTTACTACCTATGCCGAAAATTTTGGGCTGGCATTCCAGATAACTGATGATATCCTTGATTATGAAGGCGACGAAGCTCTTATTGGCAAGCCTGTTGGCAGCGATGAACGCAATCATAAATCCACCTATGTTACACTGTTTTCACTGGAAAAAGCCCATGAACTTGCCCAGGAAGCTGTGGACAATGCGATGAAGGCATTGGACTGCTTCGATGAAAAAGCTGATTTCCTAAGATATATTTTAAAGGCTCTTATCAATAGGAAAAACTGATATTTTTCATCTTCGAAACATATAATCGTTAGAAAAGAGTATGAGTATGAATCAAATCCTTGAGCATATAGACAATCCGCAACAAGTAAAGACGCTGACAAATGAACAGCTTGAAACCTTGGCGGCTGAACTGCGCAGCTGTATTGTAAATACAGTTGCAAGCAACGGCGGCCATCTTGCTCCGAGCCTTGGAGCTGTTGAGCTTACGTTGGCGCTTTACAGTGTATTTAATGCGGATGAGGATAAAATTATATGGGATGTGGGACACCAGGCGTATGCCCACAAACTCCTGACAGGTCGCAGGGAAAGATTCTCTACCCTTAGGAAAAAAGATGGAATAACAGGATTTCCAAAGCGATCTGAGTCCCCTTACGATGCTTTTGGCGTAGGACACGCAAGCACGTCTATTTCTGCCGCAGTTGGAATGGCAATTGCCAGAGATATGGATGGTAAAAAGCATCAGGTAGTAGCTGTTATCGGGGATGGTGCACTTACCGGAGGAGAAGCCTTTGAGGCTTTAAACCATGCTGGGGATTTAGGAAAAAAGCTGATTGTAGTATTAAATGACAATGCCATGTCCATTGATAAAAATGTAGGGGCGATGTCAGAATATCTTTCAAGAATCAGAGTTGCCCCGGAGTACACCAAGGCTAAAGAGGAAGTCAAGGAACTCATTAAAAGCATTCCAAGAATCGGAGGTACTGTTTTCCAGGCGGCAAGCCATATTAAGGATGGCATGAGGTCAGCACTGGTGCCAGGCTCTATGTTTGAGGAGCTTGGGTTCCATTATATCGGACCTATAGATGGGCATAATATTCCACTTCTTAAGGAGATTCTTGCTCAGGCAGCTAACTATCCCGGTCCAGTACTGGTGCATGTAAATACAAAAAAAGGCAAGGGCTACCTTCCAGCGGAGATTAACCCTGGAAAATACCATGGCATTGGAGCCTTTGATGTTGTAAGCGGAACACCTGTAACATCAGCTGGACAACCTCCCACATACACATCTATTTTTGGGAGAGCGATAACTGAGCTGGGCTACAAGGATGAGGATATAGTTGCAATAACAGCAGCTATGCCTAGTGGAACGGGACTTAATGAGTTCAGAGCTGCTTTTCCAGACCGTTTTATAGATGTGGGCATAGCGGAGGAACATGCTGTAACTATGGCGGCTGGAATTGCTGCAGCAGGAAAAAAGCCAGTGGTTGCGCTTTATTCCACTTTTGCCCAGAGAGCCTATGACCAGCTTATGCACGATGTGTGTCTACAGTCACTGCACGTAACCCTCTGTCTTGATAGAGCTGGTTTGGTTGGCGCAGATGGTCCAACACATCATGGAGTATTTGACTTTTCATATCTAAGGCATATGCCTGGAATGGTAGTTATGGCTCCCAAGGACGAACTGGAATTAAGGGATATGGTATATACAGCTGTCAATCACGATGGCCCTGTAGCTGTACGCTATCCAAGGGGAGCTGGGACCGGTGTAGCGCTCTTAGACGAGGATGGGCAGGAATTTCCTATGCAATCCATGGAAATTGGAAAAGGTGAAATCCTTAAGAGCGGTGGAAAAATAGCACTGCTTGCAATAGGAAGCATGGTTAGTAATGCGCTAAAGGCAGCTGAAATTCTTTCTGACCAGGGGCTGGATGTTACCATCGTCAATATGCGCTTTGTAAAGCCTCTGGATGAAAAGCTGCTCACTGATTTGGCAGACCAGATGGATGGCTTTGTTACCGTTGAGGAAAATGCACTGCTTGGTGGCTTTGGCTCTGCTGTGACTGAATTTTTCACAGATAAACGCATAAAAAAACCTCTGCTTAGACTTGGCATCCCGGACCATTTTATCGAACAGGGAACTATAAAAGAACTGTGGGATATATGCGGTCTTACACCTGAAAAAATAGCTGTTTCAGTGCAGAATTTTTATGAGACAGAAATAGATAACTAAGGGAATATTCTTTAATAGGAGTCATAATATATGGCAAAGGAAAGATTGGATGTACTGCTGGTAAAAAAGGGCCTTGCTGAAAGTCGTGAAAGAGCTAAAACAACTATCATGGCAGGACTGGTACTAGTGGATGAAAAGAAAATAGATAAAGCTGGTACAATGGTTAAGGAAGATGCGGTAATACGCATTTTAGGAAACAATAATCCATATGTCAGCCGCGGCGGTCTGAAGCTGGCTAAGGCTATAAAGGAATTTGGCGTTTCCCTTCAGGATAAAATAGCAGCAGATATTGGAGCCTCCACCGGAGGATTTACTGACTGTATGCTGCAAAATGGTGCTGTGAAGGTCTTTGCAATTGATGTAGGCTATGGACAGCTGGCATGGAAGCTCCGGACCGATGAGCGTGTGGTCAACATGGAGCGCACCAATATACGAAATGTACATCTTGAAGATTTGGGACAGCCCATAGATTTTGCCTCTATAGACGTGGCGTTTATTTCCCTTGACAAGGTTCTTCCAAATGTCAAGGAACTGCTTCAGCCTAAAGGAGAGGTTGTTGCCCTTATTAAGCCGCAATTTGAAGCTGGAAGGGAAAAAGTAGGCAAAAAGGGTGTAGTAAAGGATCCTGCGGTGCATGAGGAAGTAATAATAAAGGTGCTTCATGTGGCAGATGATTTAGGGCTGAAAGCATTAGCACTTACATATTCTCCTGTTAAAGGACCGGAAGGCAATATCGAATACCTAGTCTGGCTGACACCGGATGAAAAAAGAGAAGCCAATGTTAGTGATACAGAGGCCGCAGAGGTTGTCAAAATGGCCCATGCAGCTTTGGACCATTGATGGTGAAATGATTTACTGATTGGTGGTGTATTATGCTTACAATAGCCGTATTTCCCAATATTCAAAAAGAAAATTCTGCAATGGTATTGCGGCGCATTCTGAAATTTTATAAGGATAAGGCCGTAAGGGTAATATTGCCTATGACAGAAGCGATATATTTCGACTGTATGGAATATGGGGTAACAGACATAGATAAAGAACCCTTTGATATGGGACTTAGTATAGGCGGAGACGGTACTCTGCTTGGACTATGCAGAAATCTTTACAAAAGAAATATTCCGGCTTGTGGAATAAATATCGGTACTGTCGGCTTTTTGGCTGACATTGAGCTTGCAGACCTTAACAGCAAACTAGATAAGATTCTCAAAGGTGAGTACCGCATAGAAGAAAGACTGGTTTTATCCGGACATATCAAGGCGGAAAATGAGCCTTCAAGATTTGCCGGACATGCTATAAATGATGTGGTTATTTCCAAGGGAGGCATTGCAAGAATGCTTCATCTAGGGGTAAATGTCTGCGGTGTGCTGGTAAATGATTACAAGGCTGATGGAGTAATCGTTTCAACGGCTACAGGCTCTACAGCGTACTCGCTTTCAGCTGGAGGCCCGATTTTAGATCCAAATGTCAGAGGTCTTTTGGTAACACCGATTTGTGCCCATACATTGGATATCCGCCCAATGGTTGTGGCAGAGGACAATGTGGTGAGAATACATGTTAAGGCATTCCATCAGGATATTCAGCTAACCTTTGATGGGCAGGAAAGTTTCCCACTGCTGCCAGGGGACGAGGTCATAGTTCGCAAAGCCTCCAGACCAGTGCATATTGTAAAATTTGAAGATGTGAATTACTATCATACGTTAAAGAACAAGATGTGGAGTCATTTGTGATATGTTGGAGTTTTATATAAACAGGATGGTGAACATATGAAATCGGTCAGACATGCCAAAATTAAAGATATTATCGAAAATAATGTCATAGAAACCCAGGAAGATCTTGCAGATGCACTTCGCAAACAGCATATTGCTGTTACACAGGCAACTGTGTCCAGAGATATAAAGGAATTGATGCTTGTTAAGGTTCCCTATGGATCTGGAAAATATAGATATGCATTTCCAATGGAAAATAATCCGTTATTTTCAAAAAATAGAATGACTCGTATGTTTCAGGATTCTGTTACTGGAATGGATTCCAGTGAAAATATCATTGTTATCAAAACTCTGCCAGGAACCGCAAATGCTGTAGCATCCATACTGGATTATGCCAAGTGGTCTGATGTTATTGGAACTGTGGCAGGAGATGATAATATTTTAGTTGTTGTAAAGCCGAAGGAAGCTGTCCCGGAAGTTATAAAAAGACTTCATGAGCTTGGCTGCTGATAATCTAGGAAATTCCACGGAAAGGGAGCATTTATTTTATGCTAAAAACATTAACGGTTTGGAATTTTGCTTTATTGGAACATGTTCAAATTGATTTTGGCGAAGGTCTCAATATTCTAACTGGTGAAACTGGCGCCGGAAAATCTATATTAATAGATTCATTAGGAGCAATACTGGGAAACCGTCTTAGTTCGGATTTTATACGTACAGGCTGTGACTGGCTGAGGGTTGAGGCTATATTTACTATTGAAGAGAATCAGTCGGAGCTTCAGCAGTTCCTGTCAGATAATGCCATTGATGACGGCACTGAAGGAGAAGGAAGCGGAACTATTATAATTACCAGACAGCTGACCCGTGGTGGCAAAAGCGTCATATTGGTTAATGGTTGTCACGTAACGCTTACACTCCTTAGAAGCCTGGGACATTTTTTGATAGACATTCATGGACAGCATGAAAACCTTGCCCTTTTGAAAGCAGATAAACAGTTTGAGCTAGTTGAAAGCTTTGATTCAGATATTGCCGAAGCATTGGCTGTATATGGTTTTTCATACAAGACCTATGTAGGTTTAAAGGAGCAGCTTGCTGCCAAAGAAGAAGCCGCAAAGGATTACGAGCAGCGAGTTGACATGCTGCATTGGCAGGAAAAGGAAATATCTGAGGCAAAACCGGAACTTGGGGAGGATGACCGGCTTGAACAGGATATAAACAAGCTTTCACATGCAGAAAAAATTGCTGACCACATTAAACGTGTACATGATTTTCTTGATGGAGGCTCAAAGGTTCCGGTTGGTGTGCTGGGATGTTTGACTGAAATTCTCCATAGCTTGTCCTCTATGTCTAAATACGACAATTCGCTGGATAATGCTGCACAGATTATAAAAGATGCGCAGATTCAAATTCAGGAGGCTGGCTACGAAATAAGAGATTATGCAGATTCTCTTGAGTTTGAGCCACAGCTTTTGGACAAGCTTCAGAGCCGTATGGATGTTCTTGATCGAATCAAAAAGAAATACGGGCCATCATTGGAAGATGTTCTTAAACGGCTGGAAAAGATAAAGCAGGAATTGTCTGCTATTGAAAATTACGATGATGATATTGCTTTGCTTAAATCATCCATTAAAAGTGCAGAAACTGATGCCAGACGTACAGCTGAGACACTGACCAATGCACGGAAAAAAGCAGCCAGGAAGCTTTCAGAGGCTATAAGCGAGCAGCTTACAGCTTTGGGGATGCCAGATGCCCGTTTTGTTATTGAAGTCAATGGCGATAACGAACTTAAGGCCAATGGTGCTGATACAATAGATATGTTTTTCTCTGCAAATGTAGGCGAGGAGCTGAGGCCTGTATCCAAGATAGCCTCCGGCGGTGAGCTTAGCCGAATTGCCCTTTCCATTAAGGCTGTTATGGCATCCAAGGACAACTCTGCAAAGAGCATGGTATTTGATGAAATCGATACCGGCATTGGCGGAAAAACAGCCCAGATGGTAGCTGAGCGCATTGCTATTGTGGCAGCTTACAAGCAGGTACTGTGTGTTACCCATCTGCCTCAAATTGCAGCTATGGCAGATGTTCACCTCTATATTTCCAAGAAATCAGAGGATAATAAGACCATCACCGGTGTACATGTACTTAATGCCGGGGAACAGGTAAATGAGATTGCCCGTATGGCATCGGGTACTTCTGTAACAGCTGCAGCCATTGATAATGCAAGGGAAATGATTGCTAAGGCATCGTCCTGCAAGATGCGTATTCGGAGGTAAATTATGTGTGAAGATCTTATAGAAAAGAAAATTAATAGTGAAAAAATATATGATGGAAATCTTCTTCATGTGAGACGTGACAAGGTAATGCTCCCTGATGGAAATGAGTCCTACAGAGAGTGGATTATACATCCCGGTGCATCCGCTGTTGTGCCGGTACTTCCAAATGGAGATATTATTCTTGTTAAGCAGTATAGATATCCTATTGGCCAAGTTACTTTGGAAATTCCGGCTGGCAAGTTGGATTCTCCAGATGAGGATCCGCTGGAATGTGCTGTTCGGGAGCTTGAGGAAGAAACTGGATATACCGCAGAAAAATTCACTAAGCTTTCAAAGCTTGCAACTACAGTGGGCTTTTCCAATGAATACATACATATTTACGCAGCACAGGGCCTTACAGCTGGGGTTCAGCATACAGATGATGATGAATTTATCAATGTGGTGCGTATATCCATGAGTGAAGCCTTGGAAATGGTAAAGGACGGACGCATCTATGATGCAAAGTCTGTTTCAGGAATACTTCTGCTTAGAGATTTATTAGCTGAGCAGAAATAATATTTTTGGAGGATATAACATTGGATTTTAATCTTATTGGTATCATTGCTGGTATACCTGGGCTTATCATAGCAATAGTTGTACATGAGTATGCCCATGCCCGTGTTGCTGTGGCAATGGGGGATTTTACTCCTAAAGCCACTGGCAGACTGACACTGAATCCCATGTCACATTTGGACCCAGTTGGCCTTTTAATGCTGCTTTTCTGCCAGTTTGGATGGGCAAAGCCTGTAATGATAAATCCATTAAATTTTAAGAATTTTAAGCGTGGAGAGCTTCTTGTTGCTCTTGCAGGTCCGGCGGTAAATTTAATTACAGCCTTTCTTGCTTTGCTTATATTGCAGATTATGGCGACAATCGGAGTGGAAATGACCACTGGAGTAAAAATGGTTTTTTCACTGATTATTCTCTACAATATCAATTTTGCCATATTCAATATGATTCCCATACCGCCTCTGGATGGTTCTAAAGTCCTTATGAGCTTTTTGCCTCCAAAGTGGCAGTATAAGCTCATGAGTCTGGAGCGTTATAGCTTTATCATATTGATATTTATAATGATGACGCCAATCCTTAGATATATTCTTGTTCCACTGGAAAAATTAATCTTAGGTATTTTCTACCTGGTACTGGGTATAATTTTCTAATGGACGCATATAAGGTTAGACTTGATGCATTTGAGGGGCCTATGGACCTTCTGCTGCATCTTATTGAAAAAAATAAGATAGACATCTATGATATTCCCATTGCGGAAATTACAGAGCAATATATTCAGTACATTGATGAATCCAGGCAGTTTGACATTGAAATTTCCAGCGAGTTTCTGGTTATGGCTGCAACACTGCTGCATATTAAATCCAGAATGATGCTGCCAAAGGCACCAAAAACCGAGGAGGGGGAGGAAGAAGATCCCCGTCAGGAATTGGTTGAGCGTATAATCGAGTACAGAAGGTTTAAAGAGGTTAGTGAAAAGCTGGAGGATATGGCAAAGGAGCAGCAGAGATTTTTTTCACGGCCGGCACAAAGTCTTCAAATCAAACATCTGCCCCCGGAGAATCTTTCACTGGATGAACTGGTAAAAGCATTTTTCGCCGTGGCACAGTCCAAGGCTGATTTGATATCCATACCAAAGGTTTTGGTGGAAAAGGCTAAATATACCGTTGAGGATAAACTTGGGGCGATAATTGACAGATTGTATGCTGCAGGCGGTGAGATTCTTTTTGTGGATGCCTTTGATACTGGCACAAAAGATGAGCTGATTGTTACATTTTTGGCAATGCTGGAATTAATAAAGCTAAAAAGCATTGTTGTTTATCAGCCTTATCAGTTTGGTGAAATTGTAATCAAGCTTAAAAGTGGAAAGTGAGCTATCTCACAAAAATCTATCGGAAGTGGTGTATGACTTGTTTACAGAAAATTTAATAGGTCCTTTGGAGTCGGTGTTGTTTGCCAATGGTGATCCTGTTACCCTTACTCAGCTGTCCGATATATTGCAGATAGATGAGCAGAATGTCATTGAGCTGATTGAAAAGCTAAAACAGAATCTGGATGAGCGTGAAAGCGGACTCAGTCTTATTGCTGTGGCTGGAGGATATCAGCTGGTTACAAGGGCTGAAAATTTTGAATATGTGGAACGCCTAAGCCAGACAAGGGATAAGCAGCTTTCACAGGCGGCTATGGAAACACTTTCCATTATTGCTTTCAAACAGCCCATAACAAAGCAGGAAATCGAGAAAATTCGTGGTGTGCGTATTGAACGTGTTATGGCACGTCTTCTTGAGCTTGGGCTAATAAGTGAAATCGGCAGAAAAAATGTTGTGGGAAGGCCAATTTTATATGGCACAACGGAGGTGTTTCTCCAATGCTTCGGGTTGAATGATTTGAAGGATTTGCCGCCTTTGCCAGCACCGGCTGAGGCTAGGGAAGTGGACGAGCAGCTTTCCTTGTTGGACTCATTTGATGCTGAAGGCGAAACTCCGGAAGAATAGAAAAAATGCGTATTTTGATGCAAAGTCAAAATACGCATTTTTTATCACAATTTATCAGTATGCAAGAAGTCCAATCTTACGCTTTACCTTGGAAAGAGTTTTACCAGAAATCTTTGCTGCCTTTTCAGCACCAAGTCTCCATTGCTCCTCAAGGTAGCCTTTATCCTGAATAAGGCGTTCATAGTTTTCACGAACAGGACGGAGTTCTTCAGCTACACATTCTCCAACAGCGGTTTTGAAATCACCATATCCCTTGCCGTCAAAATCAGCCTGAACCTTTTCTATGGTGTCGCCAGTAATTGCCGAGTAAATAGTAATAAGGTTGTTGATACCAGCCTTTGAAGCATCACCTTCACGGTAGATAACCTTCATTTCACTATCGGTTACAGCACTCTTGAATTTCTTGATAATAGTTTTTTCATCATCAAGAATAGAAATAGTAGCCTTGGGGTTTGTGTCAGATTTGCTCATTTTGCTTGTAGGCTCCTGCAGGCTCATGACACGTGCGCCAGCCTTTGGGAAATATCCTTCTGGAAGTTTGAAGGTTTCACCATAATTATGATTAAACCGGGTAGCAATATCACGGGTAAATTCCAAGTGCTGTGTCTGGTCAGCGCCTACTGGCACATAGTCAGCCTGATAGAGAAGAATATCTGCCGCCATAAGTGAAGGATAGGTGAAAAGTCCGGCATTGATATTCTCAGGATGCTTTGCTGACTTGTCCTTAAACTGTGTCATGCGAGAAAGCTCTCCGAACTGGGAGCAGCAGGACATAATCCATCCGAGTTCAGAATGATTATGAACATGGCTCTGTACAAAAACAAGGCTCTTTTCAGGGTCAATACCGCAGGCAAGGAGAAGCGCAAAGGCATTTCTAGTCTGCTGGCGGCGAAGTGAAGGATCAATGTGAACCGTCAGGGAATGAAGATCTGCAATAAAGTAATAGCAGTTGTACTGTTCCTGAATTTCCCTCCAATTTTTTACAGCTCCCAGATAGTTTCCAAGAGTAAATGTTCCAGTGGGCTGAATGCCGCTCAGGATGATTTTTTTCTCGTCAGTCTTTGTTACTTCTTCCATTTTGATTACTCCTTTTTTGCCGGGCAATAAAAAATCCCCGGCAGTATAAATTAACTGCCAGGGACGAATTTCAAATTCGCGGTGCCACCCTGATTCATGGATAAGCCATGCGCCTCAAGGAGCGTTTGCTCCTGACACGTAACGTATGTCCTACGTCGCAGCCTACTTGAGCTAGTACTCTTTCAGTGCGCCCTCAACGACCCAAAACAACAGCCTGTATTTCATCCGCTTTCACCAACACGGACTCTCTGAAGAAGCATTGCTGCTGTAACCTCGTCTCAACGGTTTACAGCTCTATGGTAACAGCTTTAAAGAGGGATGTCAATTAGACTTAGCCTTTGCCTATGGATAGACGGTTAATAATAGGGAATTTATTTCCAAGACAGAAAAGTATAACTGCCGCTGCAGATGCTGAGAATAGCGTAAGCACATAGAGCAAAATGACAGCCGTTATAGTCATTTCCAGCCCCAAAAGCTTATAAATCATACAGATGACATTAATAAAAAACGGATGGCTAAGATAGATAAAGTAAGAATGTTTTCCAAGAAACTTTAATGCTGGATTTAAAAACTTTGGATAGGGCTGGCGAGTGAAAAGTGTAAATAAAAAAAGGCATGCAGCCAAGGTGTAGCTTATCCCCATGGGGCTTAGCTGCTGAACTAAATCGGCAGCCTCCAGCAAACTGTAACCATTAGCTATATCACTTACAAAATCATATTCCATCAGTCCGAGCATAACTAGGAAAAATATTGCTGTCAAAGCAAAATATCTATTCATAAAACCTTTAAATGCATCGTAGTGTACAGCCAGCCAGCCGCCAAGGACAAATATAAACAGGTAATGTACCACCCAGTAATTCAGTCTGTATTCAAGCAGAAGATTTAGAAGGTAATTTTCTGTCTGAATCGACCACATCCATACTGTTGATACATAATTAAATGCAATTTGAAGAACAAAAAGCAGGACAAGCGAGTGGATGTTTAAATTTTTTATTAATGGTATCCAAAGAGGCATTAAAACATAAAACCACAATAAAATTACTAAAAAATAAAGATGATACTTTGCCGTTCCAACAAATAAGGCTATGAGAATATCTGCTACAGTTGGAAGCAGCGCTGTATCAAAACTTTTAATGGATATCATTTCTATCATTGGACTTTGAATCATATAAAATATGGACCACACAAGGTAGGGAATCAATATCGCATTGAGTCTTCGATTTAAAAATTTTCTATAATTAAACTGGGAAGAAGTATCCATATTATAAAATATACCAAAGGCAGAAATAAAAAAGAAAATTGGGACAGCAAATCTGGATGCAATAACCAAGAGACCGACTAGTCCTGCAGAGGCTGATGGATCTTTTGAATATAGGGAGCCAATATGGATTCCAAGTACAGCCAGCATTGAAATTCCACGAATAAATTGAATAGCTTCCAGACGTGGTCTGCGTATATTACTCATTTATACCACTCCCCAATATGTTCTTTGAATAGTATAACTTGTTTTTTACAGCTTAGTAAATAATATTTTTAGAAATTATTTGACAAACAGTATTCGGATATGTATAATAAATATCGTTGCTGAAGGAAACAAGGCAATAACGGCCCTGTAGTTTAGTTGGTTAGAATGCCGCCCTGTCACGGCGGAGGTCGTCGGTTCAAGTCCGTCCAGGGTCGCCATTATGCGGAAATAGCTCAGTTGGTAGAGCATCACCTTGCCAAGGTGGGGGTCGCG
>CAVAVT010000012.1:18141-38836 GCA_963592185.1 bacterium | reverse complement strand
GAACCTCGAGCATAGGCTCCCTCACAATGTAATAATTGACGTACATATATGAGTAGGATAAAATTACTAGAGGAGGATGATGGCCGTGAATCAAGAAACAAAAATACGTCTCCAGTCCCGTATCGAAGAACTGAGACGCCGAATGCAATACGATGCAAACGACCTAGACTACGAAACACACCTTCATCAAGTAAGAGAACTCACCAAGCTCCTAAAAAGCATGGAAAAAAGAAACTAACACAAAAAAGTCATCGAACCGTTTTCAGATGACTTACATATAACATGAATAAAATACATAGTGAAGAAGTATATTCACAAATATTATGGGGGTAAATTGCTATGTCACAGAGAATGACCATGGAAGAGGTTCTAAAGGAATACGGAGTTCCACAGATAAAACTGGATATTCATGCAACACGTTCAGAACTTCTGGCCCTAAGGGAAAAGCTTATAGCTGTACGTAACCTGAGCCAGGGAAAAGAGCAGGGCTATCTGGATATAGACTGCAAACTCTACATTGACGTAGACGATATTGACCGCTATCTCTCTGGAGAGCTTGATACCGTTGGAGAGATATACGCCTTCCCCGATGATATTAAAGCTTACAGGGAGGAATAATGTAATGAAAAAAAGAATATTTATAAGTATGATTGCGGCGATGTTTATCACGGCTGCATCCATAGCCGTGCCGGTGGCTGACACCAGTACAGCCTATGCGGCAAAGGGCGGAGCACGAATCTCTGCTCCGAAAATTTCTGCCCCCAAGGCAGCAACTCCTGTGCCGAAAACCAATACCCAGACCGCACCTAAGGATTCACCAAACACCAAGCCGTATGCTCCGTCTAAGGATGCCAAGTCCTACAGTGACACAGCTCCTTCTAAGGCAAATGCTGCCACCGGGGCTGCATCTGCTGCAAAGAGCAGCACAGGCTGGGGCAATACCCTTAGAACCATGGGCCTTTTTGCTGGCGGAATGATGCTGGGCAGCCTTATTGGAAATGCACTGGGTCTTGGCGGAGGTCTTTTTGGAGATATTCTGGGACTTTTGCTGAATGTGTTCATTATAGGTCTTGTGCTGATGGTGGTTATGTCCATTGTTAGAAAGATTTTTGCAAAAAAATCATCCAGCAGCTATAGCAGTGCAAGAACCCCGAGACAGCGCACAGAAAGCACTTCTCAGGGAGAGAACCGAATCATAGACATTACACCAAGAAATGGCTATGATTCCAAGAACACCGCAGATAAATATCGCAATCGTTAAAGTGAAAAGGCCGGGGGGCAGCACAGAGGAGTGGGCCCCTTGGCTTTTGCTGTGATTTTTTAATAAAAATTAAATGCCTAGGTGCTATATTGAAAGGAGCATACTATGAAGCAATCAACCCTGAAATCAGTGGACACACTGATAGAGCATTATCCAGAAATGGAGATATGCCGTGAGGATTTAGTCAGGGCGGTGGAACTTTTGTGTGAAAGCTATCGTCAGGGACATAAACTGCTTGTATGCGGCAACGGAGGCAGCGCATCTGACTCCGAGCATGTTGTGGGAGAGCTGATGAAGGGATTTATCAAGAAACGCCCCATCGGTGAGGAGCTTTACAGCAAAATGAAGAGCGTCTGCCCGGAACATGCGGATTATCTCCGGAGCAATCTTCAGGGAGCATTGCCAGCCATTGCCCTTGTCAATGAAACAGCACTTACAACCGCATTTGCCAATGATCAGGCTCCGGATTTGTCCTTTGCCCAGCAGGTATTGGGGCTTGGACAGCAGGGGGATGTTCTCATGGGCATAAGCACCTCAGGCAATTCAGCAAATGTAATTTATGCGGTGGAAATGGCAAAGGTTCAGGGAATGCCCACCATAGCCCTTACAGGCAGGAGCGGTGGAAAGCTGAAGCCCTTGGCAGATGTGTGTATCTGCGTTCCAAATGACGTGACTTACAGGATTCAGGAGTATCACCTGCCTGTATATCATATGCTGTGTATAGCCGTTGAGGAAGAGTTCTTCGAAGCGTAACACAGCGGCGTTGTTCAACGTAAAAAGAGGAGGAGTAGCATGGCATCGGGCAAACCTGACAGTAAAAAGCTATCGGTGATACTGCTGGTCATTGTGATTATGGTTGGAGCTGTACTGGCGAAAAACTACATGGATTCCGTCAACAACCGCCAGCCAATATCCCAGACCGAGGTAAACCGAGTGGGAGATTTTTTCACAGGGGAATATCATAGACCGGGATGTCCAAAGGTGGAATCCATCACACAGGGCAACCGTCATGAGTTTAATAATAATGATGAGGCAAAGAGCGCAGGCTACCGTGCATGCAAGGTCTGCACACCGGATAAATAATTATACCGGTTTTATGAAAGTAAGGAGGCTTTTATGTTAGAGAATCAGCAGTGGAACGGTTTTAAGGGAAACCTTTGGCGTGAAGAAATCAATCTTCGTGACTTTATACAGCACAACTACACTCCATACGATGGAGATGAGTCCTTTTTGACAGATCCCACCGAGGCAACTGACAAGCTTTGGGGAAAACTCCAGGAGCTTCAGAAGGAAGAGCGCCAGAATAACGGCGTACTGGACATGGATACTGACGTGGTATCCAGCCTTACCTCCCATGGTGCTGGCTACATCGATGAGTCCATGAAGGATTTGGAAAAGGTTGTAGGACTCCAGACTGATAAGCCATTGAAGCGTGCATTCATGCCTTACGGCGGTATCAAAATGGCTGAGCAGTCCTGCATGAACTACGGCTACCAGCCAAGTGAAAAGCTCCATGAGATTTTCACAAAATACCATAAGACCCACAATCAGGCTGTATTTGATGCCTACACTCCGGAAATGCGTCTTGCACGACACAGCCATATCATCACCGGTCTGCCAGATACCTACGGAAGAGGACGTATCGTTGGCGACTACCGCCGCATTGCACTTTACGGTATTGACCAGCTCATCGCCTTTAAGAAGGAAGACCAGTCCAATGTAGGCCGTGACGGCATCATGTCTGACGATGTTATCCGCCAGCGTGAGGAGCTTACTGAGCAGATTCGTGCTCTTCAGGGAATGAAGGAAATGGCTGCAGCCTATGGCTATGATATTTCTGCTCCTGCGAAAAATGCCCGTGAAGCTGTACAGTGGCTGTATTTCGGATATCTTGCAGCAATCAAGACTCAGAACGGCGCTGCAATGAGTGTTGGCCGTGTGTCCACATTCCTGGATATCTACATTCAGCGTGATATCGCAAATGGCGAGCTTACAGAGACAGAAGCTCAGGAACTTATCGACCATCTGGTTATGAAGTTCCGCATGGTTCGTTTTGCCCGTATTACATCCTACAATGAGCTGTTCTCCGGAGATCCGGTATGGGCAACCCTTGAGGTGGGCGGTATCGGCATGGACGGACGTCACATGGTAACAAAGAACGACTACCGCTTCCTCCACACACTGGAGAATATGGGACCTTCCCCGGAGCCGAATCTTACTGTGCTTTATTCTTCAAATCTGCCTGAGAGCTTCAAGCGCTATGCGGCAAAGATTTCCATTAACACCAGCTCCATTCAGTATGAGAATGACGATGTAATGAAGCCGGAGTGGGGTGACGACTACTCCATCTGCTGCTGCGTTTCCGCAACACAGACAGGCAAGGAAATGCAGTTCTTCGGCGCAAGAGCAAACCTTGCAAAATGCCTCCTTTATGCAATTAACGGCGGCGTTGATGAAAAGACCGGAGAGCAGATTGGACCTGAGTACAGAGGTGTTCAGGGCGATGTTCTCGAATACGGCGATGTTGTGAAAAAATTCGACCGCATGATGGACTGGCTTGCAGGCCTTTATGTAAATACTCTTAACCTCATCCAGTACATGCACGACAAATACTACTATGAAGCAGCAGAAATGGCCCTCATTGATACAGATGTACGCCGCACCTTCGCAACTGGTATTGCCGGATTCTCCCACGTGGTGGATTCCCTTTCCGCAATTAAGTATGCAAAGGTTACAGCTATCCGCAATGAGCAGGGCATCGTGGTGGACTATAAGACCGAGGGTGAATTCCCACGTTACGGTAACGATGACGAACGTGCAGACGAGATTGCTGTACAGCTTCTGAAGTCCTTCCTTGAGAAGCTTAAGTCCCGTCATACCTATAGAAATTCCGAGGCTACCACCTCCATTCTTACCATTACTTCCAACGTGGTATATGGAAAGTACACTGGTGCAATGCCAGACGGCCGCAAGGCTGGCACGCCGCTGGCTCCGGGCGCAAACCCAAGCTATGGTGCAGAGCAGAGCGGACTGCTGGCTTCCATGAACTCCGTTGCAAGACTGCCATATGAGTGGGCATTGGACGGAATCTCCAACACCCAGAGCATGACTCCTGAGTCCCTTGGACACAATGAGGATGAAAGAATCGGCAACCTCGTACACGCTATGGACGGATACTTCGACCAGGGCGCACACCACATTAACGTGAATGTATTCGGCCGTGAAAAGCTGTTGGATGCAATGGAGCACCCGGAGAAGCCTGAGTATGCAAACTTCACCATCCGAGTTTCTGGCTATGCGGTTAAGTTCATCAACCTGACCCGTGAGCAGCAGCTGGATGTTATTTCCAGAACTTTCCACGAGGCAATGTAAGCCTCATGGGGGAAAATATTCAGGGCTTTGTAAATTCTTATGAAAGCTTTGGAGCCGTTGACGGTCCTGGAATCAGGTTCGTGGTATTTTTGTCAGGATGTCCCTTGAGGTGCCGGTACTGCCACAATCCTGAAACCTGGGCCCGTCAGGGCACCCTCACAGCTGTGGAGGATGTGCTGAAAAGAGCGCTTCGCTACCGCAGCTACTGGAAGGGTGGCGGAGGCATTACCGTTTCCGGCGGAGAGCCAATGCTTCAGGCTGAGTTTGTTACAGAGCTTTTCAGCAGGGCAAAGGCTGAGGGGATTACCACCTGTCTGGACACTTCCGGGGTTGTGTTTTCAAGGAGTCCTGAAGTCCTTGCGAAAATTGACAGTCTGCTTCAGGTTACGGACCTGGTGCTTTTGGACATCAAGCACATTGATTCCAAGAAGCATGAGAATCTTACTGGCAAAGGCAACGAAAATATTTTGGATTTTGCAAAATATCTTTCGGACAAAGGCATCCCGGTATGGATACGGCATGTGCTGGTGCCGGGGATAAATGATGATGAGGAAAGCCTGAATACCCTTGGACATTTTATTCATGGTCTTAAAAATGTTGAGAGGATACAGGTGCTTCCCTATCATGGAATGGCAATAAACAAATATAAGGAGCTGGGGCTGCCCTACAGTCTTCAGCAAACACCGGAGCCTGATTCTGCTGCTGTGGAAAGGGCAATGAATCTGCTTGGGGCCGGAGGGTGACCAGACTGACCCCAAATGTTGTAATGGACAGAGGATGCAATTCCATCTGCCTTTTTGAAAGACCTTTTGGAGGATGACACGTGAAAAAGTACTATTGGATTGCCATGGGAATTATTGTATTCCTGTCCCTGTCACTGATAGGCTATGGCATATATGTAAATTACAAAGGTGAAAGCGTTATATCAGACAGAATGAGCAACAGAGCTATTGTTGTGCATGGTGCAAAGGCTGCGGAACGGGAGCTTTATGCCCAGCACGAAATCTATAATGCTGCCATGGAGGCACGTCATTCTATTGATATAATTGCAAAGGTAGACGGCGTCATCACTTCCAAAGTTATGCATAAAAATATGCAGGTTAAACAGGGCGATGTAGTAGCGGTACTTTCCAATGAGGATATTCCGCTTCGCATAAAGCAGGCACAAAGTGCCTTGAAAAAGGCTGAGGCTGTTGAGGTACATGCCAAAAACAGCTACAACAGGTATGCACGTCTGGCGGAGCTGGATGCCACCTCCCTGGAAAAGCTTGATGAAGCAAGAGCTAATTATGAGGCAGCAGTATCTGCTGTTGAGGATGCCAGAGCCGCTCTGGGAAGAGAACAGCTTAATCAGGAGAGACTGAATGTTACCACAGATATGACAGGAAGCGTTCTGGTGACCTACAAGGGAATCGGAAGCTATGTTACAGCTGGAACGCCAATCTGTCTGGTGGGAGATTTTGAGCAGATGTGGTTTTCTGCAGATATGGATGACCAGGTGCTGAGGTCTGTACTGGGGCCGGAGGGCGATAAGGCAGAGCTGGAGCTTTCCTTCAAGCGTCCTGACTTCGTAAAGGCATACAATACAGAGTATCGTGCAGATAACAAGGGTAAGTCTAGTACATTTAAGCTGGATATACAGGGCATTTATCCTTCCCTTGACCAGCCAGCTGCCACTAGACGTGTGGTTTTCTACGTATCTAACCCCACAGGTATACTTGAGTCCAGAAATTACGAGAATCTCATTGTCAAAAATATGATAAAGCGCAAGGTAATGTGTGTTCCTTACAGCGCATTGTTCGATGACAACACTAACGACAGCACTTCATACAATGTGTACGTGGTGAACTCTGACAACGAATTGGAGCAGCGTACAGTTGTTGTAGGAGCAATCGGCAGCGGCTACGCACAGATTATTTCCGGAGTACAGGAAGGCGAAACCGTTGTAGCTACAGGCTGGGAGAGCCTTAAATCCGGACAGAAGGTAGACGTTGAGTTGGAGGATTCATAATGGCAGGTTCTAATTCATTATTTAGCAGAGAAGCGCTGGATAAAATGCGTTCTCCAGACAAGCTGGACACATTGCTTCATATTACCACACCAATTTCATGGATGGCAGTGGTGGCAATTTTGTTGCTGTTGCTGGGATTTGTGCTGTGGTCCATTATGGGGTCATTTACGGTAAAAGCTACAGGCCGCGGCCTTATTACTGATACCGGCGGTATCAGAAGAATTATAGCAACAGCCAGCGGACAGGTACGGTATGTATATGTCGGCAACGGAAGCCATATCAAGAAAAATCAGCAAATCGTTGACATTGAACAGGTGGCAGCCACTGCAGCAACCACTGTTACCAAAAACAGCATCGAGCTGGGGACAAGCGCAGCGGATGTTGCCTCCAGAGTCAATGCTTTTGACTCCAGAAGAACCAACGAGTCTGTCAATGAAAAACTTTACAGTGCCTACGAAGGAATAATTGCCGACATGCTGGTGGACGAGGGAGCTATGGTGCAAGCAGGAGATACTATCTGTACAATCCGTCTTCATGAAGATCGACAGGATCTTACAGGAATTATGTATGTTTCCGTTGACATGGGAAAAAGAATTGAGCCTGGTATGACTGTGCAGCTGGCGCCAAATGGTGCGGACGTCTCCCAGAGCGGATCGCTGATGGGCGTGGTACGCTCAGTGTCCCAGTATCCGGTGGACAATCCGAACCTTATGTGGAATCTTGGAAATTCCAGCCTGGCAAACGCCATCATTCAGCAGGCTGGTAATGCTGTTGTTGAGGTACGCTTCGATTTGGTAAAAAATAAGGAAGATGCATCGGGATACCTTTGGACATCTACCGTTGGCGAGCATAAACCCATTACTGCCGGTACCTACGTGGATGGATGGGTAATTGTAGATAGAAAGGCTCCTATCGAAAAGGTATTCTATAAGATAACCCAGTGGCTGAGGAACAGGTGACGTAATGGAAGAAACAGAAGTAAGAAAAGACAGTCCCCGCGTCAAGGTTCCTGTGGTACTTCAGATGGAGGCAACTGAGTGTGGTGCGGCGAGCCTTGCCATGGTTCTTGCCCACTACGGCCTGTGGCTTCCCCTGGAACAGCTCCGTAAGGAATGCGGTGTAAACCGTGACGGCTCCAAGGCAAGCAATGTGCTTCGTGCAGCCAGAAAGCTGGGCTGCGAGGCAGCCGGCTATCGGGTTATGGCGGATGACCTCAGGGGAGAGGACTTTCCCTTGATTATCCATTGGGAATTCAACCATTTTGTGGTACTTGAGGGTATAAGGGGAGACACCGTATACCTGAACGACCCCGGTGTGGGCCGCAGAACTGTAACCTGGAAGGACTTTAAAGGATCCTATACAGGAATTGCGCTGGAAGTCCGTCCCGGTCCTGACTTTGTAAAAATGGGACATCGCTACAGCGTTGTAAAGGACATAAAAGCAAAGCTCTGGAAGGATAAATGGGCGGCGCTTTTTGTAATATTAATCGGCGTATGTATGCTTATCTGCCAGCTGGCATCTCCGGTAATGAGCCAGATATTCCTGGATGACATTCTTACTGGAAAGCACAAGGACTGGATGACTACCTTGATGATTGCCATGACCCTGTGTTTTATCCTAAGCGGTATACTGAGTTTCTTGAGGTCTTGGTGTCTTACAAGGTGGCAGCAAAAAATCACCTTGGCGGATTCCGGAAGTTTTTTCTGGCATCTTTTAAGACTTCCAATGGAGTTTTTCCAGCAGCGCTTTTCAGGAGAAATTGCATCCCGTGCTGCTTTTACAGAATCAATAGCTGCGGTACTGAGCAATCAGGCAGCAACCTGTCTGCTGGATTTTCTCACCGCAATATTCTTCCTGCTGCTGCTGTTTGAGTACAGCCCGTCTCTGACGGTTATCGGCGTGTGCTTCAGCCTTGTGGATTTAGGCGTGTTCCTCTATTTGAGGCGCAGGCTGACAGATCTCTCCATGAGACTTCAGCAGGAGGCTGCCAAGGCCTATGGTAATTCCATGAACGGAATTCAGATGATTGAAACCATCAAGGCAAACGGCAACGAGGCGGATTTCTTTTATAAGGTTACCGGCTATCATGCAAAGGTGCTGTCCACAAGCCAGCACATTGCACTGCTGAGCCAGACCACCAGTATGCTTCCAATGCTCTTAAGCGGAGTAAATGGAGCCCTTATTATGACCATAGGCGGATTTTCCATTATGGAAGGCTTAATGACAGCCGGTACATTTATGGCATTCCAGAGCCTTATGGGCAATTTCCAGGCACCGTTCAACAACATGGTGGCGCTGGGACAGACCTTGCAGTCCACAGAAATGCAGATGCAGCGACTGAACGATGTGCAGCGTTACAAAATCGACAGCCTGAACTACCCGGAGGAGGAGCCGGAGTTTGAGGCTTCATCCCTTACAGGCAGAATGGAGCTTAGGGATATATCCTTTGGCTACAGCTCACTGGAAGCACCACTTTTGGAGAATATCAACATGGTTATTGAGCCAGGCCGCTGGGTGGCTGTGGTAGGAACATCCGGAAGCGGAAAGTCCACTTTGGGCAAGGTAGTAACAGGTCTTTACGAGCAGTGGGGCGGTGAAGTGCTTTTTGACGGACATCCCAGAAGGGAAATTCCAAGAAGTGTAATCATCAACTCCGTATCCTCCGTTGATCAGGAAGTTTTCCAGATGAGTGGAACCGTAAGGGAAAATATAAGCATGTTTGATCCAACCATCAGCCAGGAAGATATTATGGCTGCGGCAAAGGATGCATGTATTCATGACGACATATTGAAGCTGAACGGCTCCTACAATGCAATGGTTGACGAAGGCGGCCGCAACTTCAGCGGCGGACAGCGCCAGCGTCTGGAGATTGCCAGAGCTTTGGCAGGCAATCCTTCATTTCTGGTACTGGACGAGGCAACTTCTGCGTTGGACCCTCTTACTGAGGAGGATATTATGAGAAATATCCGCCGCAGGGGCTGTGCCTGCATGGTTATTGCCCACAGACTCAGCACCATCAGGGACTGTGATGAGATTATCGTCCTTGAAAAGGGTCATATTGTGGAGCGTGGCAGACATACTCAGCTCATGGAGGCAAAAGGTCCATACTACAGGCTGATTATGGAGCAGCAGAAGGAAGTCAAGAATTCTGAAACACTTGGAGGGGTATAATGTTTGAAAACAGCAAAGCCATAAGCATGTACCCCGGTGAAAGAGTACAGCTTTCCAAAGCCACCAGTTACATGGTTGGGGTGAAAAAGGGAAGAATAGAGGTCTACATCAAGAGCACAGCAGGGGACAAATCCTTTTTCCTCATGGAAATACAGAAGAATGAAACCATTTTCCCAATGGAAGCGGCGGATTTGGATGTGGTTCTCTATGCTCTGGAGGATTCCGAAATATGCGAAATTACCACTGATACAATGACAGAGCCGGAAATTGCCGAGTGTCTGCAGAAGTGGTACAAGAGCCTAATGAATCTTCCCTTTATCAAGAAAAAAATTGCGGATAACAGGGGCCAGAGAGCTTACTGGCAGGATATCGATGAACGCATCGGCAGCATGGAGCCGGAGGATCTCTTTGATTTCTGGACGAGACACCGTCTCATTATTGCCGGTGAGATAAGAGGCTATTTCAGCGAGCTGGGCAGTGCCAAGGCTAAGCGTGTTACAGGCCGTGAGCACAATGAACAAAAGCTTCTGGATGCTTCCATAAATAACCTTCTTCAGCGGGACATTATGGAGCCTGTGGAGGATGACAACGTATCTCAAGGAAAAATAACCTACGTGGTGTGCATGGTAGCGAAAGCTTTGGACATGCCCACTGACAATATTAACCTCAGCGCTCATCTGGCAAAGCGCCTGGACCAGGCAGGTCTTATTAAGCGTCTTATCCAAAAGGGCAATATGAACATGCGCCTGGTGAAGCTGGAGGACGGCTGGTATAAGCATGATGTCGGTGTAATGATAGGATATGCAGGGGAGGACAAAAGCCTTGTAGCCCTGATTCCGGAAACTGAAAACAGCTACAAGATGTACAGCCTGGACAATCAGGAGGGTACATTGATAGACGAAGTGGTGGCAGCCACTATAGATAAGGATGCCTTCCAGTGCTATGGCGGATTCCCCTCAAGGAAGCTGACCATCGGCGATTTGGCAAGGTTCATGTTCAAGCATTGCTGGAAAAGGGATTATAAGACCATTATCGCCTGCAGCCTTGTGGCTGGATTTATCCCTCTGGCATCACCAATCATTACAGAAACAATATTCAGCGATATTATCCCCATAAGGGATTTCGTAGGATTGGCAGCTGTAACCCAGATAATGATGGTAGCTGGCTTTACCAGTGCTGCACTGGGACTGGTAAGAGCCATAGCAACTCTACGCATAACCAATCATTTGGATATGTATGTGGAGGCGGCCATTTGGGGAAGACTTTTAAGGCTCCCGGCAAATTTTTTCAGACGGTTTGAATCCGGCGAGCTGCTGCAGAGAATCAATGGAATTGAGTCAATAAAGGAGCTTGTTTCCGGAGAATTTGTAACCCAGGTATTCAATCTGATATTCTCCTTCTGGAGTATCGGACTAATGCTGTGGTACAGCTGGAAACTTACTCTTGAGGCGCTGATAGTATGGGCTTTATACATCCTTGTGGTAATCTTTGTATACCGCAGGGTTATCCATTTCCAAAGGGAGCTTCTGCAGGCTTCCAACAAAACCGCAGGACTTGTGCAGCAGATTTTCAACGGCCTTGCAAAGTTCCGTGTTCACGGTGCTGAAACACAGGCATTTTACCGCTGGTCCAAGATTTTCGGTGAGGAATGGAAATGGAACATGAAGCTTCGCTGGCAGGGGAACTACAATGGAATAATCGGCGCAATACAGCCCTTTATTTTGAGTATGCTCCTTTACTACACAGCCATGTACGGCATGACAGAGGTGACAGCCACAGGACAGGTGGTTCACAACATGAGCTATCCACAGTTCCTGGCATTCCAGTCAGCCTTTGTAAGCTTCAACGGAACCATCACCGGAATTATTCCGCTGGTGGCAAAATTCTTTACCATTAAGCCTCATATTGAAAATCTCCGTCCAATACTTGACGAGGTTCCAGAGGTTACTGATGATAAAATTGATGCAGATGTGCTGAACGGCGCAATAAAGATGGAGCATCTTGCCTTCAGCTATGGTCCGGACCTTCCGGAGGTATTGAAGGATATCAACCTGAATATCAAGCCTGGTGAGTATGTGGCGATTGTAGGCCGCTCCGGCTCTGGCAAATCCACACTGCTGAGACTTCTTCTCGGCATGGAAAAGCCCAAGAAGGGCGGTATTTACTATGATGGACAGGATCTGCAGGAACTGAATCTGTCCTCGGTACGAAGCCAGCTTGGAGTTGTGCTGCAGAACGGCCAGCTCATGACAGGAGATATTTTCAGCAATATTGTAGGAACCACGCCGCTGACCATTGACGATGCCTGGAATGCAGCCCGTCTGGTTGGCATTGCTGAGGACATCGAAGAGATGCCAATGGGAATGCACACCATCATCAGTGAGGGTAGCAGCAATATTTCCGGCGGACAGAGGCAGCGTATCCTCATAGCCAGAGCACTTGTGGGAGACCCCGCAATTGTTATGCTTGACGAAGCCACCTCTGCATTGGATAATAGAACTCAGAGCATTGTGACGGACAGCCTCAGCAGAATGAAGGCAACTCGAATTGTTGTGGCACACCGTCTCAGTACCATCAGGAATGTTGACCGTATCATACTTATAGATAATGGCGTTGTGGCAGAGGAAGGAACCTTTGACGAGCTGATGGAATTGAATGGTATATTTGCAGGTCTGGCAAGACGCCAGCTGGCATGAGATTGGAGACATACCAGTGGAAGATTTGAAAGAAAAAATGGCGGAAAAGAAAGTCGCCTATTATAACGAGCTGGCGGAACGTGCAAAAACAGAGCAGGATGCCTTCGGTGAGCTGTATGACTACTTTTTCCCAAGGGTATACAGCTACATCTTTGGCAAGCTGAAAAACAGCGACCAGGCGGATGATGTTATCAGTGTAACTTTTGAAAAGGTATTTACCCGGCTGGATGACTATGACAGCACCAGGGGAGCCTTTTCCACCTGGCTGTTCCGTATAGCCATAAATGAAATGAACAATATTTTCAGGAAGCAGAAGTCCCTGAAAGAAGCTACCTGGGAGGATTTCTTCAACCCGGCGGACACCAGGAATACTCCTGAGCAGCAGATGGTGTCCGATGAGGGGGACAAGTACCTCCTTCGGGCTATTGAGGAGCTTCCGGAAAGGGAGCAGAAAATTGTTTCCATGAAATATTTTGCCGGTGTCAGCAACAAGGAAATTGCCGAGATGCTGGATATGAATGCCAACAATGTAGGAGTGGTGCTTCACCGTGCCTTGAGCAAGCTCAGGAATATTCTTGAGGCACAGGGGTATACCATGAATATCTAATAAAATTTAAAAATAATTTTATTTTTTATGTAATATTTCATTGCTGAAGGCGTATAAGTATCAAAAGAAGGAATTAATAAATCGATATATAGACATTTAGCAATGAGAGGAGAATAAAAAATGAGCGATATGAGATTTGATTTTAGCGGAGCTTCAAAGGTAAGGGAGAGCTTGAAAGCCAGCCTGATGATGAGATACGCAGCAAGGCATAGCGGCCGTGAGAAAATCGAGGATTCCATGCTGGATGAAGTTGTTGCAGCAGGCAATCCGCAAATGCCGCTGGGGACAGATGAGTTCAAACTTGAACAGAAGTGATTTTTAAGCAGAGCATCCGAATCGCACACAATGTGGTTTGGATGTTTTTTATGTAAGAGAGGTTTCTGCTTAGTAGAAAGCAGGTGAGGGGAAATGAGACCATCATTAAGGTCAAAGGTGCTTTTTTTCATTATGGCTGCTGCTGTGCAGCCATATGGGATGGATGTGGCATATGCGGATAAGGTTATAGATTATAGCAACATTAAAATAATAAAAGTGGTGGGCCAAACTGATGAGAACCGGACTGTTAATTTTGCTGGTAATGGAGGCACTGTAATGGTCGGGTACGGAAGTCAGAATACCAGCGGCTCTATAAATATCAGCGATTCCAGCAAGGCTGAGGTGTTTCTGTACGGAGGATACAATGATGACCCTTTGGCGGACTACGTTGGCGGAAATGTCATCAATGTAACTGGAGGAGGTTATGGCTGGAGCTTTGTGGAAGAGTCTTCTGCCGGCATATCCAGCAGACTGGTAATAAATACCCTTGACGGCAAAGATGTTCAGGGGAATATTGTGGCTGGTCATGCCTCGTTAGGAAATGTTGCCAATAACACTATTAATATTTTTGGCGGAAAACTGAACGGCGTTGTGGTAGGTGGTGAAACCACTGTTGCTGATGATGCGGAAAACAGGGTTACTGGCAACAAAATAAATATTTATGGCAATGGCGACTATGATGAGGCAGAGATATGCGGCGCAGCTGTGGTGGACTACCACAACCACATAGGCCCCGACACATCTGAAATCACAGATTGCACTTATACCGCAATCAACGGTAAGAACAATGTATTGAATGTATACGTTGAAAATCAGAATGTGGGCAGTATTTCTGGCTTCAGCAACATAAATTTTTACCTGCCAAACTCAGTAAGGAGCGGCAGCAATATTCTTATTGGTAAATATGATATATCCTCCATCACCACCACGGCGGTGTCTGCACATGTAGGGGGCGGCACAGTGCTGCACCCCAATGACTATATAAATCTTTTACGTACCCCGGAAGAGATTTATGCAGACTCCAAAACTAACTACAGTAAGACCATGTCCAATATTTCAGCTACCTATACCTATTACATGGGTATGCCCAGGAAAAATCTGCTCCAGCTCAAGGTAACGGGCAAAACCGTCAATCCACAGACAAAGGTGATTTTGGCCAACAGACTTCCACTGCTGCCCAATCAGCAGGCGGATCTTCTTACCGAGGTTGGAAGTAGTCAGGCGGCAATTGCAGCGGCAAGAAATATGGGAGAACCGGAGGCGTTCTTCGCAATGAAACACAGCAACCAGAGCTTTAAGCCTGATTCATTGGACATTGACCTTGACAGTACCTGCATGGTCCTTGGCACATCAAGATATCTTGAGGAGAAGGAACGTCCCGGCTACAAACAGCTTCTGGCTCCCTTTATCGAGTATGGTGATTCTTCCCACGAGTTGTATTTCACCAACAATGTAAACGGCCATGGCAAGCAGACATTCTACGGCATCGGTTATCTTGCCCGTGGTGAAAAGCCAAATGGCAGCTACCAGGAAGGGGCTTTACGTCTCGGAAAACTGAAAATAGGATTTAACAGTAATTCTATGATTGTGGAAGGCGAGCGCGTAGGAACAAGCTTTAGTACAAATTCCCTGTATGTAGGGGGACATTATTCCATTGGGCGTAAGGTTGAAATGAAGCCCGGACGAAGTTTTGACTACTATGGAAGATTCCTTTGGGGTGTAACCAGCAAGGCAAGTACCTGCCTCAGCACTGGAGACCAGTACGACTTCAGCCAGGTGAACAGCTACAGACTCCGCCTTGGGGGCCGGTACAACTATCTTGAGGATAACAGGGATACCTATTATTGGGAACTTGCTGGAGAGTACGAATTTGACGGCATGGCAAGGGGCAGCTATCAGGATCTGAGACTTCCTGAGATTTCCACCCGGGGTGCATCTGCAATTCTTCAGCTGGGCTGGGAGACCAAGGCCCACAACGGAGATCCAGGAGTAGAGCTTCAGCTTGGATACAGCCTAGGCCACAGAAGAGGTTTTTCTATAAATGGCGGAATAAATTGGCGTTTCTAGTGTAATAAATTTACTTCTTCGTCGTATAATATATGTAATGGATGAATCGTTATTTTTGTATATACAGGGAGATGAGTAAAATGCTGACAGATAAGGAACTAGATAAGGTTGTTGGCGGTGCCGGAACTACTACACATTCCAACACCAAGGGAGATGCCGCAAACGTAAACAACGGCAGTAAGAACCAGACACAGATGAATACCGGTATTATACATGGCGGACAGAATGATGCCAGTGTTCATGTTGAGCACGTAAAGGATTCTGTTATTAACGGTGGAAAGAATGTAAACGTGGGCGACGGTGCTAAGGTAACAATTAATCTGTGATTGGTTTCGGGCGGATTGGAGTGGAGAAGGATGACCACAGATAAAGTGAATGACAAAATAGCAATAAGTGATGCAGAGCTGGAAAAGTGTGCTGGGGGCAGCAACCGTCCGGTTTTGGTGGACAACAGCCTGCACGTGGACGGCGTTGAAAATCAGGTAATCAAAGGAAGGAAGGTAATCGTTGTGGAAACAGGAAGTGGAGACAATCCTGTACATGTGGATACCAGCCTTCATGTAAAGAATACAAAACATTCCCAGATTACAGGCTCCACTAGCGTACATATTACAATTTAACAGAGCGGCAAAAATCCCCTGGAAGGAGGCATGAACCTCAGCTTTCCAGGGGATTTCTTTATGACAAATATCTTATTTTTCCATTTCTTCGCCAAGAACGTGGGAGTAGAGATAACCCTCACGCACACCGGTGGTACTAATCTGAATGGTTTTAGTGTGGTAATGACGTATGAGAGTGTGGAGAATAATCATGCCTGGAAGGATGGTGCGGACACGGTCAGGCACAAGGCGCACCAGAATATCCAAAGTATCGCTGGATACCAAATCCTCTTCCTCGTCATTTTCCAGCATCTTTATGAGCTTTTTGATGTTGGAGGCATTTATTTCCATGCTGTCAGCTGGCAGACCGAAGATATCATTGTTGATTTTGCCAGCAGCACGGACGGTACCGCCGATACCGCAGATATTGGGGTAATTCCCCTCGGCAAAGTCAGGATTTGCAAGAAGGGCATCCATGATTTCCTTCTCGATGGCCTTTCTTTCCTTACGGTTGGGGATGAGGTCTGAAACATGCTTGTTGTACATGTTCAGGGAACCGGCACGGATGGTGAAGGATTTTACCATCTTGCCGTCCTTTGCAACCACCAGCTCGGTGCTGGCACCGCCGATGTCCACGAAAAGACTGTCGGTGTGCTCCGGCATGGAACGGGAGGCTCCGATGAAGTCCAGCTCAGCCTCACGCTCGCTGGAAAGCACATATACCTGTATACCGGTGCGGCGTGTAATTTCCTCAATTGCCTCCTGGCTGTTGTCCGCATCACGGAGAGCCGCTGTGGCAAAGGCGTATGCCTCTATGTTGAACTGCTGGAGAAGAATCTGGAACTCGTGGAGAACCTTGCATGCCTTGTCGATACCCTCTGGGGTCATGCGGCCGTGGAGCACGTAGGAGGCAAGTCCTGCGGAGATTTCCTTGTTGAATATGATATTGGTTTTGCCAGCCTCTTTTTTGTAGATATTAAGGTGCATGGAGTTTGATCCGATATCAATGATACCGTACATGTTAAACATACCCTCTTTCAATAATCCGTCCCCATACAAGAGGACAATAATAATTCACACTATACTTGGCTATATTATAACACTGAAAATTAATACCTGTAAATTTGTATTATTGTAGGTTTTTTTGCCGCATGATAAAATTAATACAGCGATGATTCAAAGGATTGAAGGAGATAGAATGACAGCCTATAAAAATATACGAAATGACAATGCCCTAAATAAAGCTATCGAAGAGAAACGTGATGCGGAGCAGCTGCTTAGATACATTGCCCCGAAGTATATGGGTGTATATGTGCTGGACCGGGAAACAGACTGCTTTCATGACATTTTGGGACCGGATTATTTCCGCAGTCTTGTTAGTGAAAAGGATGGAAAATTTTCTGATGCCCTGAGGCTTTATGGGGAAAAGTTCGTGGTTCCAGAGGATAAGCATATTTTCACGGAAGCAATGGACTACGACAGTCTGTACGAAGATTTGGAGCGTGGCAAAAACAGAAAGTTTTCTTATCGGAAAACCGATGGAACCATTGTGTCTCTGGAAATTTTAAGATATTCCAGCTGTGAGGAAGAGTCCAATTTATCCTTCTGGGTTTATACCGATGAAGGTATTACTTACAAAAAGCAGCTTGGGGTAGAGGACTCAGCCTCCAATATGGTTCATGCAACAATGACCAGCGGACTGTGGTTCATAGATTATGACGACAAGGGTAAACTGTTTCAGTGTACCTGGTCCAATGCCTTCAGAAAAATTCTGGGATACGATTCTTTAGAGGATTTTCCAGATACCTGGGATGCCTGGATGGATAAGCTGCACCCGGATGACAAGGTCCGTGTGGATAGAAGCTACGAAAATGCTGTCAGTGATTATTCTGGACAGACAACCTATGATGTGGAATACCGGATGCGCAATAAAAATGGGGAATATCACTGGATTCGTGACACCGCCCATATCAGCAGGCAGACAGATGGTACGCCCATATGCGCAAACGGACTTGTAATGCTGGTGGATGACAAGCATCAGATGGAGACAATGCTTCGTGAAGCTCTTGAAAAAGAGAAACGCAACAGGGAGCTTTTGGAGAAGCATCAGCTGCAGAAGGAAGAACAGCTGGCTATTTTTAATGCCCTTTCCAGCGGATATACCAATGTATTTATGATTGATTTGGAAAATGATACAGCCCAGATATTGAAGCTGAACGGATACGTAACCACAGGAATCAATAAGTACAGTCGGAAAAATTTTTCCTATGAAAAAACAGCTATGCAGTACGTGACTGAGCGTGTTCATCCCGATGAGCATGAACGTATGTATGATGCCCTTTCCACAAAGACCATTATGGAAAAGCTGAAGGATAACAATGAGTACACTGGAAATTACCGGGTAATTCAAACTGGCGAAGTGCATTATTATCAGTTCAAGTACATTAAGCTGGAAAAGTTCAATTACGTAATTGCGGCCTATCAGAATGTTGACGAGATTGTTGCCACTGAGCAGGAACAGCAGCGGCAGTTGAAGCTTGCACTGGATGCAGCGGAGCAGTCCAGCCGTGCAAAGACCACCTTCCTCAGCAGTATGTCCCACGATATCCGCACACCAATGAATGCAATTGTGGGCTTTACAGCATTGGCACAGACCCACATCGATAATAAGGAAATGGTGAAAGACTATCTGTCCAAGATTAATACCTCCAGTACCCACCTTTTAAGCCTTATTAACGATATTCTGGATATGAGCCGCATAGAGAGCGGAAGTGTAAAGCTGGATGAAAATATTGTACACATGCCTACACTGCTCCATGACCTGCGGAATATGATTCAGGGCATGGTAAATTCCAAGCAGCAGAATCTTTACATCGATACTCAGGATATTAAAAATGAGGATATTATCACCGACAAGCTCAGACTGAACCAGGTGCTGCTGAACATTGTCAGCAATGCCATAAAGTTCACCCCGACTGGCGGAGATATTATTATCCGTCTCATAGAAAAGCCCTGCAGCCGTCAGGGTTACAGCACCTTTGAATTTTTCATCAAGGATAACGGCATAGGTATGTCCCAGAAATTCGTAGAGCATGTATTTGACACTTTTGCCCGGGAACACACCGCCACAGTAAGCGGTATTCAGGGCACAGGCCTTGGCATGGCAATTACGAAAAATATCGTGGACATGATGGGAGGAACCATAAAGGTTGACAGCCAGCTGGGGAAGGGTTCTGCATTTACAGTGACACTAGATGTCAAAGTTTCCAGCCAGACGATAACCTATGAGCCTATTCCAGAGCTGCAGGGTGCAAGGGCACTGGTTATTGATGATGATATCAATACTTGCCGCAGCGTGTGCAAGATGCTTCGTGATATCGACATGAGGCCGGACTGGACCACCTCCGGCAAGGAGGCTATTCTTAGGACTCAGGATGCCATGGAGATAAATGATTCCTACAGGGTGTACATAGTGGATTATCTGATACCGGATATGAACGGCGTTGAAACTGTCCGCAGGATTAGAAAGGTCATTGGAGACGATGTGCCAATCATTGTTCTGACAGCTTATGATTGGGCTGACTTTGAAGCTGAGGCACGGGAGGCAGGAGTTACAGCCTTTGTGGCAAAGCCTATCTTCATGTCCGAGCTAAGGGCCGTTCTCACTAAGAAGGAAGTCCGAGCTCTTGAGCCAGGTAGTGTTATTGAGGATGATCATTTTGATTTCAGCGGAAAATGTGCTCTTTTGGTGGAAGATAATGAGCTGAACCGTGAGATTGCAATGGCGCTTCTTGGGTCCACCGGAATTGAAATTGACGTTGCGGAGGACGGTATTGAGGCTGTCAGCATCATCAACGAATCCCCGGAGGATAAATATGATGTGATTCTCATGGATATTCAGATGCCGAGAATGGACGGCTACACCGCCACCCGTGAAATCCGTACTCTGCAAAACAATCGGAAGGCAAATATTCCAATTATTGCAATGACAGCCAATGCCTTTGAGGAGGACCGTAGGAAGGCTTTTGAAACAGGCATGAACGGACATATAGTAAAGCCTTTGGAAATGAAGGTTATTGGAAGAACACTGGAGAAAGTTTTCGCAGGACAGCCGTTGGTATGATAAAGAAAAGCTCCTCCAGCAAGGCAGGGAAATTATATGGGAAAAAACTATATTCTACTTGATATAGGCGGTACATCGGCAAAGTATGCCATGGGGGACAGCGAGGGACAGCTCTGGAATGAAGGCATCCAGCCAGCACTGTCTGGGGAAGGTGCTTCCCAGATGGTCCTTCGTCTGGTGAAGCTCATTGAAAGCCTTCGGGATGCTGATACCGATGGTGTTGCCATATCAACCGCCGGCGTGGTGGAGCCTGAGCAAGGAAAAATCCTTCAAAGCTGCAACATCCCGGGGTATACAGGCTTTCCTTTGGCGGATTTTATCCAGCAGGAAACGGGGCTTTTTTGTACAGTGGAAAATGATGTGAACTGCATGGCGCTGGGCGAGCTGTGGAAGGGGGCAGCTTCTTCCTTGGAGCTGACGCCGGGGGCTGATACCAGCACCATTTTCTGTATGGCTGTGGGCACCGGCATCGG
>CAVAVT010000012.1:0-17874 GCA_963592185.1 bacterium | reverse complement strand
CACCTGTATTTTAGATCCGGCATACATAGTTGTTGGAGGCGCAATGCTTTCCAGCCGCAGGGAATATTTCCAGCCAAGGCTTCAGGGAGCCTGGAGACGATATCTTCCAACGGAGCTTTTTCAAGAGACGGAGCTTGTTTTTTCCCAGCTTGGCAATAAGGCACAGCTCTATGGAGCCTTGAAAAATCATTTGGACAGGAAAGGCTCTGGAAGGGAGAAAAAATGAAGGCTATAAGAAATGGAAATGCCATATTGCCGGATTCTGAAGGGAAATTTTTCATATCCAATAATATGGACATTCTTTTCGATGATAAAATTCGTGATATTGCTCCAACCGGCAAGCTTCCTATCGAGGAAATCTGCGATGAAATAATAGATGCTCAGGGGCTTTACGTATCACCGGGTTTTATCAATATTCATGTTCATGGATGCATGGGCTGTGACACCATGGATGAAGATTCCGAGGCTTTGAAAATTATGGCTGAGGGACAGGCTTCTATGGGGGTTACAGCTTTTCTGCCCACCACCATGACCTACGATATGCCAAGAATTTACAGGGCATTGGATAGAATCCGGAGGACCATGGGGGAAAATCATGGTGCCATGATTTTGGGCGCACACATGGAGGGGCCTTTTATCAGCCAGGCAAGGAAGGGCGCACAGAAGGCCTCTAATATAAGAAAAGCTGATTTTGCCCTGATTGAAAAATATGCGGATGTAATCAGGATTATAACCATTGCTCCGGAGGAGCTTCCTGATGGCTCCGACTTTGTGGAACGCTGCAGGGAAAAGGGCATAATAGTTTCCATGGGGCATACCTCGGCGGATTATGACCAGGCATCTGAGGCAATATCCATGGGGGTGAGCCATGCAACTCATCTCTACAATGCAATGACAGGCTGCAGTCACAGAGCGCCGGGAGCTGTAGGGGCGGCATTGGACAGTGATATCTATACCGAGCTTATCTGCGACAATATACATGTTCATCCGGCGATGCAGCGGCTGACCCACAGGATGAAGGGGCCGGACCGGCTGATTTTAATAACTGACTCTATCCGTGCCTGCGGACTGGGGGACGGGGAGTCGGAGCTTGGGGGACAGAAGGTATTTGTCCATGGAGATGAGGCAAGGCTTCAGGATGGAACCATTGCTGGGAGTGTCCTTTTAATGAACCATGCCGTAAAGAATTTCCGGGAAAATACCCATATCAGTATAGCGGAGGCGGTATCCTTTGCTACAGCGGTTCCGGCAAAAGAACTTGGGCTATATGGCGGCATGGGCTCATTGGAGAAAAATAAGCTTGCCAACATAGTGATTTTTGATGAGGATTTTGACATAAAAAAGGTTATATTGAGTCATAGCTGACTCGTTGAAACGCTGTAGGGGATGTTTTTCCCATTGTAGTATATGCCATGCCCCTCAAATTTTACTTTGTTCTAATAAGGCGTTATAATACCCAATAAGAATAAAATCTGAAAGGAAAAAACTATGCCGACAAATAGAATTACTCCGCTGACTGAAAGCGGACTTTTAGCAGCACTTACTGTTATAATGGGACTGGCATCTGTATACGTGCCGGTGCTGGGTATGGTAGCTGCGGTACTTTGGCCCATGCCGGTAATCGTGCTGGTGGTGCGCCACGGTCTTCGATGGGGCGTTATGGCTTCATTGGTGGCAGGTGTGCTCATGGCACTTTTAATCGAGCCGACGATTTCCCTCAGGATGGTTATTACATTTGCCCCCATGTCCCTGGCTTTAGGATATGGATTTTTCAAGGGCTGGTCCGCTATAAAAATTCTTCTGGTATCCTTTGTGGTGTCCATTGGCTCTGTGCTGGTGGGACTGGCACTGGTGCTTCTTATGACTGGAATCAATCCTTTGGACATGCAGATGGATATGCTGAAGGAGTCTATGGATGCTTCTATTAACCTTTATAAGTCCGCCGGACTTACCGAGGAGCAGCTGCAGGAATCCGTCAACCAGATGAATCAGGCTGTTGAGACCATTAAGCTTCTCTTCCCATTAATTATTGTAATCTCCGGCGTGGTGGTAAGCTTCATGAACTACTGGATTGCAGCCAGAGTTTTAAAGCGTCTTGGACATAGCGTTCCCGTGCTTCCTCCTTTTTCCGAATGGAGGCTTCCAAGGGGCGTAATCTACCTCTTTGCCTTTGCACTTATTGGTATGTATTGGGGCTCCTCAAGGAATATTTCAGCCCTTTACCAGGTATCCCTGAACCTTAATATGCTTGCCACCTTCATGGGGCTTCTGCAGGGACTTGCGGTGATTTTCTTTTTCATAAACAGGCGTACAACCTCCACACTGCTGAAGGTGCTGACGGTTTGCATAATACTGATGAACGGCTTTTTAACACAGGTTCTTTCCTTTGTTGGTATTTTTGATATGCTGTTTGATTATCGCCGGCGCTTCGGCGGCAAGAACGATGTTAAGTGAAACTTGTGAAATGAGGTGGGCTTATGCCTCGTAATCTTTCCGCCTGGATAGACATATGCGTCTGTCTCGGGGTGGTGCTTTTATTAGTGGTAATACTGGCTGCCTACAATCCATATCTTGGAAGCATGTGCTTTCTGCTGTGGGTCTGTCTGCTGTATTTTGGCAGAGAGCGCTGTCTTGACAGATCCTTGAAGGTGGGACAGTATTTCCGCAATGTGGTAAGAAATGTCAGCGAGGTAAAAAATTATGCTGTGGATAAGCTTCCACAGGCTGTTTTAATCGTTGATTCTGACGGCCGTCTCCAGTGGTTCAACAACGAGCTGGAAAATCTGGTGGGCATAAAGCCAGAACTTGGTCTGGACATTAAAGATTTTTGGCCGGGGATAATCCTTACTCCAATCTGGGGAACCGAGGGAGAATATGTTTTTAGCCATGAGAACCACAGCTACAAGGTGTATTATCGTCCAGTGTCCACAAATGATGATGTAAAGGGGCTTATGGCGCTCTATGTCATAGATGATACAGACTATGAGCAGCTGAAAAAGAACTATTCCACATCACGGCCTGTTCTTTGCTACATACAGATAGACAACTACGATGAGGTGTTTCAGGGACTTTCCGATGGAGAAAAAACCGGACTCCTCTTTGATGCAAATAAAATAATCGATGAGTGGGTACACCATCTCAAGGGATTTTTGAGGAAGGTGTCGGACGACCAGTACATTGCTCTCATGGAGCATCAGGCACTGGAACTGGCTGAAAGTGAAAAGTTCGACATACTGGACAAAATGCGCAGTCTCCACAGCTCCAGCCGTCTTCCAATGACACTTTCCATGGGAATTGCGGTGGCTGGAAGCCAGCGGATGGATGAGCTTGGCTCACAGGCCCAGGCTGGGCTTGACTTGGCATTGGGCCGTGGCGGCGACCAGGTGGCTGTAACCTCTGAGGGGAAGACTACTTTCTTCGGCGGCAAGGCGAAGGCGGTGGAAAAGCATACCCGTGTAAAGGCAAGAGTTGTGGCCCATGCACTGAGGGAGCTTATTTCCAACTCTGACGAAGTTTTGATTATGGGTCATCATAATGAGGACTTCGACTCACTGGGCGCTGCAATGGGTGTTGCAAAAATGGCACGGCAGATGGAAAAGCCAGCACGCATTATTGTCAGCGATACCCATGACGGAATTGGCAAATTCACCACAAAGCTTAAGGAAAATGAGCTTTACAAGGATATGCTTCATTCCGTTACTGAGGGAACAGCTGTAAATACACAGAATCCGCTTCTGGTAATCGTGGATACCCACATTCCTCATCTGGTGGCGGCACCGGAGCTTCTGGCAAATGTTTCAAGAACTGTGGTAATAGACCATCACAGGCGCAGTGAGGATTTTATCAAGAATCCTCTGCTGGTATATATTGAACCGGCTGCAAGCTCCGCCTGCGAGCTGGTAACAGAGCTTCTCATGTATTTCAGCGATGACATGGTGCTTTCCAGGATGGATGCCACAGCCCTTTATTCAGGAATTGTGGTGGATACAAAGAATTTTGCTGTGCAGACAGGTGTCAGAACCTTTGATGCGGCGGCATATCTCAGACGAAGCGGTGCGGATCCGGTGCTGGTACGCCAGCTTTTCCGCACAGACTATGAAACCAATATGGTAATCTCCAAGGCAAAGGCACAGAGTGAAATGCTTCCCAATGGAATCATTGTTACTGTATGCCCCAGCGCCATCAGCAATATACAGGTTATCGCAGCCCAGGTGGCGGATTCCCTGCTTAGGATTGAAGGCGTCAGAATGAGCCTTGTTGTTTTCCAGCTCAATCAGGATACTGTGGGTATAAGCGCCCGTTCCACCGGTGAGGCCAATGTACAGGTGCTCATGGAGGAATTTGGCGGCGGCGGCCATCAGAATGTGGCTGGCGCACAGATTAAGGGTGCGGTGCTTGAGGACATCCACAAACAGGTAATTGAGCTTAGTCAAAAATTTATGGAGGAGAATGATATAAAATGAAAGTTATATTGCAGAAAGATGTAAAAAACGTAGGCAAGAAGGGTGAAATCGTAGAGGTATCTGAGGGCTATGGCAGAAACTTCCTGCTCCCCAGAAAGGCAGCAGTTCTTGCTAATGCACAGAATATAAATGTAGCAAATGCCCAGGCTGGCTCCGCTGCAAGAAAGAAGCAGCAGGCAACTGACGAGGCTAAGCTCATGGCTGCCCAGCTCACCAAGGTTGAGGTTGTTATTCCTGTAAAGATTGGCGAAGGCGGAAAGCTCTTCGGCTCCGTAACTGGCAAGGATGTGGCGGACCATCTGAAAAAAGACCACAACATTGACATTGACAAGCGCAAGATTACTATTAAGGGCGAGGTCGTTGGAGTTGGCGATTACGAGGCTGTAATCAAGGTTCATCCTTCCATCACCAGCACCATCAAGGTTAGCATTGTAGAGGGCTGAGCTGTAGCGAAGCTGTGAAAGGATACCCAATGAGACAATTCTTATCAAAATTACTGGGGCTTGGAAAGCCAAAGAACGAGGATAAGATGTCCGGAAGCAAGGAAGTAACCCAGGAAATCGCCGGGGAAAATGCATTGGACCGTGAGATTGATGCATTTTACGGAATATTGACGGAGATTCTTGGGGCAGACAAGCTGGTTATACGTGCAGGAAAAATGGATGCAATGGCACTGATGCGCTCACCTCAACGGGGTGAGCGTGTGCTGGCTTTAGAGAGAATAGTCCGTGAGTCCCCAACCATAGAGAAGGTGCCTTCGGACGAGGAAATCCCGGATATTTTAAGAGAGCTGTCGGAGAGCGTGGCGGACATAATGGCACGGCGCTCCGTTGAAGATAAAATTGAACGCAAGGTAGAAGAAAAGCTGGAGGCAAATCATCAGGACTATGTGGAGGACATCCGTATGCAGGTTCTCCAGGAGGAAAAGGGCGAAGCGGAAACCGTTCCCCAGAAGAAAAAGCGTGAGGAGTTGGAAAAGCTGGATGAGGTGAGTCTTACCCAGTCGGTTATGGAGCTTCTCCGTCCCCAGTCTCTGGATGAAATTGTGGGACAGGAAAGAGCGGTGCTGTCGCTTTTTTCAAAGTTAAGTTCCCCATATCCACAGCATTTGCTGCTTTATGGCCCTCCAGGGGTAGGCAAGACCACCGCCGCAAGGCTGGTGCTGGAGGAAGCAAAGAAAAGGAAGCTGTCCCCTTTTGCGGAGGATGCTCCCTTTGTGGAAACCGATGGAACCACACTTCGCTGGGATCCTAGGGACATGACCAATCCTCTTTTAGGCTCCGTCCATGACCCTATTTATCAGGGTGCAAGGAAGGATCTGGCTGAAAGCGGAATCCCAGAGCCGAAGCCCGGACTTGTGACGGATGCCCATGGAGGCATACTTTTCATCGATGAAATCGGCGAAATGGACGAGATGCTTCAAAATAAGCTGCTGAAGGTACTGGAGGACAAGCGTGCATACTTTGAGTCCGCATACTACGATCCAACCTCCGACAAGGTTCCGCCTTACATCCGAAAGCTTTTCGAGGAAGGTGCCCCGGCGGACTTTGTGCTGATAGGAGCAACCACACGGGATGCGGAGCATATCAACAGCGCCCTTAGGTCCCGTTGTGCCGAAATATACTTCGAGCCTTTGACACCGGAGCACATACAGGAAATAGTCCGTAACGCTGCGGTGAAGCTGAAAACCGGCCTTGAAGATGGTGTGGCGGAGCTTATAAGCCAGTATACCATCGAGGGCAGAAAGGCAATTAATATTTTGGCGGATGCCTACAGTCTTATGCTGAACAGGCTGGGGCTGGATGAGCTGCCACAGGATGGACAGGAGCTTACAATAGAAAAGCGTGATGTTTATCAGGTGGCGCAGGTAAGCAGACTTTCTCCCTATGTGACGAAAAAAGCTTCCCACAATGCTGAGGTGGGACACATCTTTGGGCTTGGGGTAGCAGGATTCCTTGGATCTGTCATAGAGATTGAGGCGGTGGCATTTCCTGCAAAAGAGGCTGGCAAGGGAACTGTCAGGTTCAATGAAACCGCTGGCAGTATGGCAAAGGATTCCGTATTCAATGCGGCTTCTGTCATGAGAAGTGTCACCGGCAAAGACATGCACGACTACGACATACATATCAATGTTATCGGCGGCGGAAATATTGACGGTCCCAGTGCAGGAACGGCTATACTGGCGGCCATTGTGTCAGCGGTAACAGGATGTCCCATAAGACAGGATACCGCTGTGACGGGAGAAATTTCACTTCAGGGCAGAGTTCGCCCCGTGGGTGGAGTTTTTGAAAAGGCATATGGAGCAAGCCAGGCTGGGATAACCCGTCTGATTATTCCAAAGGAAAATGACAAGGATATTCCAAAGTCCCATTTGGGGCTGGAAATTCATCCGGTTGAAACAGCCCGTGAGGCATTTAAATACATTTTTGCAGAGGGAAGTGAATTAGCTGATGATAGATCGAGTGCCACCCCAGAATCTTGAGGCCGAGCAGGCTGTACTGGGGGCAATCATGATCAGGAAGGAAGCGCTGGTGGAGGTTTCCCAGTTTCTTAAGCCTGAAGATTTTTACCGAGAGGCCCACAGGGTGGTATTCAAGGTTATGCAGGAGCTTTTCCAGCGCAATGAGGCTATAGACCTTATTACCGTCACCGAGCAGCTGAGGAAGGACGGGGATCTGGAAAAGGTCGGCGGAATAGCCTTCGTTACAGCTCTGGCAAACTCTGTGCCAACTGCTGCAAATGTAATTTACCATGCCCATATTGTTGAGGAAAAGGCACAGCTAAGGAGCCTTATAAATACCGCTACAGAAATTGCCCAGGAGGCCTATGATGATACCGAGGACGTGGGCAATATCATGGACAAGGCGGAGAAAAATATTCTGGCACTGGCTGCCCGGAAGGGGAACAATGAATTTGAGCCAATACAGGATATTTTGCTGGGAACCTTCGCGAGGATAGAGACTCTTTACCAGTCTAAGGGTGGTCTGACAGGTCTTTCCACAGGGTTTAAGGACCTGGACGAACTTACCTCCGGACTACAGAAGTCGGACCTTGTTTTGGTGGCGGCCCGGCCAAGTATGGGTAAAACCGCCTTCACACTGAATATTGCCACCCATGTGGCGGTATACAGCAAGGAACCAGTGGCGTTTTTCTCGCTGGAAATGTCCAAGGAGCAGCTGGTACAGCGTATGCTGTGCTCCGAGGGAGGCATCGACTCCCAGCGGCTCCGTGTGGGAGACTTAACTGACGAGGATTGGCAGAAACTGGTAAATGCAGCTGACAGACTGGCACAGGCTCCGCTTTTCATCGATGATACCGCAGGAATCTCTGTCATGGAGCTTCGGTCAAAGGCGAGAAGAATTAAGGCGGAGCATGGACTTTCCCTAATTGTAATCGACTATCTCCAGCTGATGCAGGGACGTCCCAGCAAAAACAGTGGGGACAACCGCCAGCAGGAAATTTCTGAAATATCCCGTTCTCTGAAGGCATTGGCCCGGGAGCTGGATGTGCCTGTAATTGCACTTTCACAGCTCAGTCGAAGCGTTGAGTCCAGACAGGTGAAAAAGCCAATGCTCAGCGACCTCCGTGAATCCGGCTCTCTGGAGCAGGATGCGGATATTGTAATGTTCCTGTACCGTGAGGATTATTACGATAAACAGACTGAAAAGCAGAATATCACCAATCTGATAATTGCAAAGCACAGAAATGGTCCAATCGGAGATGTAGACCTGTTCTTCATCAAGCAGTTCACGAAATTTGCGGATCTGTCCAAGCGGATGGATTGATTCTGGTAAAATTTTAAAGAAAAAAGGTCCTGCCAGACTGGTTTTACACCAGATTTTGGCAGGACCTTTGTGTTTGGGAGTCTGTTTAAATTTCATTTAGATAAAGTACATGAGATTGTCCGGGGACATCTGTTTCTGAGTTTCCGCAAGGATGTTTTCCAAAGTAATGGCAGAAAGTGCATCCTTTATTGCGCCGTCCAATGGCTGGAAAACAACGGTCTGCAGGGCATGTTCAAGCTCCGGATGATGTCCGGAAGTGGTGGTATCCGTAGGCTCAATAAGGGAAATCTCTATTGCAGCCAGAATATCGTAGACGTTGATATCCTTAGGCTGACGGGAAAGCTGGTAGCCCCCCTGTGCTCCTTTAAGGGATGTAACGAGGCGAGCACGCTTCAGCAGGGAGAATACCTGCTCGAGGTAGATTTTGGAGATGCCCAGTTTTTCGGATATATTTATGATTGCTACAGGCTGGCCGGTGCCGTAGTTCATGGCCAGATGGGTCATGGCAGCGAGTCCGTAGCGGCCTTTTGTGGAAATTTTCATGGTTCGCACCTCGTATTTCATACATGTTATATATGTAATGATAATAAATGCTGACGGAAAAGTCAACAATCTCCCGCAGTCGCATAGATATCTCTTCGTAGAGAAAGTTTTTTAGCAACAAGAAAAAGCCCTCATCATAACGATGAAGGCTTAAGGGTTTCGCAAAATGGTCGGAGCGACGGGATTTGAACCCACGACCTCTTCCACCCCAAGGAAGCGCTCTACCAAGCTGAGCCACGCCCCGACTGAACGTTATCCATTATATCGAATAACACTTAAAAAGTAAAGAAAAAAATTCAATAAAGATTAATTTTGAAGAAAATCATACACAGCCATAAGCATAATCCTTGAAGATACAGCTCCTGGGTCCGGATGACCTATGCTGCGCTCACCAACATAGCTTGCACGTCCCTTAGTGGCTGCAATAGTCTTAGTGTACTCCACACCCTCACGGGATGCGGTAGCTGCATCAGCCAGGCACTGGAACAGAGTTTTGTCGCCAACCTTTGCCGGGTCGAAGCACTCCTCAATGGGAATAAGCACATCAAGCATAGTCTTTGCACCCTTGTCGGAGCGGCCACGTCTCTTAATGGCCTCGACAGCAGCGTGAAGCACGGTATATACATTTGCTGCGGTGAGCTTCATATCATCTTTGCAGGCATGTCCTGCATTTTCAAACGCTGTGGCATAAAGGGGGCCTGCAGCACCTCCAACGGTGTCTCGAAGGGTTTCCCCAACCTTATCAAATACAACAGAGGGGCTTTCCTCGTCCCCGAGACGTTCCAATTCTTCCATAACGGCCTCAAAGCCTCTGGCCATGTTAATACCATGGTCCCCGTCTCCGCATGCAGCATCAAGGCGGTTAAGATAGTCCTTCTGTGCGATGACCGCATTGGCAGCAGCTTCAATGGCATCTATAATCTTAGACATACTTTCCACATCCTTTTCAATATTTATATACACATGTAAAAGACATATGTGTAAATTCAGTAAAAATAAGAGTGTCTCTCAACTTAAATATTATACACGGTTGACAAAATTCTTACAAGTAAAAGTTGAAATGTACAGAAAATTATTACAACGGTCTTTTAATGTGCTTTAAAATGGCAAAATTTGAACAATGGCGTTATAATAGAATGATGATAGAGTGAATAGTTGTGCTTTTTACAATCTGGTGCAGATGACCAAGGCTTGGCGGAGGCTGTTTGCAACTATACCGAAGGGACGAGTATAAATGGAAATAAAGGATATGAATGCCTTCTATGCCATTGTTGAAGAAGGCAATATTAGTCATGCGGCCCAAAGGCTGAATGTTGCCCAGCCGGCACTGAGCCGCCAGATGAAGCGTTTGGAGGACTCTTTGGGGGTAAAGCTTTTCGAGCGTGGCAGCAGGCGTATCCGTCTTACTGAGGCTGGACGGCTGCTTTATTCCAGAGTGGAGCATATACTGGGCATGGTGGACGGCACGGAGTGCGAGATTCGTGAAATCGGCACCGGCGTGGCTGGTTCTGTGCGAATCGGAACTATCACCACTTCAGGCGCAATGCTGCTCCCAGACCTTTTGGCGCAGTTCCGCAAGGAATATCCACAGGTTACTTTCCAACTTTGGGAGGGTGAGGGAGCACGAATCCTCGAGCTTTTGGACAACAGGGTAATTGAGCTTGCCATTACCAGAACCCAGGTGGACCAGAACAATTACGATTCACTGACCCTTTCCAATGAGCCGTTAGGGATAGCAATGAACCGTGAGGGCTGCATCTGCGGCGGCAGCGAGAAGGTGATCCGACTCATTGAGCTTAGGGACCAGCCTATGATTGTGCCCCTTCGCTGGAAGACCCTTTTTGTGACAAAATGCCGCAAGCTGGGCTTTGAGCCGAACATTATCTGTGTCAGCGACAGTATTATTCAGGATGTTCTTCTGACAAAGAAAAATATCGGCATGGCACTTTTGCCCATGTCCGCCCAGAGTATGCTGTCAGAGGGTTCACTGGTGTACAAAAAGCTTATTGACCCGGAAATTTCCACACATACGGTTGTGGCATGGCTGAAGAACAGAACACTTTCCAGCAGTTGCAGACATCTCATTGAGGCCTTTAAGAAAATGTACATGACCAATGAGTCCTAAGGAACTGATTTTTGCTTGAAATATATGGCTGGGGATTCTGTTACAGATGAATTACAGGATTCACATGCATAATATAGTTGGTAGTCAGACCATACATAATAGGAGGAGAAAAGATGGCCATTAAAATTTTTATCGTTGAGGATGAAAGAAAAATAGCCAGATTTTTGCAAATGGAGCTGGAGCATGAGGGCTTTATTTCCGAATCTGAGGAGAATGGGCAGAGAGCCTATGAGCGCATTGCCCAGGAAAATTTTGATTTAGTGCTTTTAGATATTATGCTTCCGGATATGGACGGACTTACAATATGCAGAAAGGTAAGGGAATTTTCAGATATACCGATTATTCTTCTTACAGCAAAGGATGATGTGGAGGACAAGGTACAGGGTCTGGACCTTGGAGCGGATGACTACATTACCAAGCCTTTTGCAATTCAGGAGCTTTTGGCCCGGATCAGGGCAGCTCTCAGAAAGCATGCATCAAGCGATGCTCCTGCCACTGAGGTGCTGACCTGCAAGGATCTCCGCATGTATCCAAGCCGTTTTGAGGTTATTGTGGGAGACGAGTCGGTACAGCTTACCAAGAAGGAGTATGCTCTTTTGGAGTATATGCTCCGCAATAAGCGCACAGTGCTGACAAGGGACCAGATACTTCAGAAGGTCTGGGGCTATGACTATGTTGGAGACACCAATGTGGTGGACGTATACATCCGTTATCTCCGTTCAAAACTTGACGACCGTTTCAATGAAAAATATATATACACCATGCGTGGAGTAGGATATGCTGTCAAGGATTAAAAAAGCCTTCATGCTGGGTGTGAGGGATATTCAGAACATGAAAATATCCGTAAAGCTCACACTTGTTTATGCAGCGCTTCTTTGCGGTATTTTAGTATTTACCAGCCTGGTGACGGTTATAGGACTGAATTTTGTCCTTTACCACCAGGCAGGAATTGAAATAGAGATAAGCGTGAATCGGACCATGGAGCAGCTGGGCAGGGGACATGTGTTCAATTCCCAGTTCTCCAAGGGCGAGCCGCTGATGCCCGGTGTGGTTCTGAGGGTCACAAATGAGCAGGGGGATCTGGTTTATGACACGGACTCCCACTACCCTCCGTTGGTTGTGGTGGGCAGACATATTGATAGAGATAGAACCATTTGGGCACATCCTGACATGTCTGTAGTGACACTTAAAAATGCGAAACTTTATTATAAAACCCTCCAGGTGAGAGTGGATGGCAGGAACTATACGGCTCATTTTTTAAAGACCATTACAGCGGAAACAGTTTTTATCAATCTGCTGGAAAAAAGCCTTATCATAACAAATCTGATAGCTCTGGTAATCGCTCTTCTCACAGGATATTTTTACACAAAATGGATGCTCAGGCCACTGAGGGATATAACCAATACGGTGAAATCCATTGAGGTGGATGACCTGGGAAAACGTGTGCCTGTAGGGAAGACAGAGGATGAGCTAAGCGAGCTTGCCCATACATTTAACCACATGCTGGACAGGGTCCAGGGGGGCTTTGAACAGCAAAAAAGATTTGTTTCCGATGCATCCCATGAGCTTAGAACTCCGATAACCGTAATTTTGGGATATTCAGACATGCTCATGCGCTGGGGGCAGACGGACAAAAAGGTGCTGGAGGAGGGAATTTCCGCCATTCATTCAGAGTCCGAAAACATGCAGCAGCTGGTGGAAAAGCTCCTGTTTCTGGCCCGGGCGGATCAGAAGAGGCAGGTGCTTCACAAGGAAATTATTCATACGGGAAGCTTTGTGGAGGATGTATACCGGAAAATGAAGCTGGTATGCAGCAATCACACACTGGAGCTTTTGAAAAATGATGATGCAGCAATCTATGGAGACAAAGTCACCATCAGGCAGATGCTTAGAATTTTCCTTGACAACAGCATTAAGTACACCCCGGATGGGGGCAGGATAACCATTTCCTCAGAGATTAAGGGGAATGTGCTCCACATGGAGCTGGCGGATAACGGCATAGGTATACCGAAGGACCAGCAGGAAAAGGTATTCCAGCGGTTCTACAGGGTGGATACCTCAAGAACAAAGGTAGGAAACGGCGTTGCAGGCACGGGACTGGGACTTTCCATTGCCCATTGGATCTGCGAAAGCCATGACATAAAACTTTCCATGGAAAGCGAGCCGGAAAAAGGCACTAAGATTTTGCTGGATATTCCTCTGGCAAAGGATGAGGAGAAGCTTTTCGAGGAGCAGGTGTAAGCAAGGAGGATTTTCATGCGGGTACTGGTAACAGGAGTCACGGGCCAGCTTGGACATGACGTGGTAAAAACTCTGGAAAAGAGAAATATAAAGTGTAGAGGCGTGAGCAGCAAGGATTTTTCCCTGACGGATGATGAGGCTGTAAAGAGCTATATAAAGGAATATGCTCCGGATGCTGTGATTCACTGTGCTGCTTACACCGCTGTGGATGCGGCCGAGGATGACAGGGAAAACTGCTACGCTGTAAACGTGGGAGGAACTAAATCCATTGCCGAGGCCTGCAGGGAAATCGGGGCGAAACTCATCTACATCAGCACTGACTACGTGTTCCTTGGAGAAGGGGAGCGCATTTATGAAACTGACTGTACAAAAAGCCCCAAGAATGTATACGGTTCCACCAAGCTCGAGGGAGAAATGGTGGTCCAGAACCTGTTGGACAAGTATTTCATTGTCCGCATTTCATGGGTATTTGGCATTAACGGCAAAAATTTTGTCAAGACAATGCTGAAGCTTTCCGAGACTCATGATACCTTGAAGGTGGTGGATGATCAGGTCGGTTCACCCACCTATACAGCGGATTTGGCGGAGCTTTTGGCAGATATGGTGGAGACGGAGGCTTATGGAATCTACCATGCCACTAATGAGGGACTGTGCTCCTGGGCGGATTTTGCAAAGGAAATATTCAGACTTTCCGGCAGAGATGTAAATGTTATCCCTGTGGCATCTTCTGAGTACCCAACAAAGGCTGTTCGTCCCAATAATTCCAGATTGAGCAAGGCTTCGCTGGACAAGGCTGGCTTTAAGAGGCTGCCGGAATGGCAGGATGCTCTGGCACGTTATTTGAAGGAGCTGGGGATTTGAGTATGAACGTATTGGTAACAGGTGGAGCTGGCTTTATTGGCTCCCATTTGGTGAGGCTTTTGCTGAATGAAGGTGCCGCTGTAACGGTGCTGGACAACCTCAGCACAGGTCTTGTGGAAAATCTTCCAGCCGGGGATGAGGGCTTGACCTTCATTGAGGGGGATGTGTGCGGCAGCCTTCTGGACAGCACAGTGGATGCTGGGGGCTTTGACTACATCGTCCACCTAGCAGGACAGACCATGGTGGATAAATCCATTGAAAATCCCTTAAATGATGCGGATCAGAATGTTATGGGCTCAGTGAGAGTGCTGGAGGCAGCCCGTCGGAACGGTGTAAAAAGGGTGATATTCGCCTCTACTGCAGCAAGCTACGGGGATGTGCCGGAGGAGGACCTTCCGATACTGGAGGAAAGACAGCTCGCCCCCATGTCCTTCTACGGTCTCAGCAAGGTTACTGTGGAAAAATACTTAAAACTCTATAAAGATATTTACGGTCTGGACTACGTGGTTCTTCGGTTTGCCAATGTTTACGGTGAGCGTCAGGGGGACGGCGGTGAAGGCGGAGTTATAAGCATTTTTGCAAAAAGGATTGCGAAGGGTCAGGGTATCACTATCTTCGGTGACGGAGGTCAGACCCGTGACTTTATCTATGCTGGAGACATTGCGGCAGGAATATTGGCGGCAATCAATACAGATAAGCCAAATACGGTGTACAACCTCAGTACCCAGACGGAATGCAGCCTGAAGCAGCTGGTGGAAATATTTGCCAAGGTGGAAGGAAGGGCAATAGAGCCAGCCTACGGTCCAGAGCGCACTGGAGACATCTACCGCTCCGTGCTTTCCAATGAAAAGGCAAAAAATGGGCTGAACTGGAAGCCCGTTATCTCCCTTGAAGAGGGACTTAGAAGAACCTGCGGACATTTTCATGGTGAAAATTAAGCGGGGCTGATACTCACGTGAGGGGTTATGACATTTTGCTAACGGTGCAGTCTTAGATTTGAGTGCTGTAAATACATTTTGAAAAAAGACAGCTGTGGAAGGGATGAAACCCAGCCACAGCTGTCTTTTTGCCTAAATATCAGCTTTTAATGATGAGGGCCATGAATACCAGGTCCTCAGAGTCAGAAGCATTTTCAATGCCGTGCTTTTCACCATCAGGACAGTAGGTGGTGGTGCCAGCGCCGATGCGCATCTCAGTGCCGTTATCGTTGTAGAGAGCTTCGCCGCTGAGAATGTGGTAAGTCTCAGTGTTGCCGTGGTGCTCATGAACTCCGATAGAGCATCCGGGAGGGATGGTTACCTGTGCGTACATGTCGCATTTGCCGTCAAGCTCCTTCGGTGTGAGAAGCTGGTTAATGTGGATTTCGCCCTTTCCACCGGCCTTTTCCTTGGCATGAACCATGTTGCTTTCTATAATTGCCATTGCCTTCAATCTCCTTCTTTTTTTCATCAAATTCTGCTATGCTTGAGAGATACAGAAACATGAATCTGTTCTCTGTGGGAGGTGCAAACACAGCTTTGCAAACCCCATAAATTCTTTTATTCGATATAAAAGGGGTTATTCCTCTATCTTTTTATTGGAGCGTACAAGATGATATATGTTCTAAAATTTGGAGCAAGCTTTCTACTGCTGCCTGGCATATTCATAGTGCTTTTTGCTGTGCTGGGTGTAATGCTTTACAGACGGGGCTTGAAAAAATATGCATCAATCATACTGGTACTGACAATGGCGATGTATCTCCTGTCCACATCTCTAGTGGCAGAGCGGACCTTGGGAAGCTTGGAAAGCGTCTATGAGCCTCCGGCAAATCCACAGGGTGATGCAATTATTATGCTTGGGGGCGGAGCTTTGAAGGATACCCCGGATGTTGGGGGCATTGGAACACTTTGCAGCTCGCCATCGGGAAGGCTTCTCGCCACCGTAAGACTTTATCACATGCTCCACGTTCCCGTGGTGCTTTCCGGGGGACAGGTCTATGAGGACAGCGGTCCGGAGGCGGAAATAGCCCGGCGTATTCTTATGGATATGGGAGTGCCGGAGAAGGATATCCTGGTGGAAAATAAGAGCCTCAATACCAGACAGAATGCGGTGTTTACCAGACCGATTCTCAGGGATAACGGCATCGAGCACCCCATATTGGTGACTTCGGCTTTCCACATGGACCGGTCCGTGCTGAATTTCCAAAAGGAAGGGATTGAAGTTGTTCCCTATCCCACAGATTACATGATAAACAGACAGCATGTTTTCCACTATAACAAGCTCATGCCCCAGGCATCTGCACTGGCTATGAATTCCCTAGTGATGCAGGAGCGGCTCAGGTGGATGATTACAAATTATTTAGAGTGACTGGGTTTGACGGTTTAGCTAAAAATCCGGAGAAGGGAGAGAATATGAACTTATGGCAAATACAAAGACAATGACAAGCGGCAGCCCTATGAAACTGATTTTTTTCTTTACAATGCCGCTGATTGCAGGAAATATATTTCAGCAGCTTTACGCATTTGTGGATACTCTGCTGGTTGGACGATTTTTAGGTGTTGAGGCGCTGGCGGCGGTAGGATGTACTGGCTGCCTCATGTTTCTGGTGGTGGGATTTACCATCGGCATGACCTCAGGCTTTTCCATATATACAGGACAGCGTTTCGGAGCAAAGGATTTTGAGGGCGTGAGAAAAAGCTCCGCCTGCTGTATGGTTCTTTCCATTGGCGTGGGACTGATACTCTCGATTCTAGGTGTGCTTTTGTGCCGCTGGATGCTGGAATTGCTTCAGACTCCTCCGGAAATACTGGACGGTGCGGTAAGCTTTCTCTCCATTGTCTACGGAGGAATTTTTATCAATACTGTGTTCCTCATGGGAACCTATCTCATAAGAGGTCTGGGCAACAGCCGTACCCCGACCTTCTTACTTGCAATAGCCCTGATTTTTAACATTATTTTGGAGCCAATTGTCCTGCTGGTACTGGAGTGGGGCATCCCCGGGGCGGCAATTGCCATGATAGCCTCCCAGCTGTTTGGTGCGGTAATAACCATTCTTTACATTTGGCGCAAGGTTCCTACACTGAAATTTACCCGGAGCGATTTGAATATCGACAAGCATTTTGCCTATGAACACTTACGAATCGGTATCCCCATGGGATTTCAGGCCTCCATCATCGCCATTGGTGCGGTAATTCTTCAGGCTGCGCTGAATGGTCTGGGACCAGTTGCTGTTGCGGCTTATTCTGCAGCACAGAAGGTAGATGCCATTGCATTGATGCCCATGATGTCCTTTGGAGTGGCAATGGGCGCATATACAGCCCAGAATTATGGCGCAAGGAAATTTTCCCGTATACGTAAGGGCGTCAAGCAGTGCATTATAATGTCAGTAACCTTTAGCATTTTGGTGGGCATATTCAATGTTTTCTTTGGCGGCGATTTGGTATATCTCTTCGTTGGAGAAGGCCAGCAGCAGGTGGTGGATTACGGTCATACCTTCCTAGTGGTGAACGGAATGTGTTACTTTATCCTTTCACTGCTGTTTATTTTCCGATACACCCTGCAGGGGCTGGGCCAGAGCGTTGTGCCCACGGTGGCAGGAGTAATGGAGCTTATCATGAGGACATCGGCAGCTATTTTTCTGGTAAACAGCTTCGGATTCATCGGAGCATGCTGGGCGAACCCTATGTCCTGGCTGGGAGCGTTGATACCTCTAGCCATTGCATATTGCTGGACGGTTAAGACCTTCAAGAGCAAAATTCGTGAGGAAAGACTGGCTGTGGAATCTGAGTAATGAAAAAGGTCCGTCAGCGTAAAAGATACATGGGCTTTTCAGTCAAAGGATAGCGAAAAAATTAGAACGGACTACGGAGGGAAGAGC
>CAVAVT010000011.1:0-39533 GCA_963592185.1 bacterium | reverse complement strand
GATTTGAGGTAATGTATTTTGCGCATAGCAGAAGTATTTGTAAATATACCTGTAAAAAGCATAGCGAAGGCGTATTCATATCTGATTCCTTCAGATATGGATTTTTTGTCTGCTGGCTGGAGAGTTTTGGTGCCTTTTGGAGGCAGACGGGTGGAGGGCTTTATTGTAAATGTATCTGACGGGCTGGCAGCGGATGTTCCGGCGGATAAGCTGAAGCCCATAATTGGAACCATGGATGATGAAGCATGGTTTACACCTGAAATGATTGGTGTGTCAAGGGAAATAGCTGATTTTTACATGTGTGCTCCTGCAGAGATAATGAGACTTTTTATGCCGGGAAAAAGCGGTATGAAAATCGAAGTCAAATATGCTGTGTGTGAGGAATGCGGTCAGGAAAGTGCTAACTCTGATACGAAAAAACTTATTTTGCAGGTGGAAGCCTACAGCAAGGTGTATGAAATTATTGCACAAAAGAAGATTCTGAGCATGTCTGAATTAAAAAAAGAGCTTCCAGAAATGGCTTCTAATATGGAATCTATTGTTGAGAGACTGCTTAGTTATAAAATGTTGCAAAAGGTCTACAATGCAAAGAAACGTTCCAAAGAGCTTTATCAGCAAATATTATGTCCTGTAAATATAGATGATGAGATGCTCGCCACCCTTTCAAGGAGACCAGCACAGAAACGGCTGGCGGAATATTTAAGAGATAATGGGGCAAGTCCTGTATCAGAACTTAAAAAGTTGGGATTTTCACAACCTGTAATAAAAGCTCTTGTCGAGGATGGCTTTGCGACCATAAAGGAGAAACGGATTTTTCGTGACAGCTATCAGCAAATGGATTCAATTAGGAAGAAAATTGAGCTGACAGAGGAGCAGTCAGCTGCCTTAAAGGAGCTGGAGCCAAACCTTTTGGAGGAAAAGCCAAAGGTCTTTCTGCTTCACGGGGTTACAGGAAGTGGCAAAACTCAGGTGTATATAGAGGCTGCTGCAAAGGTCCGCAGGCAGGATAGATGTGTAATCGTGCTGGTGCCGGAAATTGCACTGACTGGACAGCTGGTAAGCTCGTTTAAGGCATACTTTGAGGGGGATATCATAGTAATGCACAGCCGCCTTACCGTAAATGAGAGAAACGATGCCATTCTCAAGGTGCGGCGTGGCGAGGCCGGAGTAATAATTGGTGCAAGATCGGCACTTTTCACTCCAGCGGAGAATATAGGCCTCATAATCATGGATGAGGAGCAGGATATGTCCTACAAGCAGGATGAATCTCCAAGATATCATGCAAGGTCCGTGGCAAAGATGCTGGCTAATCATCATGGAGCTACCCTTATTTTAGGCAGTGCAACGCCCTCTCTGGAAACTTATGGGGCTGCAAGGGCTGGAAGGTATTCTCTTTTAACTATGAAAAATAGAATCGGAAATATTTCCCTGCCAAAGGTTGAATGTGTGGATATGCGTGAAGAACTTAGACGGGGCAACAGGCATATTTTGTCCAACAGGCTCAAGGAACTTATTGAAGAGACTATAGCCAAGCATGAACAGGTAATATTGATGCTTAACAGGCGTGGATTTTCTACATTTGTTATGTGCAGGGAATGCGGACAAGTGATGAAATGCAGTATATGCGGAATGCCCATGGTATATCATCGGGATGGAAAGCTCATGTGTCATCACTGCGATGTCCGGGAGCCGGTACCAAATACCTGCCCGAAGTGCGGCAGCCGTTATATTAAATATTTTGGCTCTGGTACGGAAAAGCTTGAGCAGGAACTGAGGGAAATTGTTCCACAGGCAAGGGTAATCCGCATGGACAGGGATACAACCAACGGTAAATTTGCCCACAGTGAGATTTTGGATAAATTCAGGCGGAAAGAATATGATATTCTTCTTGGAACCCAGATGGTAGCCAAGGGGCATGATATACCCAATGTAACGGCGGTGGGGATAATAAGTGCAGATTCGAGCCTTAATATGCCGGATTTCCGGGCGGCAGAGCGATGCTTCATGCTTATAACACAGACCGCCGGAAGAGCTGGCAGGGGAGAGGTTCCTGGACAGGTTGTAGTACAGAGCTACAATCCGGAGCATTATGCTGTTAAGGCTGGTATTGCTCAGGACTATGAACTTTTTGCACAGGAAGAGCTGAAAATGCGAAGGAGCTTGTTTTTTCCGCCCTATAGCAGACTGATAAAGCTCATAGTGCAAAATACCGATGAGACTGCAGCACTGAATGCGGCAAAGGAAATAGCGGCTCATTTTAAGTCTGCATTCCCGGAGGAACGGGATAAAAATGGCAGAAGGCAGCAGCTGATAGGACCTTCACCTGCAATGATTGCAAAGTTTAGAGATACTTATAGATTCTGCTTGCTGATAAAAACAGAGGATGTTCATGAGGCGTCAATCTTCCTTAGAAATGAAGGTCTGCACTTAGAGCCTTCGGTGGCAATAGACGTGGATCCAATTTCCACCATGTAGAAAGTTTTTTGATTTCATGCTATGATAAGGGATAGATTTGTCAGCTGTAATCGTGATGTAAATATATTTTGAAAAGAGGTATGTAGAATTATGGGAAAAGCATTAATCATCGGCTGTGGCGGAGTAGCAAGTGTTGCAATTCACAAGTGCTGCCAGAATAGTGACGCATTTGATGAAATCTGTATTGCCAGCAGAACAAAGAGCAAGTGTGACGCTCTTAAGGAGAAGCTTTCTGGTGGCAATACTAAGATTACCACAGCTCAGGTGGATGCGAATGATGTTGACCAGCTCATTAAGCTGATTGAGGAAGTTAAGCCGGATGTAGTTCTTAATTTGGCTCTTCCTTATCAGGATCTCACCATTATGGATGCGTGCCTGGCTACCAAGACCAGCTATGTAGATACCGCAAACTATGAGCCGGAGGATACTGCAAAATTTGAGTATAAATGGCAGTGGGAGTATCGTGAGCGTTTTGAAAAGGCTGGTATTACAGCACTTTTGGGAAGCGGCTTTGACCCCGGTGTAACAGGTGTATTCAGTGCCTATGCCCTTAAGCATCATTTTGACGAAATTAACTACATAGATATTCTTGACTGCAATGCAGGCGATCATGGATATCCTTTTGCAACAAACTTCAATCCGGAGATTAACATCCGTGAGGTGTCTGCAAAGGGAAGCTACTGGGAAGATGGCCATTGGGTGGAAACAGAACCTATGGAGATAAAGAGAGTGTATAACTTCCCAGAGGTTGGGGAAAAGGATATGTACCTTCTTCATCACGAGGAGCTTGAGTCACTGGCTCTTAACATACCGGGAATCAAGAGAATCCGTTTCTTCATGACCTTTGGACAGAGCTATCTCACTCATCTGAAGTGCCTTGAAAATGTTGGAATGACATCCATTGAGCCAATTGAATTTGAGGGAAAACAGATTGTTCCTCTGCAGTTCCTTAAGGCTGTTCTTCCTGATCCTGCAAGCCTTGGTCCAAGAACTAAGGGAAAGACAAATATTGGCTGTATTTTCCGTGGCAAAAAGGACGGCAAGGATAAGGTATATTACCTCTACAATGTTTGCGACCATGAGGAATGCTACAAGGAAGTTGGCTCTCAGGCGGTTTCCTACACCACCGGTGTTCCTGCAATGATTGGTGCAATGCTGGTTATGAACGGTACCTGGAACAAGCCCGGCGTGTACAATATTGAGGAATTTGATCCAGATCCGTTTATGGACGCCCTCAACAAGTGGGGACTGCCATGGCAGGAAAGTTTCAATCCTGATTTGGTGGACTGATAATGGAGCTTTTAACAAATTTCGGAAAAAAAGTTTCACTTCCGGACAATATCAAGACTCCGACATATGTGGTTGATGAAGCCTCAATTATTCACAATTTGGAGATATTGAAGGGACTTCGTGAAAGAACCGGATGCCATGTATTACTGGCTCAGAAGGCGTTCAGCATGTTCAGCCTATATTCGCTTATTGGAGATTATCTGGATGGCGTTACCGCAAGCGGCCTATATGAGGCAAGGCTGGGGCATGAGGCTATGCCTGGCAGGCAGAACCACGTTTTTTCTCCTGCCTATAAGTCCGAGGATATGGATGAACTGGTGAAAATCTGTGACCATATCGTTTTCAATTCCATGCGCCAGTGGGAGCTTTATGGAAAACAGGCTGTGGCAGCAGGTGTGAGCTGCGGACTTAGGGTCAATCCTGAGCATTCCACCCAATCCCATGGCATATATGATCCATGTGCCAGCGGCTCCAGACTTGGAGTTCGGCTTAAGGATATTGATGAGGCGCAGCTGGAGGGCCTTTCCGGCATACACTTCCACACCCTTTGCGAGCAGGGGGCGGATGCATTGGCTGAGACTCTTGAGGCGGTGGAAGAGAAATTCGGGCATATTTTGAAAAAAATGTCCTGGATTAATTTTGGCGGTGGCCATCATATCACCAGAACGGATTATGATATTTCCCTGTTGGAAAAATGCATAAGACATATGCAGGAGAAATATGAGCTTGAGGTCTACCTTGAGCCTGGGGAAGCAATAGCCTTAAATGCTGGATGGCTTGTCTCCACTGTGTTGGAGATTCAGCCTGAGCAGGAGGGGGCAGCGGTTAATGCCATACTGGATACTTCTGCAGCCTGTCATATGCCGGATGTTATCGAGATGCCATATCGTCCGCCGGTTATCGGAAGCGGAGAGCCAGATGAGCTGAAATATACTTATAGTTTTGGCGGTCCTACGTGCCTTGCTGGAGACCGGATAGGCGAATACTCCTTCGATGAACAACTTCATGAAGGGGATAAGGTAGTATTCGGCGATATGGCGATTTATTCAATGGTAAAAAATAATACCTTTAATGGCATTCCTTTGCCTGATATAGCTATACTAGGGGCTGATGGGGTTTTGCGCACGGTGAAAACCTTTGACTACGAGGACTTTAAGGAACGCCTTTCTTGAGGAGAGTGCTTATGGAAAATGTTTACGGCAAGGTAGATAGGTTTTATAAGGACGATTTATCATCCAAAGGGGTTGTACCTCAGGATGTTGTAGAAAAATATATTAGAGGATTGGCCTGGAAGGGGCATACAGATGCCGAGCTTACAAGGTCATGGGATGTAATAAAAAGCGTTCTGCTGTTTCTGGACCGTTTGAAAATCCGTAGATTGGACAATCTTAATGTTTCTGACTATCAATGCATTATATATTCAGAAATGGATGATTCTGAGGGGATAGAGGAATTTCAAAATTATGTAGCTGTATTCATTTCGGAGCTTGAGCGATTTTATGCAGCACATCCAAAGCTGGCTAATGACAAAGCAAATAGAGCTTTGAAGGAAACCGCAGATTCTTTTACAAATGGAGAAAAATTTTCTCTGCCATATGTAGAAAGCAAGGCTGAATTTCAGCTGTCTTTGGGTGACCTCGGGCAGATGGACGAAGATTTTTTTTGTGATGATATTGAGGAAATATTGGCTGCGCTTTTTTCAGATGTAGCGGACTATTACAGAGGTCCGGAATATAAGACTGATGTATCAAGAGCACTTACCCTCTTCACTAATCCTGGGGATATAACGGATCAGCATAAGGAGCGTGCTGCTGGCTTTTGGACGGATTTTTGGAATTATTTTTTCCTAGATTATCACCTTATTGAAAACGACAGACTTCCTCTGCAGCAATATCTTTTGGACAATGAAGATGACTTGTCAGAATTAGAACGTTCTCTGATTAAATGGTATCTCCGCACATCCTTTAATGTTTACACGATAAACTATGTGGATGGCGAATATATTGAAGCCCAGGAACTGCTTACTGGGACCAAGGTAGGATTTAGCTGCAATGATGGATGGACATTATGGGATTCTGAAAATACCCTAATTTGTGGACATAGATTCATGGGTTATCCCATGGAACTGGATTTTATGTCATTTATGGAAGCGACTCCCAATCAGCAAAAGCGCATTAAGGATGAGCTTCTGCACCAGTTCGAGGCCTTTAAGCTGCAGGAGCCTGAAGCAACGATTCAGGATTTTATGTCAAGACATGCAGGGGCTGTACTGCATAATATTCAGCTGATATCCAGCGGACGTCTCTTGAGGGCGGCTATTTATAATTCAGGAGCACAAGCAATGTGTGTGAATGAAGAACGGACTGTTCCATCGAAGCTGACCAGTTACTTTAATCTTATGGCAAAAAAGCTTGGGGTAAGCGCCTACGGATGTACCAGGGCTGTAAGACTGTACAAGGCGGCCTATGGATATATCATGGAAAATGGCATTGATGAATATGATGATAATGAAGTCATGGCGGCTTCCCTGCTGATGTTCAAGATGATTAACGGCATGTATGATGATACATTGCAGGTATTTAGAGAATTCGATGTGGACGAAAACAGAGTTTGCAATTTGATGGATATTCTTAAGGAAGGTATCAAATGCTGTTTTTATGATACCCGTTATCTGGCTGAGGAGGGCTTTGTAAATTCGCTTTATAAGCTGTACTATTAGTCTTTTGACAGCTAAAAGAAGGTGGTGGCTGTGATGAACTGTAAAAATTGTGGTCATCCTTTGGATGAAAATGGCTATTGCCCCCATTGCGGCTTTGCTGTGGAAACTTTCCGTGAAGAGGAGAAATCCTCAGGCAATGTGCGACGTATGTCCAGGCAGGAAAATGATTTCTATGAGGGCGTAACCTTGGATGAGAATGGGGAACAGCGGTCTGACTATAGTTCAAGGCAGACTAGCTCCAATACATATTTCAGGGTCTATGGCATGAACCCTCAGGATATCTTCAAGCAGGGCGGCTGGAAAATGCGACTTCTGGGGAATGTGATTTACCTGTGGCAAAAGCGATGGGGCAGATGGCTCATCGGTGTTCTGGCTGTGCTCATTGCAGGGTTGTTCCTCATGTTCTTTGCACTGCCATTCATAAGTGTCATAGTTGTAGGGGCCTTGGTTTTGTGGCTTCTTGCATCACTCATAAGTTGAAAAAAGGTGTTTCCCGGTACTGATATATACTGGGAAACACCTTTTTTAGGCTGGTTATTTTGATGTATTGTATTTATTTTTTTGCGGATCGCGGAGGAAAAGGGAGGTTACAGCTCCAAGTACGGTGATGGCTATTAATATATACATTACAGCGTTTATGCTGTAGGTATCAGCAAATTTTCCAAGGGATGGTGCAACAATTCCGCCTATGCTGGTGGAAAGACCAAGGGTAACGCCTGAGGCAAAGCCCATGTTTTTGGCAAGATAGGTCTGCCCCAGCACAACGAATGAAGAATAGGGTCCCTGTACAGCGATGCTTAAAGGAATAAGCATTGCATACAGTACATATATATTGTGGCTTAATATTGCTATTGCAAATACAGGAGCCATCATAATGCAGCCGATTCGGAGCACAGGAACATAGCCTTTTTTGTCAGCCATAAATCCACCGATGAGGGTAGCAAGTATTCCAGCCATGGAAAATACCGATATGGTAAGACTGCCTGCAGCCGCAGAAGTTCCAAGTTCCTGAATGCAGAACAGGGGAAGGAAGCTGCAAAGACCGGTAAATACCACAGAACGGACAAATATAACAATGGACAAACGTCCAAAGCTGTTCCAGTCATTGACAGCCTTTGGCTGGGAGCCAGCATCTTTTGTAGGGGTATCTTCAGTCTTTTGGAGGGATGCAATCTCATTATGAGGTGCGGCTGCAGCTATGGCCTGCTTCAATTTTCCTGCAAGAAGGAATGAGGCAAGGCACATGCCGATTCCCCATAGACCGAAGGCGGCGATTCCCTTCATTCCAAAGGTGGAAATGAGGAAAACCGCCAGCAGCGGTCCAAAACCGAAACCGGCGTTGCCTCCAACGCTGAAAATACTCAGTCCCTGCCCTTTGTGATGTCCGGAAAGGGCGTTTACAGTTCTGGCTCCTTCCGGATGGAAAAGGGAGCTTCCAAGGCCCATTATGGAAACCGCTATAAAAATGGTCCAGTAATCTGTAACAAAGCCTGTAACAGCCAATGAACCGCAGCTCAGCAGGATGCCTAGTCCCATGAACCACTGTCTTGAGCCTTTGTCCGCCAGCCAGCCGAATAACGGCTGAACAAATGAGGAGAGAAATGAGGAGGCAAACATGAGACCGGCAATGGAGGTATAGTCCATGCCATATTCCGAAACAAAAAATGGCAATATTGCTGGAAGGGCTCCTGATGTAATATCAACACTCATGTGTGAGGCACTTAAGAAATAAAGAAAATATCTGTTCAAATAAAAGACCTTCTTTCATTAATAACGAAATATATTTTAGCAAAATTGTCTGCAATATGCCATAATTTCACATGATGTATACCGAAATACCTAATACCAGGGAAAAATAATATGTTTTATTGGATTTTCTTTGCAGAATTCTGCAATTTTGCGACAGAATAAAATAAAAATATGGTATGATGTTATTATAGATAATTAAATTTTATTTTATGGAGGATTTTTATGTTTGGTTTTGGAAAGTCTTCAGTAAAGATTGGTGTACCTGTATCAGGTAAAATTATAGATATAACTCAGGTAAATGATGAAGTTTTTGCTGGGAAAATGCTTGGAGATGGATTCGCTGTAGAGCCGGATGAGGATATAATCTGCGCTCCGGTAGATGGCATAATCCGCACTGTTCCTGAGACAAAACACGCCATTGTTTTGGAAAGCAGCGGAATGCATATACTTATACATGCCGGCATTGACACTGTACAGCTTGCCGGGGAGGGCTTTGAGGCTTTTGCACACACCGGGGATAACGTAAAAAAAGGTGAAAAACTGCTGAAGATGGACAGGGCTTTCATTGAAAAATCAGGAAAGCTTACTACAGTAATAGTTGCCATAACAAACTTTGATGATGTGGTAAAGAAAATTGAAAAGAATTTTGACGGAAGTGATGTACTGACTATTACGCTGAAATAAAAATATCCGCATACAGGTTAGTGTATGCGGATGCTGCCGTATGTGTGTCAGATGTGTATGAACCAGCTTACCAGATGGATTTCATTATTCCACGGTAATTTTCGTTTAAAAATTGTATTGCACCGTTGAGTACGGCGTAGGTTTCGTCTCCGATGACAGAGGAGTCAGCTGTAATGCACGCATCAAGGATTACAGAACCGTTCTGGTCAAAGTAGAGCTTGAAGGGCTTGTATTTGCAGTTCAGCTCATCTATGGCACGGAATATCTTAAGCTCGTTTTCTTCCCGGCGGGCATTTGGAGATACCAGCACACGGATTATGGAATAGGGGCTGTCATCGAATACTATCATAACAGGAAGCTGCTGTCCTTCAATGAGCAGGAAGGAGCGAAAGATACATGCGTGCTGCTGGCTGTCTGGAATTTCTTCGACACTGAATACGGTTGCGCTTTTTTCCTCTATGTACTTTTTGAATGCCTCAGCTTTTATGTTCATGCTGAAAATCTCCTTAATTTATAATATTTTTGTAAGTGTAATTATATCCTAATTTGTATAGTATTTCCATAATGAACACACTTGAGATTTTGATATTATTATTGCAAAAATTGTCAATAAAAATTTTTTCAGGTATCAAGGAATTGAGGAAAAGTAGATAGAATAATTCTAATAAATGAAATGCTGTTTTTATATGAGGAGTTTTGCCAATGCCTATATCACTGCATTTGTCCGGACAATTAAAGGGAATCCTTTCCACAATAAGCATTCAGGATGTTGTGGATATTCTTATTGTTGCGGTTATTTTATACAAATTATATGAAATGCTTCAGGGAACAAGGGCTGTTACCCTTATCAAGGGTATACTGGTTCTTTTGGTATTTACGATGGTCTGCAACTGGCTGGAGCTGCATGCAGTTTACTGGCTGATGCAGTCATCCCTGACACTGCTGTTCGTGGCTTTGCCGGTAGTGTTTCAGCCTGAGCTTAGAAGGACTTTGGAGCATCTTGGTCAGGGGGGCTTCTTTGGGGCTGCAGGGCTTATGAATGAAGAAGAAGTTCGTTCTGTGGTCAATCAGCTTGATGATGCGGTAATGCGCCTTTCTTCCAAGAAAATCGGTGCTTTGCTGGTAATTGAAAAGAATATGGGACTAAACGACATATGTGCATCGGGAGTTCAGATTGACGGTCTGGTGACATCTGATTTCCTGATGAATGTCTTTATCCCCAATACGCCGCTGCATGACGGAGCTGCAGTAATAAGAGGAAAAAGACTTATAGCGGCAGGCTGCCTTCTCCCACTTACCGAGGACCGCAGCCTTAGTACGGAGCTTGGTACAAGACATCGTGCAGCCATCGGACTGTCTGAGCAGTGTGATGCCATGATTATAGTTGTCAGCGAGGAGACAGGTACAGTTTCCATTGCAGAGGACGGACACATAATTCGTCATCTGGATTCCAACAGTCTTAAGGAATATTTGAGAGGTATGTTTGTACCGAAAAATTCAAGAACTCTGCGTTCTATGGTTAAGAATTGGAGGCAGGGGAAATGATTTCAAGAATTCGTGGTATGATTCAGCATAATTTTTGGGCAAAAATAATAGCCTTGATAGTGGCTGCTGGGATTTGGGTTTATGTTATGAATAATGTGAATCCCACCATTGAAAAAACTTATTCAGTGGCTGTCAAGACAGCAAATGTGCCTGAAGGATATAAGATTTCCCTTAGCGATGAAACTATAAGTCTAAAAATAAAGGGTCCCCGCTCATCCTATGTGAATTTGAATCCGGATGAAATTAAAGCCTTTGTAAATCTGGAGTCCATTAAGGACGGGGAAAATGAGGTAAAGGTTCAGACAATAATTCCCCAGGGAGTTGAACTGGTGGACTGCACACCGGATAAAATTATTGTAAGGGCAGAAAAGATTGTCACCAAGAAAGCACGGGTTGACTTGATTGTGACAGGTGTTGCTGCAAATGGCTACACCGTGGCAAATATTGAGTCGAGCCAGAAAACCGTCTCTATTCAGGGACCTGAAAGCCTGCTTAACCAGGTTTCCAGGGTAATCGGCTATGTAGGACTGGTGGGCAATGACAAGGACTTCTCCTTGGACATTCCGCTGAGTGCTGTGGATAATGACGGCAGGGCTGTGTCAAATGTTATAGTTATACCTGAAAGCATTAAGGCTGAGGTACAGATTGCAAGGGGACTTTCCAAGAAAGTTGTAAGCATTAAGCCGGTATTTTCAGGAGAACCTGTGGAAGGCTATGTGGTTGAAAAGGTAAAAATCGACCCATCAAAAATAGAAATTGCCGGGGATAATGAAAAGCTGGAAAAAATAACCTCCATTGATACAGGGAAGATAGATTTGAGCACCCGTTCCCAACCCTTTAGCTGTGAGTCTGTATTGGAGCTTCCAGAGGGAATAACGGTAACAAACAAAAATGTCAATGTTCAAATCTTTATAGTGAAGAAATAAGAAAGAGGAATCGGCTTGATAAGAATTAGCAACTTCAGTGTTCCATTTGATAACGATGAATCAATGACTGACCTTGCTGCACGCCGTCTTAAATTACCACCCCGTCAGATAGCCGGGGTGGTAATTGTGCGTAAAGCAATAGATGCAAGAAGGTACAGGGGAGCACCTCTGTCCTTTGTATATGTTTTGGACGTAAAACTCTCCACCGGCGAAGGACAGGTTCTTGCCAAATTCAAAAAAGATAAAAATGTTGAATTGGCAAAGGTGAAAAAGCCTGATTCTATACCTGTGGCAGATAAGGCTTCTTTGTCAGATTTGCGGCCAGTGGTTGTGGGCTTTGGCCCTGCAGGTATGTTTGCTGCACTGACTCTGGCAAAGGCTGGGCTTAATCCTTTGGTGCTGGAACGGGGCAGAGATGTGGACAGCCGTCATAGGGATATCGACACCTTTTGGAAGGGCGGAAGTCTGGACGAGCGTTCCAATGTACAGTTTGGAGAGGGCGGAGCCGGAACATTTTCAGATGGAAAGCTCACCACCAGAATTACTGATCCGTCCATGGGGGAAATACTGGATGAATTTATTAAGGCAGGAGCACCAGCGGAAATAAAGTATCTGCATAAGCCACATATTGGAACGGACCTTTTACGCAAAATCGTAAAGAATATTCGTCTGGAAATAATACGATTAGGCGGCGAGGTGCGGTTTGAAACCTGTGTAACAGATTTTGAGATGAAAGACGGACGCATCTCAGCATTAATTGTAGAAAACAGTGAAAGAATACCGGCGGATACGGTATTCTTTGGAATCGGACATTCCGCCAGAGATACCTATGAAATGCTGCATCGCAAAGGCATAGAAATGTCCTCAAAGGCATTTGCCATAGGTGTGCGCATAGAGCATCCACAGGAATTTATAGATGCATCCCAGTACGGAAAAGATGCAGGTAATCCAAAGCTGCCAGTGGCGGATTATGCACTTACCTATAAGGACTATGAAACTGGAAGAGGTGCATATACCTTCTGCATGTGTCCGGGCGGACAGGTGGTTGCTGCGGCATCTGAAAAGGAGCACTTGGCTATAAACGGCATGAGCAATTATCATCGTGATTCTGGCATTGCCAATGCGGCACTTTTGGTTACAGTTACACCGGAGGATTTTGGAAGGGATGTGCTGTCAGGCATACGTTTCCAGCGCCAGTATGAACATATGGCATTTTTGGCTGGCGGTGGAGACTACAGTGCTCCAGTACAGACTGTGGGAGACTTTTTGGATGGGAAAACAGGAACTACGGATTTTCTAACTAAGCCAAGCTATCTTCCTGGAGTTAAAACAGCCGATTTGCACGAATGTCTGCCGGGGATAGTTACAGATGTGATGGAACGTGCATTGCTGCATTTTGATAAAAAAATTCCTGGATATTCCAATCCGGGAGTTGTTATGACTGGTGTGGAGACCCGTTCTTCCGCCCCCTGCCGCATAGAGCGCAACAGGCAGAGTTATGTGTCCAAAACCGTGGAAGGACTTTATCCCATGGGTGAGGGAGCTGGCTACGCTGGAGGCATCATGAGTGCCGCTGTGGATGGCAGAAATGCTGTACTTGCTTTTTTGCGTGAAAATGGGCATACTATTGGGTGAGACTGTTATATTTTTGTTAGAAATATGTAATTCATAATGTGGAGGAAAGATATATATGGCTAGATTGTTTGGCACAGATGGTGTACGTGGAGAAGCGAATATAGCTTTAACACCTGAGCTTGCATTTGCAATGGGCAGGGCGGCTATCCTTTATTTTGATAAGGGAGCTGAAGAGCAGCCGACAATCATAATTGGACGTGATACAAGAATTTCCGGTCAGATGTTTGAGGCTGCACTGTGTGCTGGTATCTGCTCCGCTGGCGGAAATGCAGTACTGGTGGGAGTAGTGCCGACTCCGGCTATTGCATATCTTGCTAAGGAGCTTGGTGCCAGTGCAGGTATTGTGATTTCAGCATCCCATAATCCTTTCCATGATAATGGAATAAAGTTCTTTGGCGGAAACGGATACAAGCTTCCAGATGCTGTTGAAGACGAGCTGGAAAAGCTGGTACATGCAATCAATGCCGGGGAAACTCTCTCCAGAGCGCAAGGTTCTGAAATCGGCCGCATTGAGTACAGACATGACCTTGTAAATCTTTACAAAGAGTTCGTAATGAGCACCACCAAGGAGCGCTTCGATGGAATGAAGATTGTTCTTGACTGCGCCAACGGTGCATCTTATGAAGTGTGCCCGGAAATCCTTCGTGAGCTTGGCGCTGAAGTAGTAGTGCTGAATGACCAGCCTACAGGCGTCAACATCAATGCAAATTGCGGCTCCACCCATTTGGACCTTCTCTGCGAAGCTGTTCTCAGAGAACATGCGGATATCGGTATTGCCCACGATGGAGATGCTGACAGATGTCTCTGCGTGGATGAAAAAGGTCATGTAATTGATGGAGACCACATTCTTGTAATGTGCGGAACTGAGATGATAGAAAACGGCTCCTTAAAGGACAATACCATTGTTACAACTGTTATGGCAAACATTGGCTTCCACAAAGCAATTAAAAACGCCGGAGGACGTGTGGAGGTAACCCAGGTTGGAGACCGTTATGTGCTTGAAAATATGCTGGAACATGGATATATGATTGGTGGAGAGCAGTCCGGACATATTATCTTTTCAGAGTACAGCACAACTGGAGATGGTCCTATAACCGCTCTGCAGGTACTTACAGCTGTAAAACACCATGGCGGCAAGGCTTCTGCACTGAACGAGCTTATGGTAAGCTATCCCCAGCTTTTGGTGAATGTGGTTGTTAAGACAAAGGATGGCTGGATGGAAAATCAGGCTATTCAGGATGCTATTAAGGCTGGGGATGAGGAGCTTGGCGAAAATGGCCGTATCTTAGTCCGTCCATCCGGTACTGAGCCTTTAATCCGTGTAATGGCAGAGGGTCCTGACCAGAACCAGCTGGAAGTAATCTGCCAGAGCATTGCTGATGTTATCAAGAAGGAACAGGGCTGATAAAGGGATATCTAACAGCCTGGCACAGGCTATGGAGTCATAGCCTGTGTCTATTAATACGATAACAATATGATGCTTTTAAGCCACTTCCTTTTTTGCTATAATATGAATATATTCTGAAAAATTTAAAATTTTCAGATATACTGCAGGAATAAAGATAAATAATATAGATATAAACCCTGCAGATATTGAGCAATGTTTTTAAAACAGAGGAGGCGGTGGTGCTATGCATGGACCCGTAACGACAAATCCGTTTATTATCATGCTGATTAACATGGTAATAGTATTTGCGGTGCTTTTTGGTCTTAGCTTGGTAATCAGACTTATTCATGTGGTGGACCCAACACGCAAACGAGAGAAGAAAAAACCAGAACCGGTTACTGCTGAGGCAGCAGCTCCGGTGAAGACAGGAGAAACAGAAATGAGAGAATCAGGAGTTAATGCAAATATTGTTGCAGCAATTACTGCAGCGATTGCAATGATTGATAAAGGAAATTATCGTGTAAAGGCTATTCGTCCAGTATCACGTGATGGCTGGAAAATGGCTGCACGTGCTGATGCACAGGAAAAACTTTAATTTTGAACTAAAATTTAATACATAGCCTTTTGGGGGTGCAATATGGAATTTTTTGATGCATTTTGGATATCCCTGCAGTCGGTATGGGCAAATAGCGGATATGCTTCATTTACTACCGGTAATGCAATAATGATGCTCGTGGCATTTGTACTTCTTTATTTTGCAATTGTAAAGGGCTTTGAGCCATTGCTTTTAGCGCCTATAGCATTCGGATGTATTTTAGCTAACTTCCCCAAAACGGGATTTCTTGAGGAAATGGGCGTAATGATGGCCATAAATTATGGTATCACTTACGAAATATTCCCTCCGTTGATTTTCCTGGGTGTGGGAGCTATGACGGACTTTGGACCATTGATTGCCAATCCTTCGACAATGCTGATGGGTGCAGCAGCACAGTTCGGCGTGTTTGTAGCATTGGCTGGTGCTATGCTGTTGGGCTTTAACGTCTATGAGGCATCAGCAATCGGTATTATTGGTGGTGCGGACGGACCTACAGCTATATACTTGGCAATAAAGATGGCACCTCAGCTTTTGGGAGCTATAGCGGTGGCGGCATATTCCTATATGTCCCTGGTACCGCTGATTCAGCCTCCTATTATGAAGCTGTTTACCACTAAGAAGGAACGTGAGGTTCAGATGACCCAGCTCCGTGAGGTAACTCACTTCGAGAGGGTTGTGTTCCCAATCGTTACAGCTGTTATAGTATCTCTGCTGCTTCCACCGGTAGCTTCACTGATAAGTATGCTGATGCTCGGCAATCTCTTCCGTGAATCCGGAGTAACAGATCGTCTCTCCGATACAGCACAGAATGCTCTCTGTAATATTGTTACAATATTCCTTGCGACAGGTACAGGCATGACAATGTCAGCTGAGAACTTCCTTACTGTTCAGACCATAGAGATTATCGCCCTTGGACTGGTGGCATTTATTACCGGTACAGCTGGCGGTGTTATTTTGGGCAAGGTGTTCTATGTGATTACTGGAGGAAAGGTAAATCCTCTCATTGGTTCTGCTGGTGTTTCCGCTGTTCCTATGGCGGCACGTGTAAGCCAGATGGTTGGCGCAAAAGCAAGGCCGGGAAACTTCCTTCTTATGCACGCTATGGGACCTAACGTTGCTGGTGTAATTGGAACCGCTGTAGCAGCAGGAACCATGCTGGCAATGCTTCAGTAAAATGAAATAAAAGGGCATGACCCTATGAAAAAAGATTCGGGAATAATCTTCTCGAATCTTTTTTTGCGCAAAAAAATAACGGTGGAAAAATCCACCGTTATTTTATATGGAAGTTGTTCTAATTTGTTGGAATTAGAAGGAGAACTCGATTTTTCCGAAAATCTTGCTGGACTTAATATCTGTGTTCTCAGTGAGAAGCTGCTTGCCCTTGAAGTACTTGATGGAAGCTACAACATTCTTGAAAGGAGCATAGTCTGCACCGATTTCCCAACCCTTCTGGTTGGAGTTATCAAATGCTGTGTCATATGTAGTCTCAAATGCAGAAGCCTTAGTGGTCTGGCGGTATGCTACATAGAGACCATAGGAACCCTTAACCTCAGGATCAGCACCCTTATAGTCGAGCTGAATGTTGTAGGACTTCTTCAGCTTGGAAGAAAAGTCGCCCTTAGGATTCTTAGCGTATGCTGCGGAGAACTTAAAGTCGGAACCAAGCTGGTAGCCGAAGCCTAAGCTCCAAATACCAAGGGATTTTGCGCCGTAAGGTCTTTCATTAGAATTTGCAGCACCAAAATCAAAGTCAGCAAAATCCTTCATGCCGAAGTAATGATATGCAGCACCAACGTTGAACTTGTCCTTAACGTAGTTCAGCTCAAGACCTGCATAGGACTGAGTAGTTCCGCCATATTTCTTGCTGTCGTCAGTGAGCCATTCATGGTCAGGGTCATCACTGTGACGACCGAGAGTTACGGTAGCCTTAAGAGCATTGCCGAAGGCAAACTGTGCACCGGTTACGTTGCTGTCCATAACAAGTCCGCCATCGTTCTCGGTTGCATAGTCGAAGCGACCGAGCTTTACATTGAAGTTGCTGAATGCACCCTCAACATATGCAGCGTCAACCTTGGTGTAGTTTTCGCTGTAGGTCTCGGAAGCATCACCTACGGAGGAGCTCATACCAGCATTTGCGGACATGGAGTGTTCAATATTTGCATGACCAGTCCAGTTGTCGTTAATCTGCATGGAAGGGGAAAGGGTGAGTACAATCTTGTTTGAGTTCTGCTTTTTGATATCCTCATCGTTAGCTGCAGGACGCTCGCTTGCATACTCATATGCCAAGCTTCCGGTCCACTTTACGTTGTCAACCTTGTTCTCGAGGCTGGCTACACGAACACCGAGATTCTTGAGCTCATCGGAGAACTCAGCAGCAAGCTTGTCAATAATAGCCTTGTTTGCTGCGCTGGTCTCGCTGCCCTTAGCCATTGCCTTAGCAACCATCTGAGCCATTTCGTAACGGGTAATGCTCTGCTGGCCACGGAAAGTAGCGTCGCCATAGCCCTCGATTACACCGTCGCTTGCGAGCTGCTGAACAGCATCATATGCCCAATGATCTGCAGGTACATCGCTGAAAGGGTTGCTTGCAGCAAATGCGCTTCCCATGGTACCAACGGTTACAGCTGTTGCAATAGCTGTTGCCAAAAAAGTCTTCTTCATGTCTCATACTCCTTTATGAAAGAATTTAAATACGATTGCTATAACAAATTTATCTATGTGATGAATGCCGGTAGTGGATTCATCCACATAAATAATATTCTCCTATAGCACGTGTAAGATTCTAGCACAATTTTTTTAGGACTGCAAATCATTATCAAAATTTTTATTGAAAAAGATTATCATTTATGATTTAATAAAAAAGCAAGGATTTATCTGGTGTATTGATAGTTATTAGCATTAATACACCTTGATTAAGGAGATGAGCAGGTGGGGAATAAGAAATTTGAAGGGCTTCTGGGCTACCATTGCGCACCAACTTTTTCCGGATTAAAGGCAGCCAGTATGCTCACTGTGAAAAAATCAGCCTTTGATGATGTATATTCATTGCTGAAAAAATATCGGCCCTGTCTTCTTTGCAAGGGTATTGCCTCCATATGTCTCAAGGAGGATAAGGATTATATGCTCATGCTTTTTTATAGGGAAAGCGAACTTGAAAATATTTTGAGCTGCAGGGAAGTAAAGTCTATCCTCAGGAGATTTGGCTATCCAGTAAATGGAACAGTCATCCAGCTCCTTTCCCATCTCATAATTCGTATAAATACCTGTCAAAAGGGCTTTCCACATGAGGTGGGGCTGTTTTTGGGATATCCGCCCAAGGATGTAATTGGCTTTATCGAGCACAAAGGCCATGATTATGCCTACTGCGGATATTGGAAGGTATATTCCAATGAGCAGGAAACAAAAAAACTTTTCCAGATGTACACCGAATGCACTAAGGCCTTTTGCAGACGGCTTGAAGCTGGGGAAGAAATCGAGAAATTGCTTATGGCAGTATAGAAATTTACATATATTTGCTGAAAAAATAAGAAAAGAGGTAATAATATGAGCAAGGTATTAGTGGTATATTGGACTGGCACAGGAAATACAGAAATGATGGCAAATGCCATTGCTGACGGAGCTAGGAATGCTGGGGCAGAGGTGGACGTGGCACAGGTTGCTGATGCTTCTGCCAGCGACATTGGCAATTATGACGCTGTTTTCATGGGCTGCCCGGCTATGGGTGACGAAGTTCTTGAGGAATGTGAATTTGAGCCGTTTTTTGCTGAAGCTGAGAGCGCTCTTTCCGGAAAAAAGCTCGCCCTTTTCGGTTCCTACGGATGGGGTGACGGACAGTGGATGCGTGACTGGGATGACCGGGCTAAAAATGCCGGTGCTGTACTGTTGACAGAAAGTCTCATAATCAATAGTGCACCGGACAATGAGGGCATTGCTGAATGTGAAAATTTCGGAAAAAAAGCTGTAGAGGCTATCTGAGAAAGTAAAGATAATTCCTATCATTTAGTGTATCCTAAAATGGTTTGACATAGTGTAAAACCATTGATATGATTATGTTAAATGTTTGTGGCGTGTGATGCCAAAGCATGTATGGATACAAATTAATAGGAGGTTGTTTAATATGTTTCAGAAGACTGATTTTTGGATTGGATTAGCTGTAGGTGCTGTAGCTGGTATTTTCGGTTATCGTTTCATGCAGGAGCGTGAGCAGCAGATGGAGGCTCTCGCACAGGCAGCTCCGGCACAGGCACAGGTTCCTCTTGCAGAGCTCCAGCGTCAGAAGGAAGAGCTTGAGGATCTCATTGCTGCACAGGCATCCGAGCAGTAATTTGATAAGCGTAAATTAGTACGGTTTTATTGACCTGCGAGAAGAGACTGCCCAGTAGGACAGTCTCTTTTTTACACATATATCATATATTGGAACATATTCCATAGAATCCGGAGGATTGAAAATAGTGGGAATCTTAGATAGTATACATATCCCTCACAGCAAATTGGATTTTATCATTCGTTCAGTGGAAGTGGCAAACTACACTCCGGGACGAATCAGACTTTATAGCAAGCATTTGGTCAACAACGGGGAGCTTGAGAAAAAAATTCATGATACCCTTGGCGGTATGAAGGAAATTGCCTCAGTGGAAACGAACTTAGTAACAGGTTCAATACTTCTCAAGTATTCACCAGAGGTTCTTCGTACCAATACGGAACTTGTACGGGTAGAAGAGTACATAAAGACACATGCCAAAAGGAGGTAATGTTTTATGCAGCCATATATGTCAGGCCTGATGCTTGGAGCATCAATAGGCAAGGCTATGCATAATATGCTTTTTCAGAAGCAGTCAATGGCGGCAGCAGGAAGAGGGGGAAGACCATCTGTAAGGAAAGCCCCGGCAGCCGCTCAGGCAGCAAAACCAGAATCAGCGGAATATACACTGGTGTCAGCGTCAAAGGGGCGCAGAAGGTACCATGTTTCAACTCTTCAGAACAACGGAGAGCTGGCAGGGCTTTTGGAAGAGCAGCTGATAAAGCTGGACTACATTAAGTCTGTAAAGGCAAATCCTGCTACAGGAAGTTTGCTTATAATATTTCAGTGTAATCCTGCAAAGATTGAGTTCCTTATGTATAGACTTTTTGCTGGCAAAAAGGATTGTGCAAAGCCTTGTAAGGGAAAGCATAGAGCCGCTGTTGGCAACAGTCTATGCGGCTCCGTTAAGGCGATGGACAAGTCCTTAATTAAAAGTACAGCCAACTGGCTGGATCTGAGTACAGTTATTTCACTGTTCTTCATTGTTAGAGGTCTCAGGAAAATGATTCTTCTGGGACAGAGTCCTTCCGGTCCGCAGATGCTGTGGTGGGCCTTTACACTGATGAGAGGACGGCGTACAGAATGAAGTGCATGTATCAGAAATTATATCTGCCCAAAACCCCTGATGCCAGGGACCGTGCAATAATCTGTGCCCGTCTCCGCAGCATAAGGGGCATTGTATCAGCTGTAATCAACGGTATGGAGCTGAAAATTTGGTATAATAGCGTAATGCCTATACAGGCTGCCAGATATCTAAAGTCCTTGGAGGTTAGCAAAACTCCGGCTGAAAAGGGGCCGGATATGTCGGATTACCGCAGGGAAGCAATGTTTTCTCTGGCAAGCTTTGCTGGAATGCAGATTCTGAAGAAGGTAGCACCAGAATTTTTTGCCGGGGCTACTATCATCAGAAGCGTTTTGGTTCTTGGCATGGCACGTGGCTTCATAAAAAGCGGTATTCAGGGAGCTTTTAAGGAAGGCCGTCCAAATGCTGATACCCTTACAGCTACAGCGGTTATTGCATCAGTACTGGCTGGCAAGCCGGAGTCAAGCCTTACACTGCTGACTCTCTCCAATGGTGCAGAAATGCTCACCAGCTATGCGGCAGAGCGTGCAAGAAGCCAGATTTCAGGCCTTTTGAATCTGAACCAGCGTTATGTATGGCTGGTTGAGAACGGCGTAGAGCGCAAGGTTCCTGTGGAAGCTGTTAAGACCGGAGATACTATTGCTGTACATACAGGTGAAAAAATCTGTATCGATGGCAAAGTTATATCAGGAAATGCAGCGGTAAATCAGGCATCCATTACTGGTGAATCTCGCCCGGCAATGAAGAAAAAGGGCACACAGGTTTATGCTGGCAGTGTGGTTGAGGCTGGAGAAATTGAAGTGCTTGTTGAAAAGGTGGGCAAGGATACTTCCCTTGCCCGGATAGTACATCTGGTTGAGGAAGCTCAGGCACGCAGGGCACCGGTACAGAATTTTGCTGACAATATGGCAAATCTGCTGGTTCCTATTTCATTCCTTGGTGCAGCCGTTGTGTATGGTGCAACCAGAGACTGGCAGCGTGTGCTGAATCTTCTGTTCATCGATTTCTCCTGCGGACTTAAACTTTCTACAGCAACAGCTATTTCTGCAGCCATTGCTGCGGCAGCACGAAAGGGCATACTTGTAAAGGGCGGAAACTACATTGAAGCCCTAGCGGAAACTGATACCCTTGTGCTGGATAAGACCGGTACAATAACGGTTGGTGTTCCGCAGATTTCCTTCCTTGCAACCTCCAAGAGTGTTACAGAGGAGGAAATGCTTCTCATGGCGGCATCTGCTGAGCAGCATTCTGTTCATCCATTGGCTGTTGCTATTCAGAAATATGTGAAGGAACACAATTGGAAGGTTCCTCAGCATAAGTCCTCAAAGACCATTGTTGCCCGTGGAATGCAGGCCGTTGTTCCAGACTTTGAGACACATACTGGAGAAATCTGCACAGGTGGCAAGATTCTGGTAGGCAGCAAGAAGTTTATGGACGAGCGTCATATTCAGGATGTTGACAATCTTACCGCCGGGGTCAAGGATGTAAACCTTCTCTACGTTTCCAGAGACAATGAGCTTATTGGCCTTATTGGCATAACAGATCCTATTCGTCCTAAGATGAAGAAAACACTGAATCAGATGAGAAGATACGGTGTGGATGAGATAGTTATGCTCACTGGCGACTCAGCTGATGCTGCTGCGGATGTGGCACGTAAGATGGACATTGACTCCTATCATGCGGAGGTTCTCCCAGAGGATAAGGCTGACTATGTCATGAAGCTTAAGAAGCGTGGCTGCGTAATGATGGTAGGAGACGGCATAAATGATGCACCTGCACTTGCCTTCTCCGATGTGGGTGTATCCCTTGGAGGCCGTCAGACAGATATTGCAGCAGAATCCTCAGCTGTAACAATTCAGTCCGAGGATCCGGAGCGCCTCATTGAGGCTCTTAGAATTGGACGCCGCACTATGAATTTGATTCATCAGAACTTTACAGCTACTATAACAGTAAATTCAGTGGCTATGCTGCTGGGTGCACTTGGAAAAATCAGTCCTCTCTGGGCCGCTGTAATTCATAATACAGCAACATTGGCTGTTGTATTGAACAGTGCCAGGGTACTGACACCGCCAAGGCAGTTCATGTCAAACTACAAGCATATGGAATAAATAAAAAATGCTGTCGCCATTGGGCGGCGGCTTTTTTTTTGAAGATTTTTAAGTGAAAATGAAAAATGTTTTTATCTATGAAAATAAAAAGCCAAATGTTTACGAAAAAAATTAAAAAAATAATTTCAGATAGTTTTTATTTGAGTTATTGATAGCGATAAAAATTATCATTTCTCTTGACATGCTTATTGAGATATTATATCATTACATAGTCTTTAGGACTTATAGCGATATAGTTTGGAGGTAAGAGTATGACTTTGAGAGATGGCAAGGTTGGTTCCATCGTAAAGATTACCAAGATTGGTGATTCTGAACTGAAGGACCGTCTTATGACAATGGGACTTATTCCTGGAACAAGAGTACAGATTCTTCGTTCCGCACCTATGGGAGACCCAATCGCTCTCCGTGTACGTTCATATAATCTTGCAATGCGCAAGGACGATGCAGCCAAAATCCAAGTTGAGATGGCTTAAAAATTTTTATTTAAAGGAGTAGTGAATAATGGGAACATTATCAGTTGCACTGACAGGCAACCCCAATGTGGGCAAATCCACAATTTTTAATGCACTCACCGGTGCACGTCAGAAGATCGGTAACTGGCCTGGCGTTACAGTCGATAAGAAGACTGGCTATGTAAATTACAAGGACAGAGCAATCTCCATCGTTGACCTTCCTGGTACATACAGCGTAAATGCACGCTCTCCGGAAGAAGCTATCGTAATCGAGTACCTGACTCAGAGTGCTCCGGAGCTTGTTGTGGACGTAGTAGATGCTTCCAACATCGAGCGTAACCTGTACCTTACAGTACAGCTCATGGAGCTTGGCATCCCCGTACTCATAGACCTGAACATGATGGACGATGCAAAGAAGAACGGCGTTGAAATCGATACCATTGCGCTGGAAAAGGCATTTGGTATGCCAGTTGTTGAGACTATAGGTCACAGCACAAAGAGCGTTAAGAAGCTTTTGGATGTATTTACTTCCAATGTTATGAAGGACTACAAGCCCAGCGAGCTCATCGAATCCCACATTGCTGAGGTTAAGGCTCTCAAGACCAGCGGCAAGGATCCTGAGGTTATTGATGAGGAGCTTGCAGAGCTTCGTTACGGACTTATTGATAAAATCGTTTCTCAGGCTGTGAAGTTCAAAGAAGTTGGAGCTACCTTCTCTGAGAAGCTTGACAAGGTGCTTGCAAATGGCTTCCTTGCACTTCCTATTCTTCTCGGTATTATCTACCTCACATTCCAGATTACCTTTACCTGGATTGGTCAGCCGATTGCAGACTTTGTTGATGAGCTGGTAAATGAGGATCTTCTTGACTGGGCAACTGAGACATTGGCAGCAACTGAGGTAGCTGACTGGATGCAGTCACTTATCTGTGATGGTATCATCGGCGGTGTTGGTGCCGTAATTACCTTCGTTCCGCTGATTTTCGTACTGTTCTTCTGCCTGAGTTTCCTTGATGGTACTGGCTACATGGCACGTGTAGCATTCATCATGGATCCTATCATGCGCCGTGCAGGCCTTACTGGTAAGGGTGTAATGCCTCTCATCATGGGCTTCGGCTGTGGCGTTCCGGCAATCATGGGTGCCCGTGCACTGGATTCCGAGAAGGACCGTCTTACCTCTATTCTTATTACTCCGTTCCTTACCTGCGGTGCAAAGCTGCCTATTATGGCACTTTTCGCAGCTATGTTCTTCCCTGAAAATGCAGCAAATGTTGTATTCGTAATGTACATTGTTGGTGTTGTTGCAGCAATCGTTATGGCAAGAGTTCTCGGCGATACTGTATTCAAGGATGAAGGATCCACCTTCCTGCTTGAGCTTCCTCCTTACCGTATTCCTGATATGAAGTCCGTTCTCATTGAGACTTGGGACAAGGGCAAGGGATACCTTGTTAAAGCCGGTACTATTATCTTCGCAATGTCCGTTCTTCTCTGGTTCCTCAGCAGCTACAGCCTTGATGGCCCTGTTGAAGACATGAGCGAGAGCATGTTGGCAGCAATTGGTTCTGCAATGTCCACTCTGTTCACATTCCATGGCTTTGATACCTGGGAGGCAGGTTCTGCTGTTATCACCGGTATTATCGCTAAGGAGTCAGTTGTATCCACTATGGGCGTTCTCTATGGTATTCCTGATGTATCCACTGAGGCTGAGGATGCAGTTGAGGCTGCAGGTCAGATGATGGGCACCATGGGTGCTGCATTTACCACCATGTCTGCATTGGCATTCATGGTATTCAGCCAGCTGTATACTCCGTGCCTCACCGCACTTGGTACCATCAAGAAGGAGACCAACTCCTGGAAGTGGATGGGCTTTGCAGCTGCATATACCTTCGCTGTAGCATGGGTTGTTTCACTGCTTGTTTATCAGATAGGTACAGCATTAGGATTTTGATTGAATAAAGGATGGGAGGTCCTCGTTATGGCAACATATGTATTGGGAGCTATTATTCTTGTGGCATTGTTCTTCGCATTAAAACATGTGGCTGGCAATATTGCCCAAGGAAAAGAGGACTGCTACGGTGGATGCGGCGGATGTGCCGGATGCACCAAGTGTGGCACCTCCAAAGACGTTCATCATACCTGATACTAAAGTAAATTGAGACCGCAGCTGTTTGGCTGCGGTCTTTTTATTCATAAAGGATAATGATAATATTTTTCAATAAAATTCATGCATCCTGTTGACATGGAATATCCGTCATGTTATTATTTATCCAAAGCAGAATAGGAACTCATCCAGAGCGGTGGAGGGACTGGCCCTGTGAAGCCGCGGCAACCATGACATAGTCAAACGGTGCCAATTCCGATAGGTGAATACCTATAAGATGAGGGTATAAAAACGTGCTCTCTATTATGGTGTAGAGAGTTTTTTTATTGGATTGAGAATCTCCTCTGCTGTTGAGGTAAAGGGTTCATCATAATATTATTTAAGGAGGAAAAAATGAGCAAAAAACGTATGTTGTTTACTTCTGAGTCAGTAACTGAAGGCCATCCGGATAAATTGGCAGACCAAATTTCGGATAGCATACTTGATGCAATTTTAGAGCAGGATCCTGAGGGACGTGTAGCCTGTGAGACCATGGTGACAACTGGACAGGTACATGTGGTGGGAGAGATATCCACAAACTGCTATGTAGATATTTCAAAGATAATCCGCAATACTGTAAGGGAGATTGGCTATACCAAGGCTGAGTACGGCTTTGATGCTGATACCTGCGGCATTTTGATTTCCCTTGACGAGCAGAGTCCGGATATTGCACAGGGTGTAAATGAGGCCCTTGAGTCCCGTGAGGGTGAGATGGACAAGGAAGAGGCTATTGGAGCAGGAGATCAGGGCATGATGTTCGGATATGCTTCCAATGAGACTCATGAGTTCATGCCTCTGCCAATTGCTCTTGCACACAGACTTTCCAGAAAGATTGCGGAGCTTCGTAAGAGCGGCGAGATAGAGTATCTCCGTCCGGATGCAAAGACCCAGGTTACAGTTGTGTATGAGGATGGAAAACCGGTATCAGTTGATACCATCGTCATTTCCACTCAGCATGATGAGGGAATTGAGATTGCTCAGATTCGCAAAGATATGATTGAAAAGGTTATCAAGGCTGTTGTTCCTGCAGAGCTTCTTACAGAAGAAACCAAGTTCATCATCAATCCTACAGGCAAGTTCGTTATCGGCGGTCCCCAGGGCGATTCCGGTCTTACAGGCCGCAAGATTATCGTTGATACCTACGGCGGAATGGCACGTCATGGCGGCGGCGCATTCTCCGGAAAGGATCCCACGAAGGTTGACCGTTCTGCAGCCTATGCAGCCCGTTACGTTGCTAAAAATATTGTAGCTGCAGGTCTTGCTGACCGCTGTGAGATTCAGCTGGCATACGCCATCGGTGTGGCACATCCTGTTTCCATCATGGTTGATACCTTTGGTACAAACAAGATTGATGAGGATGTTATCGAATCACTGGTTGAAAAGCATTTTGACCTTCGTCCTGCCGGAATTATCAAGATGCTGGATCTTCGCCGTCCTATTTACCGCCAGACTGCAGCCTATGGACATTTCGGCCGTACAGATGTGGATCTTCCTTGGGAGCACACTGACAAGGCAGAAATCCTTCGCAGTGAAGCTGGTCTTTAATTACATATACTTAGATAAAAAAAGCCCCAGAGAATTGCTGTTTATAGCAGCAGCCCTCTGGGGCATATTTTTTTCAGTTAATTATTTTACCAAACGAACAGTCCGGCAATTGCTGCGGAAAGCAGGGAAACCATAATACCGGAAAGCAGCATGTAGCCTACATTTTTGGAAATAAGAGCGTTTTTCTCATCATCCACCAGACCCTTGAAGCAGCCAATAATCATGCCAAGGGTGGAGAAGTTTGCGAAGGAGGTAATAAATACAGTAAGTACAGCGACCATGTGAGGACTGAATGTATTCAGAATGTCTTTTACATTAAGCATTACAACAAACTCATTGGTAACAAGCTTCATACCCATGTACTGGCCCAGCTGGAAGGCTTCGCCTGTGTCCAATCCCATGAGCCATGCCAGTGGGAACATGATGATTCCGAGAATATTTTCTAGGGAAATAGCTGGATGAATTGCCATGAGAATAGTGTCAATGAGCTTTGCTAATGCAACAAATGCAATAACATTAGCACAGATAATAAGTATCAGGCGTCCAGCTGAAAGAATTGAGTTGCCAAGGAATGAGAAGAAGGGTTCACGTTCATTTCCACAATCATTAATTTTTGCGATTACATCGTCGCATTCATCGACCTTTACTGGATGAAGAAGATTAGTAACTATAAGTGCATTTATAACATTCAGAGGAACAGCTGTAATAATGTATTCTGCTGGCATCATCTTTGTGTAGGCAACCAGTACAGCAGCAGTTACGCAGCTTACAGACATCATTGCAAGTGTGAGACAGCGCTCAGCCTTCATGCGTTTGAGCTGTATTGAAGAAACAGCCAGTGCCTCAGTGTTTCCAAGGAACATCATTTCAATAGCAAAAAAAGCTTCAAATTTAGGTTCACGGGTAATTATGGATAGTACTTTGCCGACTACTTTAATAACCCAGGGCATAAATCCAATGTAGGTCAGGATATCAAACATAGGTACAACAAGGAGAATCGGCAGCAATGCAGAAGTGAAGAAATTTTTCTGCGGAAGGCTTACCCAGTCGGCGAAAACAAAGCCGATACCATTGTATGCCACATCAATGAGAACATTGAATCCATTTGCCACAGCCGCAATTACGTCACGACCGATGGGGAAGGAAATCAAAAACCAGCCGAGTATCAGATTTAATACCATCAGTGTTCCAATACAGTGCCATTGAATTTCCTTTCTGTTCTTGGAAAATAGTACTCCAAGTGCTAAAAATACAAAAATTCCCAGTACATTAATCGCAAAATACATAATAGTACACCCCTTTATAATTTTTAGTTGGATTTTGCTTTTCCGTACATGTATTCATAATATGTATCACGCATTTCATCCCGTCCCTTTTCAGCAGGCCAAAGCTCCCCTAAAGCTCCGGTGCGCATTGCTGCCGCTAAATGTGGGTAAAGGGATGGAATATCCTGTTCAAGGCTTGCTATAAGCTCCTTTACCGTCTGTCTTACGGTATGCCCGTCCATGGGGCAGGGGGAAGGAACCGGTGTAAAGCCATGGTATTTAACCGACTCTCTGGTTTCGTCCTCTCTAAAGTAGATGAGAGGCCTTATTACAGTTAAATCCATTCTATCTAAATATGTCACAGGTGTGAATGTATGTACCTGTCCAGAGTATAGGAGTCCCATAAGGAAAGTTTCTACAGCATCGTCATTGTGATGGGCATAAGCAATCTTGTTGCAGCCATGCTCCTTTGCGTAGCGGTTCATTGCGCCTCTGCGGAAAAATGCACAGGTGAAGCAGGGATCCTTGCCATCTTGATTTTTTATTGTTCCAGCAATGTCCACAGGGATGGTATCGTAGGGTATTTCCAGCTCCCTGCAGAATTCCGCAATGTCCGAGGTATCAAAATCCTCTGTAAACATAGGATTTATGGTGAGACCTCTGAGAGTAAAATCTTTTTTAATGCGCTTTTTCAGCATTGCAAGGGCATAGGTGAGAAATATACTGTCCTTTCCACCGGAGATACCGATGAGAATGTTGTCCCCGTCCTGTATCATGTCGAACTCTACAACAGCTCGCATGAGCTTTGAAAAATACAACTGTGGTAATTGAAGTTTCATTGAACCCTAGGTCAGCTAGCTACGGGCTGAACCTGCCTCCTTAATAGTATTAATATTCTTATAATAATACATATATTGGGCATAATCAATAAACAGAAAAAATATATATCTTTGCATTGACAAATACCCCATATGGGTATATTCTCTATGTATAAACAAATACCCTATGGGGGTATTGGAGGGAACATGATGGAAAATAATAATAGCAAATGCATGTGTTCATCCAGTGACTTAATGGATAAAAATAAAGGGATGGCTGGATGTCCGGCATGTGAGCATTTTAAAGCTGTTCCAAGAGACAGCGAGCTTAGAAAATCCTTGGACAACAGGCTGAATCGAATCATCGGACAGCTTAATGGCATTAAGAAAATGCTGGATGACAACAGATACTGCGGAGATGTACTGACTCAGATATCCGCTGTGGAAAGTGCTTTGCAGAATTTTGGATATATTGTTCTGCAGAATCATATGGAAACCTGTGTATCTGACCAGATTCGGAAAGGCAACGAAGAAATCATTTCAGAAACTGTTGCTTTAATAAAAAAGCTAAAATAGCTACTTGTTATTTTTACGTTTTCAACTGCAAATAATTACATTAATATCCTCTAAAGGGAGTGTGAATACAACGTGGCAAAGATTTTAAACGAAAAATACAATATAACCGGCATGTCCTGTGCCGCCTGTGTTGCAAGAGTTGAAAAGGCTGTAAAGGGACTGGAGGGAATAGATAATGTATCTGTGAACCTTCTTACAAACTCCATGCTGGTCAGTTACAATGAACCAGCAAACAGCGATGTGATAATCAGTGCAGTGGGGAAGGCTGGCTATGGAGCCTCTCCGGCCAAAAGCGAAGGCAAGGGAAGAACTGTCCACAGCATAAAAGAAGATAATCTGGAGGATCATGAATCACCTAAGATATTTAGAAGGCTAATTAGCTCTCTGGTACTTTTGATACCTCTTCTTTATGTTTCTATGGGCCATGCCCTGTGGGGATTCCCAGTTCCTAGATTATTTGCAGAAAATCCTATGGCGGTAGGACTTTATGAGCTTATACTTTCTGCTGGAATTATGATAATCAATCAGAAGTTCTTTATAAATGGTTTTAGAAATGCCCTTTCTGGCGGTGTGAATATGGATACCCTTGTGGCATTGGGAAGCGGTGCGGCATTTGTTTACAGCACAGGAGTGCTTTTCTCCATGATTGATGCAGCAATGCTTGGAGATATGGAAGCTGTAATGAAGGGTGGAGGGGATTTCTACTTTGAAACCTCTGGCATGATTCTTACACTTATAACAGTAGGCAAGCTTCTTGAGGCAAGGAGCAAGGGTAAGACAACCAATGCAATTAAAAAGCTGATGGACCTGGCTCCAAAACAGGCAAGGGTTTTAAGAGATGATGCGGAAGTAATGATTCCTGTTGAGGAAGTTGAAGTTGGGGATGTATTTATAGTACGTCCCGGAGAAAGCTTCCCGGTGGATGGAAAAGTAATAAGCGGCGAAAGCTCTGTAAATGAGGCGGCGCTTACTGGCGAGAGTATGCCGGTGGACAAGGCTCCCGGCTCCTTTGTAAGTGCTGCAACAATCAATCAGCATGGAGCACTTAACTGCAAGGCTGTAAGAGTAGGCGGAGAAACCACCCTTCAACAGATTATAGAAATGGTAGAAAATGCAGCTGCATCCAAAGCTGAGATTTCTAAAATTGCGGATCGGGTTGCTGGAGTATTTGTTCCTGTAGTCATTGGAATAGCTCTCGTTACTGGTGCTGTCTGGCTGATTATGGGACAGAGTATCGGTTTTGCACTGGCAAGGGCAATAAGCGTACTGGTTATAAGCTGTCCCTGCGCTTTGGGACTTGCTACTCCGGTGGCAATCATGGTAGGCAGCGGACTGGGTGCTAAAAACGGCATTCTGTTTAAAACTGCTACAGCCCTTGAAAATGCTGGTAAAATAGACTTTATTGTATTGGATAAAACAGGAACAGTTACCCAGGGCGCTCCTGTGGTGGTGGATATTGTTCCAGAGGATGGCGTTGAGGCTGATGCATTGCTTTTGGCTGCAGCTGCCCTTGAGATGAACAGCGAGCATCCTTTGGCAAAGGCAATTAGGAAAGAAGCCGAAAAGCATGGTTTAAAGCCAGAACCGGCAGAGGAATTCAAGGCACTGCCGGGTTATGGAGTACGGGGAAAAATCAAGCTTGGAGGCCAGGAGGTATGGGCAATAGCCGGAAATGTCCAGCTCATGTCTCAAAGCGGCATAAGAAATGTCAGCATGGAGCAGCTTTCAGCAAAGCTTTCTGATGAGGGCAAGACCTCTATGTTTTTTGCAGCGGACGGCAGAATGCTGGGAGCCATTGCTGTGGCTGACGTAGTGAAAAAGGACAGCAGAGAAGCTATTCAGGAATTTAAGGAAATGGGAATTCAGCCCATTATGCTCACAGGCGATAACAGGCGTACAGCTGCATATATTGCCAAGGAGGTTGGTATCACTGCTGCTGTGGCAGAGGTGCTTCCAGGAGGCAAATCCCAGGTGGTAGAAGCCCTTTCAAAATATGGCTGTGTTGCAATGGTGGGAGATGGAATAAATGATGCTCCGGCCCTCACCAGTGCTGATGTGGGAATTGCAATAGGCGCTGGCTCTGACATAGCAATTGATGCAGCGGATGTAGTTCTCATGAAATCAGGGCTTAAGGATGCTGCAGCGGCAATCAGACTTTCCCGTCAGACCATATGGAATATTAAGGAAAATCTGTTTTGGGCATTTTTCTACAATGTAATCGGAATCCCTTTGGCTGCCGGAGTATGGATTCCTCTGCTGGGTGTATCCCTCAGTCCGCTTTTCGGCGCAGCGGCCATGAGTCTTTCCAGTTTCTGCGTTGTAATGAATGCACTAAGGCTGAATTTCTTCAATATATATGAGAAGGGCAAATCTCAGTCCATGAGATGTGAGCTTCCTGATTTCCTTAAGGGCGGTATAATCGCTGCTGAGGATATACATAAGAATGCTGATGCGGAAGCATTAACAGATAAAAATAATGAAGCTGAAACGGAGGAAAATATTATGACAAAAACTATCGGCGTTGAAGGAATGATGTGCGGACACTGTGTCAACCATGTAACCAAGGCTTTGGAAGGCATTGAGGGTGTAGAAAAGGCTGTGGTAAGCCTGGAAAATAAAAATGCGGTTATTACCCTTTCCGCACCGGTTGCTGATGATGCAATAACAGCTGCAATTGTGGATGCCGGCTATGAGGTTACTGGAATCGAATAATTTTTAAAATTATTAAATAAAAGTGTTGACTTTGCATAACCATTATGGTAACATAATTTTTGTCGTTGAGATGTGGACACGTTCTCGTGAATGAAACATCCCCGATAAATCGACTCACTAGCTCAACTGGCAGAGCAACTGACTCTTAATCAGTAGGTTCACGGTTCGATTCCGTGGTGGGTCACCATGATGATTACCGCATTTGTGGAATGCGTTTTGAGGGCAGGTTGGAGAATTCCAGCCTGCCTATTTTGTTTAACAGATATATCTAGGAGGAGCATATGCGGATTCTGATTTCCAATGATGATGGATATGAAGCAGATGGAATAAGGGCGTTGGCCTCTGTACTGAGCAAAAAGCATGAGGTTATAGTGGTGGCACCTGAATATCAGCAAAGCGGCATGTCCCATGCCATCACTGTTGCAAAGCCCATGGAACTTAAAAATAGAAAAAATACCGATGGGTATGAAAATACTATTGAGGCATGGAGTATCTGTGGAACTCCGGCGGACTGCGTGAAGATTTATTTGGAATCCATGGCTGAAGGGCATATGCCTGATTTGGTTCTGTCAGGAATCAACCATGGAGCCAATTTGGGTACTGATGTTCTGTATTCGGGAACAGTAGGTGCGGCAATAGAGGGTTTTCTTCATCGCATACCAGCAATTGCTGTTTCAAGGGACTATGATTCAGACCTTCCGATGGAGAAGGCTGCGGAAATATTTGTGAATTTATTTATGCAGCAGCTTTTGGACAGGGAAAAGGAGCCAGCATTATATAATGTAAATTTCCCACGAGTTTTAAAGGAAAAGCCTGAGCTGGTATTTACCAAACAGGGAACAAGGGATTACACAAATGCCTTTAAGCGCATCGAGGAGGATGGCAGGGTATACTACCTCCTGCAGGGAGAAATATACGACCATCATAATGATGAAAGCACAGATATTGAGGCTGTAAAAAATGGATTTGTAACGGTTACACCGCTACAGCTGGATCTTACTGATTACAGAAAGGTATAGTATTGCGTTATGGAAGATATTGCACAGTTATTAATGGAAGCTTTGGGCAATGAATATGGAATGAATCAGCTTCAGCCTTATGAAAACAATGAAGGGGATTTGTCTGTAAAAATCCGAAGAGTTGTAGATGGGCCGACAGGATTGCTGCTATATGTTGACAACCTGTCCCTGGAGGATTTTGAAAATGCTGTTATTATTAATCCACAGGAAAGCGAACCGGAAAGAGGTCTTGTGGATTTTCCAATGAAATGAAGAAATTTCACTAAAGCCTGTAAAAATGTTATGATATGAATTAATGAGTTATATGCCAATGGAAGGATGGATAACATGGAGTCAATGATTCGGGATATAAATCTGGCACCCTCTGGACACGATAAAATTGAATGGGTAAAGAATTTCATGCCTGTTGTAAAGGCGCTTGATGAGGAATATTCAAAGACAAAGCCTTTTGCCGGTCTGCGTTTTGTTATTACCATTCATCTTGAGGCAAAAAGTGCGTATCTTGCTCAGGTAGTGCATAATGCCGGAGCAGAGGTTGCTATTACAGGAAGTAATCCACTTTCAACACAGGATGATGTTGCAGCAGCCTTAGTTGAGGACGGGCTCAATGTATTTGGCTGGCATGGATGCACAGATGAGGAATACAATACTTTTATAAACAAGGCTTTGGATATTAAACCAAATATCATTATTGATGACGGCGGCGACCTTGTGGAAACTATTCATACCAAGCGCCGTGAGCTGCTGCCAGGAATTTTCGGCGGAGCCGAGGAGACTACCACTGGAATCCATAGACTTAAGGCACTGGTAAAGGCTGGAAAGCTGGAATTCCCCATGATGGCTGCAAATGATGCATACTGCAAGTATCTCTTTGACAACCGTTATGGTACCGGTCAGTCCACCTGGGATGGCATTATGCGTACCACTAATCTGGTTGTAGCAGGAAAGACCGTTGTTATTGCCGGATACGGATGGTGCGGAAAGGGCGGAGCCATGAGGGCAAAGGGACTTGGCGCCAATGTAATCATTACCGAGGTTGATCCCATAAAAGCTATAGAGGCTGTATTTGACGGCTTCAGAGTTATGCCTATGGATGAGGCTGCAAAGTACGGCGATATTTTCCTTACACTTACAGGCGATAAGGATGTAATAAGGAAACATCATTTCGAGGTAATGAAAAATGGTGCGGTGATGGCAAATGCAGGTCATTTTGATGTGGAAATCAATATTCCAGAGCTGGAAAGCATATCCAAGTCACGCAGTACTGTACGTAATAATATAGAAGAATTCCTGCTGGAAGATGGAAGAAAACTTTATCTCCTGGGAGAGGGAAGACTTGTAAACCTGGCGTGCGGTGATGGACACCCGGCAGAAATAATGGATTTGTCATTTGCTGTACAGCTTCTTTCTGCAAAGCATATCCTTCAGAATAAGGGCAAGCTGGATAACGATGTATATGTTATTTCAGAAGATATTGATGCAGAAATTGCAAAAATCAAGCTGAAGGCTATTGGAGTAGAAATCGATGAATTGTCTCCGGAGCAGAGGGAATATCTTGCAATGCCTTAAATAATTTAGCGGAGGTGCGACATGTCCATCCTTATAAAAAATGTTAATGCATTTTTGCCAAATGGAAAAGTGGAGAAAACCAATATAGGTATTTCTGGAAATTCTATCGAATTTGTGGGAGAAATACCTGAAGGATATAACTCCATTTCTGTTATTGACGGCAATGATATGTTTGCTGTTCCTGGCTTTGTTAATGCTCATACCCATGTTTCCATGAATCTTCTTAGAAGCTATGCTGATGATATTAATTTGCAGGACTGGCTTCAAAAGGAAATATGGCCTATTGAGGACAAAATGAAGCAGGAGGACCTGTACTGGGGTGCTGCCTTGGGAATCATTGAGATGATTAAGGGAGGAACCACCGCGTTTTTGGACCAGTATGGCCCTTGGGAGGATGTTGTCGCAAAGGCAGCCATAGACTGCGGAATAAGAGCTGTTGTATCCAGAGGAATGCTGGCCTTTACCCCGGAGGAAGGGGAACAGCGACTGAAGGAAGGTATTCAGCTCTATAGGGACTTTAACGGAGCTGGGGATGGAAGAATTTCCGTAATGCTTTCTCCACATGCTCCTTATACCACCACACCGGATTTTCTCCGGAAGGTGGCGGCAGCGGCTTCTGATTTAAAAGCTGAGGTACATATTCACCTGTCCGAGACGAAAACTGAGGTTGAGGAATGCATTGAAAAGTATGGAAGAACCCCTATTGCCCTTATGGAGGAAACAGGGCTTCTTTCCTGCGGTGTCATTGGTGCCCACTGTGTATGGGTGGATGATGCGGACATAGAACTCATGAAGGAATACCGCATGAGAGTTGCGCATAATCCAGGCAGCAATATGAAGCTTGCAAGTGGCATTGCGCCTGTGGCGAAGCTTTTGGATAATGGTATATGCGTGGGTATTGGAACAGACGGCGCTTCCAGCAATAATAATTTGGACATGTTGGAGGAAATAAGACTTGCTTCCCTGCTGTCTAAGGTTTCTACATTAAACCCCGAAGCCATCCCAGCGGCTGAGGCTCTGAAAATGGGCACGGAATATGGAGCCAGGGCGATAGGACTCCATAATGTTGGAAGAATTGAGGCTGGCTGCAAGGCGGACATAACCCTTTTCAATACGGACAATGCCGAGTGGACTCCTAGATATGATTACACATCCCTTTTGGTTTACGCAGCTTCACAGGCTACTGTTGATACCGTTATAATCGATGGCAAACTTATAATGAAGAATAGAGAACTTCTGACCATTGATGAGGAAAAGGTCCTTAGTCAGGCACGTATGTGTGCTGAAAAATTAACGGGACGTACTAACCTATGATATTACGGAGGTGCGGATTTTGGCTCCAAAAAACAATTTTTATGCGGTAAGGGTTGGAAGAAGGCCTGGAATTTATAAAACCTGGGCTGAATGCCAGAAACAGGTCATAAAATTCCCTGGAGCAGCATATAAAGGATTTGTTACAGAAGCTGAAGCAAAACAATATATGTCCGGAGCGGTCTGCAATGGTGGTGAATCGGGAAATTTTTCAGCACCAGCTGAAGAGCCGGGAGTGTGCTACGCATATGTGGACGGCTCATATTTCAATGGAAAATACAGCTGGGGAATGGCGATATATAAGGATGGACAGCTGATTCATGAAGCCAACGGTGTTGGTGAATCCGAAGATGCTGCAAAGCTTAGAAATGTATCTGGAGAGCTGGAGGCAGCAAAGCAGGCTGTGGTCTGGGCTGAAAAGCATCAGCTGGACAAGCTTGTAATCTGCCATGACTATACCGGAATTGCTGAATGGGCTGAGGGCCGATGGAAAACCAATAATGCTATTACCTCCGGATATAAAGCCTTTATGCAGGAGTATCTCAGCTGGGTGAAATTCCAAAAGGTTGCAGGGCATACAGGCATAAAGGGAAATGAACGTGCAGACAAACTGGCTAAAGCTGCAATAGAAGATTTGATGAGATAGATGATTGATAAAAGCGGTGAGACCTGATGGCGAAGAAAAAGTCGGATGAAAAAGAGAATAAAAAGGGTACCGGCAGTACGGGACAACGCAGGCGCACCTCTGTAAAAAAGGCTGAAACCGGCAAAATATCAAAGGGGTCCGCTAAGAAATCAAAGACAAGACCTGTGAAAAATGCAAAGAGTGAAACCTCAGGGCAGGGAACTATTGACGAACGCCGGAAGTATGAGCTGATAGGTTTGGCTTTTTCCGCTGTGGCTATTTTCTGCTTTTGCGGTCTTTTAGGCTTGAATGTAGGTTTCGTAGGAGTGTATTTTGCAAAGGTTCTGTCCTACTTCTTTGGCATAGGAGCCTATGCATTTTCCCTGCTGATGCTGCTTATCGGCGTGCAATACATTATTAAGCATGAAGGCATGTCATTTACGAAGAGATTTTGGGGGATTCTAATTCTCTTTGTATGTGTTCTTTCAATATGGCATCATTTTACTACTCCTGTAGGGGAAGAAATTTTGCCGAAAAGTCTTCAGGCTGGAGGCGGTCTCTTAGGTGGAGGGCTGCTTTTTATTCTCAGGCGTATAGTTGGAGTGGATGGTGCAATAATAGTTCTTGGAACAGGAACACTTGGCTCAGTGCTGCTGGCTACCACCTGGTCACTGGCCTCCGGTATGCTTAAAACTAAGGAAACAGCTGAGGCTGGCATCAATGTTGCTAAAAATACTGTGGAGACCGCCTATGAAAAAACTGTTGCTGTTGAGGAAAGTGTAAAACAGAGGGTTAAATCACATTTGGAGGAACGGCGGCAGAAAAAGGAATCCTTTTATAATCAGGAAAATGATACAAGCTTTGAGGCGGTATCGGCGGCCCCAGCTGCAAATGGGATTGAAAAAGAGCCTGTAATTCAGGATGAAAAGCCAAATGAAGAAGAACTTTTCCAGGGGATATATACCCATTCAAAGGACTGGCCCAGCAGCACTTATTTCGATACCATTGATAATGGGCAGAATGAGGACATTGCTGATAATGGAGTAGAAACAGCAGAGGTGGATGAGTACCCTGCGGAATTTGAGAATTCAGAGACTGAGCCGGAGGAGGAAAATCCTTATCCGGAAGGAACCATTGATGATGCATTGGCACAGGCTTTAGGAAGAGCAGCAGTGGATGCTGAAAGCCACTTGGATGGGGAAGGCGACTCTGAAGAAGAACAGCAATTTACCATAGAGTTTGCTGATTCCCATGCTGATACAGCTGAAATTGCTGGGGAGGATATTCCGGAGGAAGCCTTTGAAGCTGCTGAAATGAAGGAGCAGGAAATGGATTCCCGTTTGGAAACCATGAATGAGGATGATAGCAAGGGAAATATTTCAGCGTACATTCCTTCGGCTACGGCTGTAAGTCCCTATGCACCGGCGCCACCTCCACCACAGGCTGTACAGGCGGAAAAGCCTAAGCCAAAACCCTATGTGATACCAGATCCCAAGTTGATTCTCTCCAAGCGTGTACATAAGAAGAATGAACAGCTGGAAATGGAAATTGCAGAAAAAGCAAAGACACTGGCCACCACCTTGGATAATTTCAAGGTAAAGGCACGGATTGTCAATGCATGTCATGGACCAGCTGTAACCCGGTATGAGCTGGAGCTGGCACCGGGAGTAAGAGTAAGCAAGCTCACCAATCTTGCGGATGATCTGGCACTGAGTCTGGCGGCATTTTCCGTGCGAATCGAACAGATTCCAGGCAAGGCTGCCATTGGTATAGAGGTGCCTAACAAGGAGCTGGAAAGCGTACAGCTTCGAGAGGTATTGGAGTCCGAGGCATTTGCCGCAGCAAGTTCCAAGCTTACTGTGGGACTGGGCAAAGATATCAGCGGACAGTCCATTTTTGCAGATTTGGCAAAAATGCCACATCTTTTGGTGGCTGGTGCCACAGGTTCAGGTAAGTCGGTATGTATCAATACCCTTATCACAAGTATTTTGTTCAAGGCAAGGCCGGATGAAGTTAAATTCATACTGATAGACCCAAAGATGGTGGAGCTTTCTGTCTACAACGGCATACCCCATTTGATGGTTCCAGTAGTTACTGATTCCAAAAAGGCAGCTTCCGTGCTGAACTGGGCTGTTCAGGAGATGGAAAAGCGCTATGCAAAGTTTGCTGAAAAGGGTGCCCGTAATATGGAGACCTATAATGCATCCCATCCAGAGGATAAAATGCCTTCTATTGTAATTATTATAGACGAGCTTGCGGATTTGATGATGGTAGCTCCCCATGATGTGGAGGATGCCATCTGCAGGCTGGCACAGAAAGCACGTGCTGCAGGAATCCATCTGGTTCTGGCTACACAGCGGCCATCTGTTAATGTTATTACAGGTGTTATCAAGGCAAATATTCCATCAAGAATATCCTTTGCGGTATCCTCTTTGGTGGATTCCCGAACTATTTTGGACAGATCCGGAGCGGAGAAGCTGTTGGGCAAGGGTGACATGCTGTTCTATCCTATAGGAGCGGCAAAACCCAAGCGTGTACAGGGAGCCTTTGTCAGCGACCGTGAGGTTGAGGAGCTCATAGACTTTATTCAGGCTCAGGAGCAGGAAGTAGAGACCAACGAGGAAATCATAAACTTCACAGAACAGGCAGCCCAGGAAGCCGAGGAAGAAAAAAAGGATAACAGGCCACGGTATGATGAGCTTTTGCCGGAGGCTGTGCAGTCGGTTCTTTCCACCGGACAGGCCTCCGCATCAGGAGTTCAGCGGAGGTTCCGGGTAGGCTATACCAGAGCTGCAAGGCTTATTGATACCATGGAGGAGCTTCACATCGTCGGAGCCAGCCAGGGAAGCAAGCCAAGAGACATATTGATGACAAGTTCTGAAGCAATGGCTGCAGTGGAAAAAGCTATGTCGGAAAATTAATCCAAGACATAATAAAACAGCAGGTTTAGGGATTATTCCCAGCCTGCTGCTTTTTTCGTTTATTTTAATATGTCTTTGATAATCAA
>CAVAVT010000010.1:0-40982 GCA_963592185.1 bacterium | reverse complement strand
TATAAGAGAATTCTGTGTGTATATTGAGAAGTAGTATTTTATTATTGCAAGGAGAGTCTATATGAGCAACAAACTATCTCGGCGCAAATTTTTACAGGTTGCTTCTGGAGCCAGCCTTCTTGGTTTGGGAGCAATGGTTACAGGCTGCAAGGGCGAGCCATCCGGAGCAAAGGGCTGGGTTCCAGACCAGTATCAGGGGAAAGGCGATTTTCCAGTCAGCCTGAAGGGCCGTGTGGCAATTAGTCCATTTAATCCAGCTATTGAGCGTGACGATGAAAAATGCGTTCTCTGCGGACAGTGTGTAGAAGCCTGTAAAAATGTCATGGGCGTGTATGGAAACTACCCTCTGCCATTAAAAAATGAGGTGGCATGTGTGAACTGCGGACAGTGTGCAATGTGGTGCCCATCTGGTGCAATCACTGAAAAAAGAAATATAAAAGCTGTATTGGAAGCAATTAATGATGATAAAAAGCATGTGGTTGTTCAGACAGCTCCAGCAACAAAAATTTCTTTAGGTGAAGAATTTGGCATGGAGCCAGGCACTAGTGTTGGAAAGAAAATGGTAGGAGCACTTAGAGAAGCCGGTTTTGATGCTGTATTTGATACCTGCTTTGGCGCTGACCTGACCATTATGGAGGAAGCAAGCGAGCTTCTCCACAGACTTACCAAAGCAAGAGAGGAGATACCTCATTTCACATCCTGCTGTCCTGGATGGGTAAAATACTGTGAGTATTTTTATCCAGAAATGATGAGTCATCTTTCCACCTGCAAATCTCCCCAGAACATGCTGGGAGCTATAGTAAAGTCCTACTATGCAGAAAAGAAGGGAATAGCCCCCGAAAATATCGTCAATGTTTCCATTATGCCCTGCACTGCAAAGAAATTTGAGATAGCCAGGGAAGAGCTTCAGGTGGATGACAACAGGGATATGGATTACGTACTAACCACCCGTGAGCTGGCTTCACTGCTGAAGTATAAGGGAATCAATCTTAATTCAGTGGCTGAGGGAGAGTACGACTCAATTCTTGGTGAGGCAACTGGCGCTGGAAAGATATTCGGAGCCACCGGCGGTGTTACCGAGGCAGCAGTGCGCACAGCATACTATCTTGCTACAGGAACCAATCCACCAGCTGATTTTCTTTCTTGGCAGACGGTTCGAGGTATGACAGCTGTAAAGGAGGCTGTTGTGGATATTCCTGGAGTTGGCTCCATAAGTATGGCTGTATGCCACGGATTGGAAAATGCTCGTCAGCTGCTGGATGGAATCAAGGCTTCCGGCAGCAAGTGGCAATTTATTGAGTTTATGGCATGTCCTGGGGGCTGTATCGGCGGCGGCGGGCAGCCCAAATCCTCTGATAAGGACATTAAGCAGAAGCGTATTGCGGCTATCTACAATGAGGATAAAGGCTCCGCAAAGCATTGCAGCTATGATAACAGCGAGGTACAGACCATTTATAAGGAATTTTTAGGCAAGCCTCTCAGCGAGAAGGCAGAAAAGTACCTGCATACAACCTTTGTAAGCCGTCATGAGCGGTTGTTCGATTGAGGAGAGGTGTAATAAATGGCTGTATTAGTAGATATTACCAAGTGTATTGGCTGTGACGGCTGCAGCGTTGCCTGTAAAATGTATAACGGTCTTGATTTTAAGTCAAAGCCCCGTAATGTAAAGGACGGCAGGGTGGATCTTGACGACAACCGATGGACTGTTATTCAGAAATTTGATACCAAGGATGACCGGTTGAGATTCGTTAAAAAGCAGTGCATACATTGTTTGCACCCAGCCTGTGCATCAGCATGTTTCTCCAAGGCAATTCAGAAAGATAAGGAAACTGGGGCTGTGGTTTATTATCCGGATTTGTGTGTAGGCTGCCGTTACTGCATGGTGGCATGTCCTTATTCCATTCCAAGATATCAGTGGAATGAGCAGTTCCCTCAGGTAACGAAGTGTCAGATGTGCGAGGCAAGGCTTTCCAAGGGAGATGCTCCTGCCTGCGTAGCTGCATGTACCACAGGAGCTTTGATTTCTGGAGATAGGGACGAGCTTTTGAAAAAGGCCCATGAGATAATCAGCTCCGACAGCCGGTATGTAAACCATGTATTTGGTGAAAAGGAAGTTGGCGGCTCTGAGTGGCTGTACATTTCCGATGTTCCTTTTGAAGATTTGGGATTCAAGATGGTTAGCGAAACTCCTGTTACGAATTACACCGAAAGCTATATGTCCAAGGTTCCAATACTGGCTGGTGCCTGGGCAACCTTCCTGGCAGGTCTCACTATCTACCATAACCGTGTGGAGAAAAATCGTAAGAAAAAAGAAACTGAAAATGGGGATAAGGAGGACTAAGCCATGAGGGTATATAGATGTTTTAGAATTTTAGGCTGGGATTTTACCATCACGCCAATGCGTTTCCTGCTGACTGGCTTTGTTGCTCTAATGGCAGTTACCGTATTAATAAGACTCCTGACAGGTTTCCAGTATGTTACCAATCTTACAGATGAAACTCCTTGGGGCATGTGGATTGCCTTTGACGTAATGTGCGGTGTTGCGCTGGCCGGTGGTGGATATTCTACGGCATTACTGGTTTCCATATTTAAATATGAGAAATACGCTGTTGTGGCACGTGGTGCGCTGCTGACATCACTTCTTGGTTACATCCTGGTAATGGCAGGACTGTTCCTTGATATCGGACAGTGGTTTAATTTCTGGCGGCCCTTCGTTTCATGGGGACATACCTCAGTACTTTTTGAAGTATTCTGGTGTCTGTCCATGTACACCACAGTTTTGAGTCTGGAGTTTTTTGAAATTATTACAGAGCGTGTACTAGTAAAGAAACTCCATCCTATAATGGTAAAGGCTTTGCCGGTACTGGTGGTAATCGGTCTGGTATTCCCGGTACTTCATCAGTCCTCACTGGGCGGCTTGTTCCTCATTATGAAGGAAAAAATGTTCCCCCTTTGGTGGAGTGAGTTCCTTCCTATTTATTTCCTTATGTCATCGTTCTTCATCGGCTCAGCTATGGTTGCTGTAGAAACCAGCCTGGCGAAGACAGCTTATGGTCATGAGATTCCCCACAATATCATGCTTGCGCTGGTACGTGTTGGTGCCCGTATCATGTCAATTTACCTTTTGATGAAGATATACGATCTCTGCACTATGGATCTTTGGGGCTATGTGTTCCAGGGAACCCTCCAGAGCAATATGTACTGTATCGAAATGGTCTTCGGTATAATCATCCCTATAATTATCATATTCAGCCCTTGGAGCAAGACCAAGGCCGGTCTTCTGACCTATGCATGGCTTACTGTTCTGGGCGTAATTCTGAACCGACTGAACTGTGTATTCACCTCAATGTATGAGTCAGGCTCCTACTTCCCCTGCATCGGCGAGATTATCGTCAGTGTGGGACTGATTTCCATGGGTATCCTGATTTACTGCTTCCTAGTAGAGAACTTCAATATCATTGGTAATTCACGTGCTATGCAGGTTAAGATTGATAAGGACAAGGACATTAAAAACCTTATCTGGTCTTTGCTTCGCACAAAGAAATCCTAATAGTACAAACCAATGCCCCCTGTATCAAAAAATGGTGCAGGGGGATTTTTCTTTTGCAGGGCAATTTAATCATAGTTTTTGCCGTTGTCAAAATTTGAACAATGGCGTTATAATATAAATTGGTTTTCAATGTAAATTTTTAAATTAATTTTTATTATATATTAGGGCAAGGAAAGGAAGCTTTCACCTATGATGAGAAATGATTTGTGCTGGTGTGGCAGCGGGAAAAAATACAAAAAATGCCACCTGGCCTTTGATGAGCGTATTAAGGCAATGAAATTCGATGTTTTTAAAGGACAGACCCGACCGCCTAAAAAAGTTATTTTGAATGATGCGGACATAGAGGGCATCCGCAAAAGCGGAGTTATCAATGACGGTGCTTTGGATTTGATGACAGATATGGTTAAGCCTGGAGTGGATACCCTTACATTGAATAATGCGGCTCATGAATACATCGTAAGCCAGGGTGGAATCCCTGCATGTCTCAACTACGGCGGTTTCCCAAAAAGCGTATGCATTTCCATCAACGAGGTTGTATGCCATGGAATCCCTTCCGAGAAAACAATACTTAAGGAAGGGGACATCGTCAACATAGACATTACTACAATTCTTGATGGCTACTATGCGGATGCATCCAGAATGTACATAGTGGGAGAAACCAGTGAAGGTGCCAGGAAACTTGTGAACGTGGCAAGGGAATGTATGGAACTGGGAATAGAGGCTGCAAAGCCCTGGCATTTCCTCGGAGATATCGGAGCTGCCTGTGAGGAACATGCCCATGCCAACGGATATTCTGTAGTAACAGAGCTTGGAGGACACGGTGTAGGCAAGGAATTCCACACAGAGCCATTTGTTCCCCATGTGGGAGAAGTGGACACCGGAATGCTTTTGGTACCTGGCATGGTGCTTACAGTCGAGCCAATGATTAACGCTGGAAAGTATAAGGTGGTTGTGGATAAAAAGGATGGCTGGACAGTCCGCACAAAGGACAAGTCCCTTTCCGCCCAGTGGGAAAAGACTATCGTGATTACCGAAACAGGCAGCGAAGTCCTTTCCAGCTGATACAGCAGACTTGTTAATTCAAGTAGGATGATTTATCATTAATTTAGTACAGATTATTCAGTGAATCCCCGAATGGAGTATATCTATGCTGAGTAACTTTTTGAAAGTAAAATCCAAAGAAAAGGAAATAGGCGTTTCCACTGAACGGCTTCGGGACATGGTAAAGGTTCTGAGGAATAGGGGAATAGTACATGGTCTGACTCCAGAATCCCTCCGGGCAATTTTAGAGGATTTGGGACCTACCTATGTAAAGCTTGGCCAGGTCATGAGCATGAGGCCGGATTTTTTGCCGGCGGAGTTCTGCGAGGAGCTGAAAAAGCTTCAGTCTGAAGCCAAGCCACTTCCGTTTGACCAAATAAAGGAAATTCTTGAGAAAGAATACAGCCGCCCCTGGAATAAGATTTTTAAATCAATAAATGAAAACGCCTTAGGTTCTGCATCAATAGCCCAGGTTCATGAAGCCGAGCTTACAAATGGGGAGCATGTGGTTATCAAGGTACAGCGTCCGGGCATATACGATATAATGGCTAAGGACATAGTCCTTTTGAAGCGTGCTTCATCCTTGATTAAGCTCTTTAACGGTTCAGACGGAGTTATCGACTTTGATATGATTCTTACCGAAATGTGGGAGATTGCAAAGCAGGAAATGGACTTTATAATAGAGGCCGACCACATCGATGAATTCCGCCACCTTAACAGTGACAGAAAAGGAATAAGCTGTCCAAGGGTTAATAGGAAGCTTTCCACCAGGCATATTCTTGTAATGGAATACGTTAAGGGAGTTCCTTTTTCCAATCTGGAAGAGCTGGAGAAAATGGGCTATGACATAAATGAACTTGGTCAGAAGCTGGGGGAAAATTATGTCAAGCAGATTATAGAGGACGGATTCTTCCATGCGGATCCCCATTCCGGAAACATCTGGGTGAGAGATGGGGAAATAGTCTGGCTGGACCTTGGAATGATGGGACGAATATCTTCAAAGGACAGAAATACCATGCGCCGGGCGGTGATGGCACTTGTTAGCAAGGATACCTTTGAAATGAAGGCGGCCATACTGGCAATGGGAATCCCTCAAAGAGATATAAATCATACAGCTCTGTATGAGGATGTGGGCATCATTGTGGAGGAATACTCCAATATCGATTTCAAGACCTTGAAGTTGGGAACTCTGACCAAACAGATATTGGCAATTCTCCGGAAGTACCACATAGCTATTCCACCGGGGCTCAGTATGTTTGCAAGGGGAATACTTACCATTGAGGGCCTTATGAAGAAATGCTGCCCCAAGGTAAGCCTGATAGATATTTTTGCTGAAAGCCTTAAGCTGGACTATAAGAAAAATTTCAGCCTTTCAGAGGAATTGTCCCACTTTAAAAGGGAAGGTTACATGCTGGCTCGCAGGTCATTGCAGCTGCCGGAGCAGATTTCCGACATTTTGAAAATGACCATGGGCGGACAGACCAAGATAAACCTTGAAATGAACGGTTCGGAGGACACCCTGAGACGTATCGACAAGATGATAAACAAGCTGGTTATCGGTATTATAAGTGCAGCCCTGCTTTTGGGCTCCAGTATTATATGCACTACGGAAATGACACCGCAGATTATGGAAATTCCACTTTTAGGAGTGTTTGGCTATCTGGTGGCGGTGATTTTCTGCGGCAACCTGCTGTGGAGCATATTGCGGAAACGTTAGTATTGGATTGGAGGAATAATATTGAAGGGAATTCGCGGTGCAATCACCATTGAAGAGAATACCAAGGAGGCTATTTTTGCCGCTGTGCAGGAGCTTGTGACATCTATGTGCAAAAATAACGCACTTAAGACTGAAGATATTGGGGCGGCGATTTTTACTGCCACCGAAGATATCACAGCAGCATTTCCGGCAGCCGGAGCAAGGCGTATACCGGGATTCGACATGGTCCCACTGTTTGATGCCAGACAGATGGACGTTGATGGTGCGCTGCCAATGTGCATAAGAGTACTGCTTTTAGCTGACACAGAAAAAAGACAGGCAGAAATCAATCATATATATTTGGGCAAGGCAAAGACCTTAAGACCAGATATCACTGAGGCGTAAATTCACGCCATTGATATATAATGAAGTAAAAAGGAGTTGTGTTCCATGAAAAAAATAATTGCAACTGAGGCTGCACCCCAGGCAATCGGACCTTATTCCCAGGGTGTACAGGTAGGAAATCTTCTGTTTGTATCCGGACAGATTCCCCTTGTTCCAGAAACTGGAGAGATGGTAGAGGGCGGCATTGAGACTCAGACTGAGCGTGTACTCGAGAACCTTAAGGCTATTCTTGAAAAAGCTGGTGCTGGTCTTCAGGATGTTGTAAAGACCACTGTTTATCTGAAAAATATTGGAGACTTCACAACTGTAAATAAGGTGTATGGAAGCTATTTCAAAGAGGAGTGCCCGGCACGTGTATGCGTTGAAATAAGCAATCTTCCAAAGGATGCACTGGTTGAAATCGATGTAATTGCAGCTGTTAAGTAATTTAACATAAGTAGGCAGTATTAATGTACGTAATCCGTACCGTTTTTAGTAAAAGGAGAAGAATCGAATGAGTAACATTGATACCACATGTGTAAATGCAATCCGTGTTCTTTCTGCTGATGCAATTCAGAAGGCAAATTCTGGACATCCCGGACTTCCTCTTGGTGCTGCACCTATGGCATATGAGCTTTGGGCACATCATCTCCATCACAACAGCAAGAACCCTCAGTGGGCAAACCGTGACAGATTTATCTTGTCAGCTGGACATGGTTCCGCTATGCTTTACTCCCTGCTTCATCTTTTCGGCTATGGCCTCACCATGGATGACATGAAGAACTTCCGCCAGATGGATTCACTGACCCCTGGACATCCAGAATACAAGCACACCGTTGGTGTTGAAGCTACCACAGGTCCTCTGGGTGCAGGAATGGGCATGGCTGTTGGTATGGCAATGGCAGAGGCTCATTTGGCAGCAGTTTTCAACAAGCCCGGCTATCCAGTTGTTGACCATTATACTTATGCACTGGGCGGAGACGGCTGCATGATGGAAGGAATATCCTCCGAGGCATTCTCTCTGGCAGGAACCCTTGGACTTTCTAAGTTAATTATTTTCTATGACAGCAACAATATTTCCATAGAGGGCGGCACTGACATTGCTTTTACTGAGAATGTTCAGAAGCGTATGGAGGCATTTGGCTTCCAGACCATCGAAGTACAGGATGGAACAGACCTGAATGCCATTGCAAAGGCTATCGAAGAAGCAAAGGCTGATAAGGAGCATCCTTCCTTCATTACAGTACATACCCAGATTGGTTATGGCTGTCCTGGCAAGCAGGGTACTGCAGCGGCACACGGCGCACCTCTTGGAGCAGAGAATATCGTAGAGATGAAGAAGAATCTCGGATGGGCAAATCCAGAGGAGACTTTCTATATTCCGGATGATGTTTACGCTCATTACAAGGAACTGGCTGAAGCAGGCGAGGGCTACGAGGCTCAGTGGAATGAACTCTTTGAAAAATATGCAGCTGAATTCCCCGACATGAAACAGCTTTGGGATAAGTATCATGCTCCTGTAGATAAGGCTGCATTGATGAGCAGCGAGGAGTTTTGGGCATATGAGGATAAGCCGCAGGCAACCCGTAATCTTTCCGGTATCATGATTAACCGTCTGAAGGATGTTATGCCTCAGCTCTTCGGAGGCAGTGCGGACCTTGCACCTTCTAATAAGACAGATATGAAAAATGCTGGAGATTTCAGCAAGCAGGATTATTCCGGACGCAACCTGCACTTTGGCGTGCGTGAGCTTGCAATGGGCGCAATGGCAAATGGTATTGCCCTCCATGGAGGACTTCAGACATACATTGGAACATTCTTTGTATTCTGCGACTATCTGAAGCCAATGACTCGTCTTGCATCTCTCATGGGACTTCCTGTTACCTATGTTCTCACTCATGACAGTATCGGTGTAGGCGAGGACGGTCCAACTCATGAGCCGGTTGAGCAGCTTGCAATGCTTCGTGCACAGCCGAACATCAATGTATTCCGCCCAGCTGATGCAACTGAGACTGCAGCTGCATGGTATTCTGCTGTAACCAGTGATTCCACTCCTACAGCAATAGTTCTTACCAGACAGAATCTTCCTCAGCTTGCAGGCAGCAGCAAGGAAGCTTTGAAGGGTGCATATGTATTGGAGGATTCCGCAAAGGCAGCTCCGGATGCAATTATCATTGCAACTGGCTCCGAGGTAGCTCTTGCTGTGGAGGCTCGTACTGAGCTTCTGAAGGAAGGCGTGGATGTAAGGGTTGTCAGTATGCCATGCGTAGAGCTCTTCAAGCAGCAGAGTGCTGAGTACCGTGAGGCTGTTCTTCCTAAGACCGTTACTGCAAGAGTAGCTGTTGAGGCTGGTATTGATTACGGCTGGGGAGACTTTGTAGGACTTGATGGTGAGACTGTTACTATGAAGGGCTTCGGTGCATCCGCTCCTGCAGCTGAGCTTTTTGTTAAGTTTGGCTTCACAACAGAAAATGTGGTTGCAGCTGTAAAGCGTACAATTAAATAAGATAAAACATAATTTTATATAGTACGTATTTGAGTTTTCATGTAGTATTATGGGAAATATTTCTAAAATATACTGCGTGAAAGCTCATTTTTTTATATTCGTGTAAACTTTCACATGAAATGTCCGTTTCACATGGATATAAATAGCTATATAAAAGAAAATATATAAAAAGAAACGCTAGAGTGCGTGTAAAAGAAAAAGCTTGATAAATAAGTGTTGACAATCATTTTTGCGGATGATAGTATATAGAAGTGTTCAAAAACAGGGCACATGATGGAGTGATTAAATGTCGCTGGAAACACTGAACGAGGCCGATGTAGTCATCGGAATCAAACAGGTAACAAAGGCTGTAAAGAGAGGTCTTACCTCCGAAGTTTTTATAGCTGAGGATGCAGATGAGAGAGTAATCGGTCCACTGAAGTTGCTGTGTGATGAAAACAACATCACTGTGACTCAGGTATCCACCATGAAGGAACTTGGCAAAGCTTGTTCCATAGAGGTTGGAGCCGCTGCAGTGGCGGTTCTCCGATAACCTTGTTGTTAAAAACTCCATAGCGAAGCGTTTAGCTGAACTAAGGGGTTATTAATAAATACTAAATTTTAAAATGAAGGAAGGAGGTGCATGTATGCCTACAATTAACCAGTTGGTTCGCAAGAGCAGACAGAGCATGCAGGAAAAATCGAATGCACCGGCATTGAAAAATTGCCCACAGAAGCGTGGAGTGTGCACACGAGTATATACAACTACTCCGAAAAAGCCGAACTCCGCACTCCGTAAGGTTGCCCGTGTTCGTCTTACTAACAGCATTGAAGTAACAGCATACATTCCAGGTATTGGCCACAATCTTCAGGAGCACAGCGTTGTTCTGATTCGTGGCGGCCGTGTTAAGGACTTACCAGGTGTTCGTTACCACATTATTCGCGGCTCTTTGGATACAGCAGGTGTTCAGGATAGAGCACAGGGCCGTTCCAAGTATGGTGCAAAGCGCGCTAAGAAGAAGTAAGAGAACCACAGAAATATGTGAAATGAAGATTTGGTAAGGAGGTCTATAAATGCCTAGAAAAGGTGCCGTACCTAAGAGGGATGTACTGCCGGATCCGGTGTACCATTCCAAAATAGTTACGAAATTCATCAATAAAGTAATGCTCTCCGGTAAGAAGGGCGTTGCAGAGCGCGTTGTATATGATGCGTTCGAGACAATCCGTGCTAAGACCGGAAATGATCCTATGGAAGTTTTCGAGACAGCACTGAAGAATGTTATGCCTGTACTTGAGGTTCGTGCTCGCCGTGTCGGCGGTGCTAACTATCAGGTTCCAGTTGAAGTTCGCCCTGACCGTCGTATGACTCTGGGTATTCGCTGGATTGTAAACTATGCTCGTCTCCGTGGTGAGAAGACTATGGACGAGCGTCTCTCTGGTGAGCTGATGGATGCTGCTAACAACACTGGCGCAGCTATCAAGAAGAAGGAAGATACTCACAAGATGGCCGAAGCTAATAAGGCATTTGCTCATTATCGTTGGTAATTGAGTGATTTAATCTAAAGGAGAGATAGAATAGTGGGCAGAGAGTTTTCACTTGAAAAAACTCGTAATATCGGTATCATGGCACACATCGATGCTGGTAAGACGACTACTACAGAGCGTATTCTTTTCTACACTGGTATCAATCATAAGATTGGTGAGGTTCATGACGGCGCAGCTACCATGGACTGGATGGCTCAGGAGCAGGAGCGTGGTATTACCATCACTTCCGCAGCTACCACTTGCCATTGGAAGAATCACCGTATCAACATCATTGATACACCGGGTCACGTTGACTTTACTGTAGAGGTTGAGCGTTCTTTGCGTGTACTTGACGGTGCTGTTGCTGTTCTTACAGCTCGTGGCGGCGTTGAGCCTCAGACTGAGACCGTATGGCGTCAGGCTGAGAAATACAATGTTCCTCGCATGGCTTATGTCAACAAGATGGACATTACTGGAGCAGACTTCTATAACGTTGTTAAGATGATGAAGGAGCGTCTCCAGGCAAATGCAGTTCCCATTCAGCTGCCTATCGGTGCTGAGGATGATTTCATCGGAATCATCGATCTTCTCAAGATGGATGCGATCATTTATGAGGATGATCTTGGAAAGACTGCAGATGAAACTGAAATTCCTGATGATTTGAAGGATATCGCTGAAGAGTACCATGATAAGCTCCTTGAGGCTTGCGCAGAGCAGGACGATGAGCTCATGGAGAAGTATCTCGGCGGTGAGGAAATCACTGTTGAGGAACTCAAGAAGGTAATCCGTAAGGCAACAATCGAGTGCAAGATGACTCCTGTAACCTGCGGTACTTCTTACCGCAACAAGGGTGTTCAGCCTATGCTCGACGCTGTTGTTGACTTCATGCCAGCTCCTACAGATATTCCGCCTATCAAGGGTGTAAATCCTGAGACCGGTGAGGAGGACCACCGTCCTTCCAGCGACAGCGAGCCGTTCTCCGCACTTGCATTCAAGATTATGGCTGACCCGTATGTTGGTAAGCTCGCATTCTTCCGTGTATACTCCGGTACACTTTCTTCCGGTTCTTATGTTTACAACTCAACTAAGGGCAAGAAAGAACGTATTGGACGTATCCTCCAGATGCATGCAAACCATCGTCAGGAACTTGAGATTGTATACAGCGGTGATATCGCTGCTGCAGTAGGTCTTAAGGATACTACTACTGGTGACACTCTCTGCGATGAGAGCGCACCTATCATTCTGGAATCCATGGAATTCCCTGATCCGGTTATCTCTGTTGCTGTAGAGCCTAAGACAAAGAATGACCAGGAGAAGATGGGCGTTGCTCTTCAGAAGCTTGCTGAAGAGGATCCGACATTCCGTGTACATACCGATATCGAGACTGGTCAGACCATTATCTCCGGTATGGGTGAGCTTCACCTGGAAATCATTGTTGACCGTATGCTCCGTGAGTTTAAGGTTGACTGTAATGTAGGTAATCCTCAGGTTGCTTATCGTGAGACTATCCGCAAGACTGTTGAGGCTGAAGGTAAGTTTGTACGTCAGTCCGGTGGTCATGGTCAGTATGGTCACTGCTGGATTAAGCTCGAACCTCAGGAGCCGGGTGAAGGATTCTCCTTCGACAACAAGGTTGTTGGTGGTGCTATTCCTAAGGAATTCATCAAGCCTATTGAAGAAGGTATTAGACAGGCTATGGAGGCCGGCGTTGTTGCAGGCTATCCGATGGTTGATATCAAGGCTACCGTATATGATGGTTCCTACCATGAAGTTGACTCCTCCGAGGCAGCATTCAAGGTTGCAGGTTCTATGGCATTCAAGAACGGTGCTGAGAAGGCAAACCCTGTACTTCTCGAGCCGTACTGCAAGGTTGAAGTCATTGTTCCTGAGGAATACATGGGCGATGTAATCGGCGACCTTAACTCTCGCCGTGGCCGCATCGACGGTATGGAAGCACGTAATGGTGCACAGGTAATTAACGGCTTTGTTCCGCTTTCCGAAATGTTCGGATATTCAACGGATCTCCGTTCTAAGACTCAGGGCCGAGGGAACTACTCCATGGAAGTTTCTTACTATGATGAAGTTCCTAGAAATATTGCTGACGCTATTGTCGCAAAGAATAAAGGCGAATAAGGGAGGATAAAACTCAAATGGCAAAGGAAAAGTTTGAAAGAAACAAACCCCACGTTAACATTGGTACAATCGGTCACGTTGACCATGGTAAGACTACTCTTACTGCTGCTATCACTAAGGTACTTTCCGAGAAGGGCTATGCTGACTTCGAGGATTATGCTGATATCGATAAGGCTCCTGAGGAGAGAGAGCGCGGTATTACTATCAACACTGCACACGTTGAGTATCAGACTGACACTCGTCACTATGCACACGTTGACTGCCCGGGCCACGCTGACTATGTAAAGAACATGATCACTGGTGCTGCTCAGATGGATGGTGCTATCCTGGTTGTATCCGCAGCTGATGGTCCTATGCCTCAGACTCGTGAGCACATCCTGCTCGCTCGTCAGGTTGGCGTTCCTGCAATCGTTGTTTTCCTTAACAAGGTTGACCAGGTTGATGATCCTGAGCTTCTCGAGCTCGTTGAGATGGAAGTTCGTGAGCTTCTCTCCAGCTATGAGTTCCCTGGCGATGATATCCCTGTAGTTGCAGGTTCCGCTCTTAAGGCTCTCGAGGGAGACGAAGAGCAGAAGCAGAACATCCTCAAGCTGATGGATGCTGTTGATGAGTACATTCCTACTCCTACCCGTGATACTGATAAGCCGTTCCTGATGCCTGTCGAGGACGTATTCACTATCACTGGTCGTGGTACTGTTGCTACTGGCCGTGTAGAGCGTGGTGCTCTTAACCTGAACGACACTGTTGAGATCGTTGGTCTCGCAGAGGAGCCTCGTTCCACTGTTGTAACTGGTATCGAGATGTTCCGCAAGATGCTTGATCAGGCTGTTGCTGGTGATAACATCGGTGCTCTGCTCCGTGGTATTGACCGTACTGAGATCGAGCGTGGACAGGTACTTGCAAAGCCTGGTACTATCAACCCACACACTAAGTTCAAGGCTCAGGTTTACGTTCTGACTAAGGAAGAGGGCGGCCGTCATACTCCGTTCTTCACCAACTATCGTCCTCAGTTCTACTTCCGTACTACTGACGTTACTGGCGTAGTTAGACTTCCTGAGGGAACTGAAATGGTTATGCCTGGCGATAACGTAGAGATGGACGTTGAGCTCATCACTCCAATCGCTATCGAGAAGGGTCTCCGCTTCGCTATCCGCGAGGGTGGTCATACAGTTGGCGCTGGCCGCGTAACTGAAATCGAAGGCTAATCAAAAAAATATATCTAAATATAAGGGACGGCGCTTGCGTCGTCCCTTATATAAAGATATAATAGTTAAGTGTCCTATGCGATGACGTGGCAGATTGCTTGCCTCGAGCAAGGGAACTGGCACGGAGAAATGTTCGGGTCTTGAACTCGGGCGAAAAGGAGGAAAATTAATTGTCTAAGAAAGAGAAAATCAGAATCCGTTTGAAGGCTTATGATCATAAGGCTCTTGATCAGAGCGCTGCCAAGATTCTTGACACCGCTAAGAGAACTGGAGCTATGGTTTCTGGGCCGATTCCGCTTCCTACAGAGAAGAATGTTTACACGATCTTGCGTTCCCCGCATGTTAATAAGGATTCCCGCGAGCAGTTCGAAATGAGAACTCACAAGCGTCTTATCGACATCCTGGAGCCAAACTCCAAGACCGTTGACGCTCTTATGCGTCTTGATCTTCCGGCTGGCGTGGACATCGAGATCAAACTCTAAGAGGAGGTGGAATATTAATGTCTAAATTGATTTTAGGTAGAAAACTTGGTATGACGCAGATCTTTGCTGAAGATGGCACTGTCGTTCCGGTTACTGTAGTAGAGTCCGGCAACAACGTTGTTATCCAGAATAAGACGGTTGAGAATGATGGCTACAATGCTGTTCAGATTGGCTTCGGCGAGAAAAAGGACAAGCATGTAACTAAGCCTATGAAGGGTCACTTCGATAAGGCTGGTGTAGCACCTGTTAAATTCATCCGTGAGATGCGTCTGAATGATGCTTCTGAATATAACGTCGGTGATTCAATCGGCGTTGACATATTTAGTGCCGGAGAATTAGTTGACGTAACTGGTACATCCAAGGGCAAGGGTTTTGCTGGTGGAATCAAGCGTCATAACTTTGCACGTGGTCCTATGGGTCATGGTTCAAAGTCTCATCGTGAGCCTGGTTCAACTGGTGCGATGATCAGTGGTCACGGCGGACGCGTTCTTAAGGGTAAGAAGCTTCCAGGTCGTATGGGCGGCGTACAGGTAACTGTTCAGCGTCTGACTCTTGTTAGAGTTGATGCAGACCGTAACCTGCTCCTCATCAAGGGTGCAATTCCTGGACCTAAGAAGGGCTTCGTTATTGTTAAGAGCACTGTTAAGCCTAAAAACTAATTGGAAGGAGGATATGCTATATTATGCCTAACGTAGCAATATATGATATCGCAAATCAGAAGGTTGGCGATTTAGAATTAAACGAGAGCATTTTCGGCGTAGAGGTCAATGGAGCACTGCTTCATCAGGCTGTCGTAATGCAGCTCGCAGCACAGCGTCTTGGTACTCATGCAACCAAGACAAGAGGTTTCGTTCGCGGCGGTGGACGCAAGCCTTGGAAGCAGAAGGGCACAGGTCGTGCTAGAAGCGGTTCAACCCGTTCTCCTATTTGGGTAGGCGGCGGCACGGTTTTCGGACCTCAGCCTCGTTCCTATGCATTCAGCATGCCTCGCAAGCAGCGTCGTCTTGCTATTAAGTGTGCGCTTTCTGATAAGGTAGCTTCCGGTGATTTCGTTGTAGTTAACAGCATTGACTTTGCTGAAGCAAAGACTAAGCAGGTTGTTAAAATGCTCAGCGACTTCGGTGTAGATACCAAGGCTCTCATCATTACTAAGGATGAAGTTGAGAATGTTGAGAAGTCCGCACGTAACATCCCTGGAGTAAAAGCAATCAGCACCAATGGTCTGAATGTATATGATATCCTTAATCATAACAAGCTTTTCATTACTGAGGATGCCATTAAACGTATTGAGGAGGTATTCGCATAATGGAAGCACGTGATATCCTGATCCGTCCTCTGATTACAGAGCAGAGCACAGCCATGATGGCTGAGGGAAAGTATGTCTTCGTTGTTGCGAAGGCTGCAAACAAGATCGAGATTGCTAAGGCTGTTGCAGAGGCATTCAAGGTTAAGGTTGAATCCGTCAATACAGTCAATGTAACTGGCAAGGTTAAGCGCATGGGCCGCAGCGTCGGCAAGCGTTCTGATTATAAGAAAGCCATCGTTAAGCTCGCTGCAGGCGAAAGCATCGAGTTCTTTGAGGCTTAATAATTAGGAAAAGGAGGTTAAATAAGTGGCAACAAAGAGTTTTAAACCGTATTCTGCAGGCAGAAGATTCATGACAGTGGCTTCCTTCGATGAAATCACTACTAACAAGCCTGAGAAATCCCTGGTTGAGAGCCTGAAGAAGAATGGCGGACGTAACCAGCAGGGTCGTTTGACAGTTCGTCATCAGGGTGGCGGACATAAGCGTCTCTACCGTGTAATCGACTTCAAGCGTAATAAAGATGGAGTTCCTGCTCGTGTAGCAACTATCGAGTATGATCCGAACCGTAGCGCTCGCATTGCACTTTTGAACTACGCAGATGGTGAGAAGCGTTATATCATAGCTCCTAACGGACTTAAGGTTGGTGACCAGGTTGTATCCGGTCCTGACGCTGATATCAAGGTAGGAAATGCACTTCCTATTAAGAATATCCCTGTTGGTACTATGATTCACAATGTAGAGCTGAAGATTGGCAAGGGTGCACAGCTGGTTCGTTCCGCTGGTGCTTCTGCACAGCTCATGGCTAAGGAAGGCGATTATGCACTTCTCCGTATGCCTTCTGGAGAGCTCCGCAAGGTACACATCAACTGCCGTGCAACCATCGGTGAGGTTGGTAACCTTGAGCATGAGAACATCACAATCGGTAAGGCTGGTCGTTCCCGCTGGCTCGGCATTCGTCCTGCAAACCGTGGTGTTGCAATGAACCCGAATGACCATCCGCATGGCGGTGGTGAGGGCCGCAGCCCTGTTGGCCGCAAGCATCCTGTTACTAAGTGGGGTAAATGCGCAATGGGTGCTAAGACCCGTCGTAAGAAGGCATCCGATAAGCTTATCGTTAGAGGTCGTACGAAATAATTCGACACAGGCAGCTTAAGATAATTTGATTATCTGCCTGAGCGAAAGGAGGATAAATTTTGTCAAGATCAGTAAAAAAAGGACCTTACGTCCAGGAGAGTCTTGTAAAGAAAATCGATGCACTGAATGAGGCAAATGATAAGAAGGTTGTAAAGACCTGGTCCCGCAGTTCCACAATTCTGCCGGCTTTCGTAGGTCACACAATCGCTGTTCATGATGGCCGCAAGCACGTGCCTGTATATATTTCCGAAGATATGGTTGGTCACAAGCTCGGAGAGTTCGCTCCGACCCGTACCTACAAAGGCCATGTTAAAGAAGAGAGAAGAACCGGTCTCAAATAATCCTGAAAGGAGGATCATCTGTGGAAGCAAAAGCAACCGCTAAATTCGTTCGCATCGCTCCGCGCAAGTGCCGTGTTGTTATCAACCTCATCCGTGGCAAGAAAGTCGCTGATGCGTTCGCAATCTTGAAGTTCACACCGAAAGTCGGTGCTGAAGCAATTGAAAAAGTACTTCGTTCTGCAGTAGCAAACGCTGAGAACAATTTCGATATGAATGTCGACAATCTCGTTGTATCAACAGCATTTGTTGATCAGGGACCGACAATGAAGCGCATTCACCCACGTTCCCGTGGACAGGCTTTCAAAATCCTGAAGCGCACATCCCACATCACTATCGCTGTGGAAGAAAAGTAAGAAGGAGGTAAAAGACTTGGGTCAGAAAGTTAATCCTAATGGTATGCGTCTTGGTATCGTAAAGACTTGGGATGCTAAGTGGTATGCTGATAAAGATTTTGCAGCTAACCTGCATGAAGATATAAAGATTCGTGCTTTCTTGAAGGATACTCTCAAGATTGCCGGTGTATCCAAGGTTGAGACTGAGCGTTCTAAGAATCGTCTTAAGCTCACCATCCACACTGCAAAGCCTGGTATGGTAATCGGTCGTGGAGGTTCCGGAATCGAGCAGATTAAGGAAAGCCTTAAGAATTATACAGATAAGCGTGTTGATATCAACATTGCTGAGATTAAGCAGCCTGATATGGATGCTACTCTGGTAGCTGAAAATATTGCTGGACAGCTTGAGCGCCGTGTTGCTTTCCGCCGTGCTATGAAGCAGTGCGTTGGACGTACTATGCGTCTTGGTGCAAAGGGAATCAAGGTTATGCTCAGCGGCCGTCTTGGCGGTGCTGAAATTGCACGTAAGGAATCCTATCGTGAGGGAAGCATTCCTCTTCACACTCTTCGTGCTGATATCGATTATGGTACAGCTGAAGCTCATACTACTTACGGCCGTATCGGCGTAAAGGTTTGGATCTTCAAGGGTGAAGTTCTTCCTGAAAGAAAACAGCAGGTTGCTGCTACTGAAGGGAGCGAAGCTTAATGTTAATACCAAAGAGAGTTAAGTACCGCAAGCAGTTCCGTGGACGTATGAAGGGCCAGGCTCATCGCGGTAATACAGTAAGTCATGGTCAGTATGGTCTTGTAGCTCTTGAGCCTGCTTGGATTACCAACAGACAGATTGAGGCTGCACGTATTGCAATGACCCGTTATATCAAGCGTGGCGGTAAGGTTTGGATCAAGGTATTCCCTGATAAGCCTGTAACTGCAAAGCCAGCTGAGACTCGTATGGGTTCCGGTAAGGGATCACCTGAGTACTGGGTATGCGTTGTTAAGCCGGGCCGCGTTCTCTTCGAGATGGACGGCGTATCCGTTGAGGTAGCTAAGGAAGCTATGCGTCTTGCAGGCCACAAGCTGCCTATCCGTACAAAATTTGTAACTCGTGAAGAGTCTTTAAAGCAAGCAGAGGGCGGTGAAGTAAATGAAGGTTAATGAGATTCGTGAGATGAGTGCTGAAGATCTCAGCCAGAAACTTGCTTCGCTCAAAGAGGAGCTCTTCAACCTCCGTTTCCAGCTCGCTACTGGCCAGCTTGAGAACCCGATGCGTATCAAGGAAGTAAAGAAGACTATCGCTCGCATTAAGACCGTACAGCGCGAGCAGGCATAAGCCTAAAAATTTCAAAATGATATGCAGAAGGAAGGAGGCTCCCTAATGAGCGAAAGAAACGAACGTAAGGTAAAAATCGGTTTGGTTGTAAGCGATAAGATGGACAAGACTATCGTTGTAGCTGTTAAGGATCTTGAGCAGCATCCGCTGTACAAGAAGGCAGTTAAGAAGACCGTTAAATTTAAGGCACATGATGAGAACAACGAGGCTCACATCGGCGATACAGTTTCTATCATGGAAACTCGTCCGCTGTCCAAGGATAAGCGTTGGAGACTCGTAAGTGTCGTAGAGAAGGCAAAATAAGAATGTCTTTATTAAATCCCTAAGAAGGAGGTTCCCACATTGATTCAACAACAGACAATGCTGAATGTTGGTGATAACACTGGTGCAAAGGAGATTATGTGCATTCGTGTTATGGGCGGTTCCTATCGCAAGTATGCCAACATTGGTGATATAATTGTAGCTGCAGTAAAGACGGCTTCACCTGGTGGTACCGTTAAGAAGGGCGACGTTGTAAAGGCAGTAGTCGTTCGCAGCGTGAAAGGCCTGCGCCGTGCAGACGGATCCTATATCCGCTTTGATGAGAACGCAGCAGTTATCATTAAGGACGACAAGACTCCGAGAGGCACACGTATTTTCGGACCAGTTGCAAGAGAGCTTCGCGATAAGGACTTCATGAAGATCGTTTCGCTGGCTCCTGAAGTACTTTAATCGTTAGGAGGTGTCGATTTGTCACTGAACGTTAAGAAGGGCGATACCGTAGTAGTATTGTCCGGTAAAGATAAAGGACAGCAGGGCAAGATTGTTCAGGCTCTGCCTAAGAAGAACAAGGTCGTTGTTGAGGGTGCAAACAAGGTAAAGCGTCACACTAAGCCGAACCAGAGCGCACCTCAGGGCGGTATCATCGTTAAGGAGGCTCCTATGGACGCTTCCAAGGTTATGCTGGTATGCCCTGCATGCTCAAAGCCGACCCGTGTAGGCCATAAGGCTGTTAATGGTAAGAATGTACGCGTTTGCAAAAAGTGCAACGAAGTTATCGACCAGACTAAATAATAAAGAAAGGAGGACAAATTAGTGGATAGATTACTTGAGAAATATCAGAAGGAAGTTGTTCCTGCACTGACTGAGAAATTCGGTTACAAGAACGTTATGCAGCTTCCTAAAGTTGAGAAGATTATCATCAACATGGGCGTTGGTGAGGCTGTAGGCAACCCTAAGGCTCTCGATGCAGCTGTAAGCGACCTTACAATCATTGCTGGCCAGAAGCCTATCCTGACCCGTGCTAAGAAGTCTCTCGCAGCTTGGAAGCTCCGTGAGGGCATGCCTATCGGCTGCAAAGTAACCCTTCGCGGCACTCGCATGTATCAGTTCCTTGATAAGTTCATGAACGTTGCTCTTCCACGTGTTCGTGACTTCCGCGGCGTAAGCAGCGCTTCCTTCGATGGTCGTGGCAACTATGCTGTAGGCCTGAAGGAGCAGCTCATTTTCCCGGAAATCGAATACGATAAGATCGACAAGCTTCGTGGTATGAACATTGTAGTAGTAACTACAGCAAATACTGACGAAGAGGCAAGAGAGCTCCTCACCCTGATGGGAATGCCGTTCAAAAACTAATAGGAGGTATTGATTGTGGCCAAGAAGTCTATGGTTGAAAAATGGAGTAAAGAGCCTAAGTTCTCTACTCGCAAATATAATAGATGTAAAATCTGCGGTCGTCCGCATGGTTATATGAGAAAGTTCGATATGTGCCGAATCTGCTTCCGTGAGCAGAGCTACAAGGGAGCTATCCCTGGCGTAACTAAGGCAAGCTGGTAATTTGAAAGGAGGATATCGGTTTACATGGTAATGACTGATCCTATTGCAGATATGTTGACTCGTTTGCGTAATGCAAACAGCGTTTTCCACGAGACGGTTGAGATTCCCGCTTCCAAGATTAAGAAGGCTATTGCAGCAGTTCTTAAAGAAGAGGGCTTCATCAAAGACTTCACTTTCACTGAGAATGGTAAGCAGGGTGTGCTTACTCTGAACCTCAAGTATGGTCCTCAGAGAGAGAAAGTAATTACCGGTATTAAGCGCGTTTCCAAGCCTGGTCTTCGTGCTTATGCAAAGAGCAGTGAGCTTCCCCGTGTACTCGGCGGCCTCGGCATCGCTATCATTTCCACTTCCAAGGGAATCATGAGCGACAAGCAGGCACGTAAGGCTGGTCTCGGCGGCGAAGTAATCGCATACATTTGGTAATTATTATAGAAGTCAGGAGGTGTACAGATGTCAAGAATTGGTAATGCACCTATTTCCATCCCTAGCGGTGTAACCGTTACTATAGCGGATGGCAACAAGGTGTCTGTTAAAGGACCGAAAGGTGAACTCAGCCGTGAGATTCATCCAGATATGAAAATAACAGTCGAGGGAGACACTCTTACAGTTGCTCGCCCGTCTGAGAATAAGCTTCATAAATCACTCCATGGCCTTTCCCGTACGCTCATCAACAACATGGTTGTTGGCGTAACCGAAGGCTTCTCCAAGAATCTTGAGATTAACGGTGTTGGTTACCGTGCTCAGCTTCAGGGCAAGAACCTGAACCTTTCTCTTGGTTTCTCTCATCCAGTAGTTGTAGAGCCGCCTACAGGCATCACTTTTGCATGCCCATCCGCAACCCAGATTACAGTTTCCGGTATCGATAAGGAACTGGTTGGTGCAATGGCAGCAAAGATTCGCAGCTACAGAGAGCCAGAGCCGTATAAGGGCAAGGGTATCAAGTACGAAGGCGAGCATATCCGCCGCAAGGTTGGTAAGGCCGGCGCTAAGGGCAAGAAGTAATTAAAAGATTCTAAGAGAAAGGAGAGAAATACATGTTCGTTAAAGAAGATAAGAACAAGGCTCGTCAGAAACGTCATCTGAGAGTACGCAACCACATCATTGGTACTGCTGAGAGACCTCGTCTCAACGTATTCCGCAGCCTGAGCAACATCTATGCACAGGTTATTGATGACAAGAAGGGCGTTACCCTCGTTTCCGCCAGCTCCCAGGATAAGGGTTTCGAGAACTACGGCGGCAACATTGAAGCAGCTAAGGCTGTTGGTGAAGCTGTAGCTAAGCGTGCGCTTGAGCAGGGCATCACTGAGGTTGTATTCGACCGTGGCGGTTATGTTTATCATGGCCGTGTAGCAGCACTCGCAGAGGCAGCTCGCGAGGCTGGCTTGAAATTCTAATTTTGAGAAGGAGGTACATGAATGGCTAGATTAGACAACGAAACTCCGGAGTTCGAGGAGAAGGTTGTATATATAAACAGAGTTGCAAAGGTTGTTAAGGGCGGCCGTCGCTTCTCCTTCAGCGCACTTGTCGTTGTAGGAAACAAGAAGGGCAAGGTTGGCGTTGGTCTCGGTAAGGCTAGCGAAGTTCCCGAAGCAATCCGTAAGGGCGTTGACGACGCTAAGAAGAACCTCATCGAAGTTTCGCTGAAGGGTTCCACTATTCCTCATGAGATTATTGGTATTTTCGGTGCAGGCAGCGTGCTCCTGAAGCCGGCTGCAAAAGGTACCGGTGTTATCGCAGGCGGTCCTGCTCGTGCAGTCCTCGAGCTTGCTGGCATCAGCGATATCCTGACCAAGTCTCTTGGTTCTTCCAATCCGAACAACATGGTACGTGCTACTCTCAAGGGCCTCGAGCAGCTTAAGCAGGCTGAGGTTGTTGCAGAACTCCGTGGCAAGACCGTTCAGGAACTTTTGGGTTAAGGAGGAAGTTCAATGGCAAAGTTGAAAATTACACTTACCAGAAGCCTTATCGGCAGATCCGCTACCCAGCGTGCAACTGTAAAGGCTCTTGGTCTTAAGAAACTTAATTCCTCGGTAGAGCTTCCTGATAACGATGCAATCCGTGGACAGATTCATAAGATTGAACATCTTGTTACTGTAGAAGAAGCTTGACGCTGAGTTTTAAGGAGGTGCAAAAGGCACATGAAATTACATGAATTATCCCCGGCTCCGGGTTCCAAGAAGAATCGTAACCGTGTAGGTCGTGGTTTAGGTTCCGGAAATGGCAAGACTTCCGGTCGTGGTATGAAGGGTCAGAATTCCAGAAGCGGCGGCGGCGTTCGCACAGGCTTCGAGGGTGGCCAGATGCCTATTTACCGCAGACTTCCGAAGCGCGGTTTCAAGAACATCTTTGCTAATGTATATGCAGAGGTTAATGTTTCCACTCTGAACCGTTTTGAAGATGGTACAGTTGTGGATCCTGTAGCTCTTGTAGAAGCAGGTATTCTCAAGAATGTAAGGGATGGTATCCGTATCCTTGGTGATGGCGAGCTCACAAAGAACCTCACAGTTCGTGCAAATGGTTTCACCAAGAGCGCTGAAGAGAAAATCACAGCAGCAGGCGGAAAAGTTGAGGTGATCTGAGTTGGCCTCAGCCCTTACTAACATCTATAAAATCCCGGAGCTTCGGCAAAAAATTATCTTCACGTTAGTTATGTTTGCTGTATTCCGGATGGGAACTCACATTCCGGTCCCGGGAGTCGATTCGACAGTTATTGAGCAGCTGTTCAATAACGGTAACCTCTTCGGTTTGCTGGACATGTTCTCTGGTGGAGCACTGAGTAAGTTCTCGATTTTCGCGATGAGCATTACGCCTTACATCAACGCATCCATCATAATACAGCTTCTCACGGTAGTAATACCGACGCTGGAGCAATGGTCTAAGGAAGGCGAAGAAGGGCATAAAAAGACTCAGAAAGTTACTCGCTACTTTGCTGTAGCACTGGCATTCCTTCAGGCAGTTGGCATGTCCATAGGCTTGAAGGCAGCTATTCTCAATCCGGGTGTTGTCTCAATCCTGATTATCTCGATTACCCTGACAGCCGGAACCGTATTTCTGATGTGGGTCGGCGAGCAGATTACCGCACAGGGCGTTGGTAATGGTATTTCACTCATAATCTTCGCTGGTATCGTTGCAGCTCTTCCGAAGAACATCGGAACCATGTATAATTATCTGCAGGCAGGAACAGTCAGCTATCTGAATGTATTCTTCTTTGCAGCAATTGCGATTGCCATGGTGGTATTTGTTATTCTCATCCATCAGGGGCAGCGCAGAATCCCGATTTCCTATGCGAAACGGGTTGTCGGCCAGAAAACATATGGCGGACATTCAAGTCACATCCCCCTGAAAGTTGATCAGGCGGGTGTAATCCCAATAATCTTTGCGTCATCCGTGCTGATGTTTCCAGTAACTATTGCTCAGTTTGTTGATATTCCCTGGGTAAAGAACATTGCCGGGTATTTTACGTGGGGTACACCGCTACAAACTACGATCTACGCTTTGTTGATCATCTTCTTCACGTATTTTTACACCGCGGTTACTGTAAAGATATCGGATATGGCAGAGAATCTGAAAAAATACGGTGGTTTTATCCCGGGTATACGCCCGGGTAAGCCAACGGAAGAATATTTAGATCATGTCATGACTCGTATAACGCTTGCCGGTGCATTCTTCCTTGCATTTATTGCAGTTCTGCCGACCATGATTGCCGGAATGACACATATAGATGGTGTCAACTTCGGTGGTACGGCACTGCTCATCGTAGTCGGAGTTGCATTAGACACGATGAAACAGATTGAATCTATGGTTGTTATGCGCCACTATGAAGGCTTCATGAAGTAGGGAGGAACTTTAATGCATATCCTTTTAATGGGACCTCCGGGTGCCGGCAAAGGTACTCAGGCGGCCAATCTGGTAAAAGAGTTTGAGATTCCCCACATTTCCACAGGTGATATGTTCAGAGCAGCTGTGAAGGAAGGAACTGAACTCGGAAAGCAGGCTAAGGCATGTATGGATGCCGGCAAGCTTGTACCTGATGAGGTTACGATCGGTATTGTGAAGGAAAGACTCGCAAAACCGGATTGCAAGAAAGGCTTCATATTAGATGGTTTCCCAAGAACTGTTGATCAGGCGGCTGCTTTGGACGGCATTCTTGAGGAAATCGGCCTTACACTTACAAGATGTCTGAACATCGCCGTTCCGTCCTCCGAACTTGTTGAAAGAGCTGTTGGACGTCGAATTTGCAAAGGTTGCGGAGCAACCTATCATGTAAAGTTTAATCCTTCCCATAAGGATGGTGTTTGCGATACATGTGGCGGAGATCTTTATCAGCGCGCTGATGACAGCGAGGAAACTATGAAGAACCGCCTTTCAGTGTACGACGAACAGACAAAGCCATTGATTGAGTATTACCAGAAAGCTGGTCTTTATACAGAGGTTGATGGAAGACAGGCAATAGACAAAGTCTTCGAAGATATTGTCAAAAGTCTGAAGGCATGATATAATCCAGGCTATTGGTGTAGCCACGGGGTGGGACCCCTTCGGGGGTCCGCAAGCCCTAATTGACAATAAGGAGAACACTTATGTCTAAGCAAGATGTAATTGAAGTTGAAGGCAAGGTACTTGAAGCATTGCCGAATGCAATGTTCCAGGTCGAGTTGGAAAATGGTCACGTTATATTGGCACACGTTTCCGGTAAAATCAGGATGAACTTCATCCGTATTCTGCCGGGTGACAAGGTCACTGTAGAGCTTACTCCGTATGATCTTACTAGAGGCCGTATAACTTATCGTTTCAAATAAGTACGACAGGCTAGCCTGTAAAGGGGCCTTTTCGTCGGTGAAATGCATGAAAGGGGTATAGCGCAATGAAAGTAAAGCCGTCGGTTAAGCCGATTTGTGAGAAATGCAAGGTCATTAAGCGCAAGGGCCGTGTAATGGTTATTTGCGAGAATCCGAAACATAAACAGAAACAGGGATAAAGAAAAGGAGGTGCTTGATATATGGCACGTATTGCCGGTGTAGATTTGCCTCGTGATAAGAGAATCGAAATCGCTTTAACATATATCTTTGGTATTGGTCTTACAACTTCCAAGAAGCTGCTGGCTGAAACAGGAATCAACCCGGACACCCGTACTCGTGATCTTACTGAGGACGAGGTTGTAAAGCTTCGTGATGCTATCGACAAGAATGTTGTTGTTGAAGGTGATCTCCGTCGTGAGCGCCAGATGGATATCAAACGTCTGATTGATATCGGCTGCTACCGTGGACGTCGTCATCGCATGGGCCTTCCGGTTCGTGGACAGAACACTAAGAACAACGCTCGTACTCGCAAGGGTCCGAAAAAAGTTGTAGCAGGAAAGAAAAAATAAGGGAGGGGAAACACTGTGGCAGTAAAGAAGACTGTACGTTCTAAGAAAAAGGTACGCAAGAATGTGGAATATGGTGTTGCACACATCAGCTCTACTTTCAACAATACAATCGTAACACTCACTGATAAGAGCGGTAACGCACTTTCCTGGGCAAGCGCAGGCGGACTTGGTTTCCGTGGCTCCCGTAAGAGCACTCCGTTCGCTGCACAGATGGCTGCAGAGGTAGCTGCAAAGGCTGCTATGGAGCATGGTCTGAAGCAGGTCGAAGTATACGTTAAGGGCCCCGGCGCAGGTCGTGAGGCAGCAATTCGTTCACTTCAGGCTACCGGCCTCGAGGTTAACATGATTAAGGATGTTACCCCGATTCCTCACAATGGATGCCGTCCGCCGAAGCGTAGAAGAGTTTAATAGGAGGTGCAGAACTAGATGGCAGTAGATAGAGTACCAGCACTCAAGAGATGCCGTTCCCTCGGTATCGAGCCGGCCGTACTTGGCCTGAGCAAGGAGTCAAAGCGTCAGCCGAGACGCACTAATCGTAAGGTTAGCGAATACGGCACACAGCTCAAAGAGAAGCAGAAGGCTAAATTTATTTACGGTGTACTGGAGAAGCAGTTCCGTGGATATTATGATAAGGCAAAGAAGATGCACGGTGTAACCGGTGAGAATCTTCTTGGTCTGTTGGAGAGAAGACTGGACAACGTTGTATTCCGTCTTGGTCTCGCTGCTACCCGCAAGCAGGCTCGTCAGGTTGTTCGTCATGGACACATTACCGTTAACGGCAAGCGTGTAGATATTCCTTCTGCACTTGTTAGCGTAAACGATGTAATCGCTGTTTCTGAGAAGAGCCGTGCTAATGCATTCTTCAAGGCTCTTGAAGAGACTAACAACACTCTCAGCGTTCCCGCTTGGCTTACAGCTGATGCTCAGGGCTTCGGTGGAACTGTTACCAGATTCCCGAACCGTGATGAGATTGACGTTCCTGTAAATGAGCAGGCTATCGTCGAGTTGTACTCCAAATAATCTCTTTAGTAAATATGGACTATATTGGTACATGGTTGCATAGAATTATTGAGGAGGGTTAGTCTAGATGGCAGAGATCGAGAAACCGAAGATTGAGATAGCAGAATTAAGTGAAGATAACCGCTATGGCAAGTTCGTATGCGAGCCCCTGGAGCGTGGATACGGTACTACGCTGGGCAACAGCCTTCGCCGTATACTGTTATCATCTTTACAGGGTGCTGCGATAACCTCCATCAGAATCGAGGGAGTTCTTCATGAATTCTCTACGATTCCTGGTGTTCGGGATGATGTTACTAATATCATATTGAACCTTAAGGAGCTGTGCCTCAAAATGCACAGCGAGGAACCACGCGTTATCCGCATCGACGTAGAGGGTGAGAAGGAAGTTACTGCAGCTGACATTATCACTGATGCAGATGTAGAGATTCTGAATCCTGACCTTCATATTGCTACAGTCAATGCTGATGGTCAGCTGAAAATCGAGATGACTGTAGAGCGCGGACGTGGATATGTTCCTGCCGACAAGAATAAGAACCCGGATCACATTATTGGTATTATTCCGATAGATTCGATCTTTTCTCCAATTAGCCGTGTAAACTATACGGTTAATGACACCCGCGTTGGAAACGTTACAGACTATGACAAGCTTACGCTTGAGGTTTGGACTGACGGTTCCATTCGTCCGGAAGAGGCTGTAAGCAAGGCAGCAAGCATTCTTGTTGCTCACCTTAAGCTTTTCCAGAACATGGCAGGTATTCCGGATGAAGAAGAAATCGAGGAGAATACATTTACTGAAGAGGAAGATAATAATTCTTCCCAGGTACTGGAAACGACCATTGAAGAGCTTGACCTCTCCGTTCGTTCCTACAACTGCCTGAAGAGAGCCAGCATCAACACCGTTGCTGACCTCGTTTCTAAGACTGAGGATGACATGATGAAGGTCAGAAATCTTGGCCGCAAGTCCCTCGAAGAAGTCAAGAAGAAGCTTCAGGAACTCGATTTGACATTGAAACAGAAAGACGAATAAGGAAAGAGGGAAATAAATGAGCTACAGAAAATTGGGACGTGACTCCAGCGCACGTAAAGCATTGTTCCGCAGCATCCTCACATCCTTCTTCAAGCATGAGCGCATTGAGACTACTGAGGCTAAGGCTAAAGAAATCAGAGGCCTTGCTGATGAGCTTATCACGTTGGCAAAACGTGGTGACCTCCATGCACGTCGTCAGGCTATTGCCAGACTTGCTGATGAAGATGTTGTTAGGAAGCTTTTTGATGAGATTGCAGCTAAGTATCAGGATCGTCAGGGTGGATACACTCGTATCATCAAGATTGGTCCTCGTCGTGGCGACGCTGCTCCGATGGTTCTCATCGAGCTGGTTTAATACAGCATATATTGAATGCCGGTTTTGCTATTAATGCAGAATCGGCATTTTTTACTGCCCAAATTTGTTACTAAAATGGGTTACGTTTACCACTTCTAAGAATTGTATTGACAAAGAATATATAGTATAACTAGGCAAAAACACAATAACCGGAGATTAGACAATATATTCCTCTTGGTTGAAAGGCAATGTTAAAGTTTTTCCAGTGGAAAAACTTTAACCATGGCGTTATAATAAATAGGCGTTGAATATAACGCCATTTATTTTGCATTTATGCATTCTTTGGAGGATATTCCATATGAGTGATAACATGGTCAAAGAGAAAAAGCCCATCATACGGATAGAGGGGCTTACACATATATATAACAAGGGCATGGAAAACGAATACAAAGCCCTGGATAATGTTAATCTGAATATATATCCAGGAGAGTTTGTGGCTGTTCTTGGAGCCAACGGTTCAGGAAAGTCTACACTGGCGAGGCATCTCAACGGACTTCTTCTGCCTACAGAGGGGCACTGCTACATTGATGGCATGGATACATTGGATGAAAATAACACCTGGAACATCCGTCAGCAGGTGGGAATGGTATTCCAGAATCCAGATAATCAAATTATTGCAGCAGTTGTGGAGGATGATGTTGCATTTGGGCCGGAGAACCTGGGGCTTCCCCCAGTGCAAATCCGCAGAAGGGTTACAGAGTCTCTTAAGGCTGTAGGGATGGAAGAATACAGACATTTCGCACCAAACCTTCTTTCTGGAGGTCAGAAACAGCGTGTTGCAATAGCTGGAGCACTGGCAATGAATACTGCATGTATCGTGCTGGACGAGCCGACAGCCATGCTGAATCCATCAGGCCGCAGGGATGTTCTGGAAACAGTACAGCGCCTCAACAAAGAGCAGGGGATAACCGTAATATTTATCACCCATTACATGGAAGAAGCTGCAAAGGCTGACCGCATTGTTGTAATGGATGGGGGAAAAATGGCAGCCAATGGAACTCCACGGGAGATTTTTGCCAAGGCAGCTGATATGAAAAAATATGGCCTTGATGTACCACTAGTTGCAGAAGTAGCATTGGAATTAAGAAAAAAAGGGATAAAACTGCCTGAAAGCATTATCTTTCAGGAGGAATTGGTGAAAGCCTTATGTCAATTGAAATAAAAAATCTTAGTTTTACATACATGAAGGGCACAGCCTTCGAGCGTAAGGCGCTGGACGATGTGAGCCTTACCATCCCTGAAGGAAAGTTTGTGGCAATTGCCGGACATACTGGCTCAGGAAAATCCACCCTTGTACAGCACTTCAACGGCCTTATAAGCCCCGATGAGGGCACGGTATTAGTTGATGGTATAGATATCAATAAAAAGGGGCAGGAGAGCCTTTCAGCCCGCCACAATGTGGGAATGGTGTTCCAGTATCCTGAGTCCCAGCTCTTTGATGAAACTGTCTACGATGATATAGCCTTCGGTCCAAAGAATTTTGGAATAGAAGGAGAGGAACTGGAGCTGTGCATCAAAAGCTCCATGGAGCTGGTCCAGCTGGACTATGACAAATACAAGGACAAATCGCCATTTCAGCTTTCCGGAGGCCAGATGCGTCGTGTGGCAATTGCAGGAGTCCTGGCCATGAAGCCTAAATATCTGGTATTGGATGAGCCTACCGCAGGCCTAGATCCAAGATCAAGGGAAGCAATACTAAAAAAATTCAGCGAACTGAATAAAAAGAATGGCACAACCATTATTTTGATATCCCATAACATGGAGGATATTGCAAAACTTGCGGACGAGGTAATCGTCATGGATAACGGCAGAGTGCTTGATATAGGTGCTCCCAAGGATATTTTTCTACAAGACAGCCTTTTGGAACAGGCTGGTCTGGAGGCTCCGGCAATGGTAAGACTCCTGAAGGACTTAAATAACAGCGGTCTTAAGACAGACCCTGTGGCATTTACAATAAATCAGGGCGTAAAGAATATACTTGAAGCTTTGGGAGGTAAGGTCTGATGCTCAATGATATGACAATAGGACAGTATTTCCCAGGTTCATCCTTTGTCCATAGAATGGATCCACGGGTCAAAATAGTATTGCTGTTCTTCTATCTGGTAGGACTTTTTGCGGTGAATAATCCCATATCCTACGGAATATTTACCGCCTTTACCCTTATTTTGATGAAATCTACCAAAATACCAATGCTTACAATGCTGAAATCCGTAAAGCCTTTGATGTGGATTATAATTTTTACATTTATAATCCATTTATTCACAGTTCCAGGACAGGAATTGATGAAGCTTGGACCATTTACAATGACGGTGGAGGGTGTCACAAGGGGGTTCTTCATATCCTTAAGGCTAGTTCTGCTGCTCCTGTTTTCATCCCTGCTCACCTTCACAACATCGCCACTTAAGCTCACAGATGCCATGGAGACCTTGATGAATCCCTTGAAACGTGTGGGAATCCCAGCCCATGAGCTGGCAATGATGATGACCATAGCCCTTAGATTTGTACCAACACTTATTGAAGAGACGGACAAAATCATGAAGGCTCAGCAGTCACGAGGAGCAAACTTCAGCAGCGGTCCTCTTATGGAGCGTATCAGGAATGTGGTTCCTATCATAGTTCCCCTATTTATATCCGCCTTCAGACGGGCTGACGAGCTTGCTATGGCTATGGAGGCACGGTGTTATAGAGGAGGTATAGGCAGGACCCGTATGAAGGAACTGAGGACCAGCATGACAGATTATATGGCTGTGGCAATAAGCCTGGTTTTATTTATCGGAGTAGGAGCTATAGAATTTTTTGCGTAAAATAGGGAAGGGAGGCGCTGTGCATGAAACCTGAGCATGTCGAAGAAATGAAAGCACGGGCGAGGAATATACGAATGACAATCTCATATGACGGAAGTGCATATCACGGTTTTCAGCGTCAGCGCCCCCCTGTGACAGCGGTGCAGAATATTCTTGAGGAAAAGCTTGAAACAGTATTTGGAGAAAACATTGAGGTGGCAGCTTCTGGCCGTACAGATGCCGGTGTCCATGCCTGTGGACAGGTAGTAAACTTTTTTACCAACTGCAGCATCCCCACTGAGCGGATTCCTATGGCAATGAACAGCCTGCTTCCAGAGGATATAGTGGTGCTTGAGGCCCAGGAAGCGGATAGAGACTTTAGTGCAAGACACAGCGCCAAAAGCAAAATTTATATCTATAAGATATTTGAGTCACCGCTTCCAGATCCCTTCAAAAGGCTTTACAGCTGGCATATTAAACGATCTCTTGACGATGAAAAAATTCAGGAGGCCATGGATATGCTGCTTGGAGTCCATGACTTTTCAGCCTTTCGAGCAACAGGCGGTGCTCCAATGAGCCCTGTAAGAGAAATGTATGAAGCCAGCTGCAGCCGTAATGGTAAAATGCTTGAGCTAAGATTCCATGCCAATGGTTTCCTTTACCACATGGCAAGAAACATCGTAGGAACCCTGGCAAATGTGGGTCTTGGGCGGATTACTCCCAAGCAGTTTAAAGAAATATTAGAGTCAAAAGACAGAGGGAAAGCCAGCGCCACAGCCCCAGCAAGAGGCCTTTATCTTTACAAAGTTTTCTATTGATACAAAAACTTTTAAGGATAAAGGCCATTTTTTATTAAGAATTTATCTCAAATATACGATATATAGTTTAGTGTGAAAAAATCGAAACAATTTAACCAAAGGATAATGCCCCATGAAGCTGATGGATAGAACGGAGAAGAAGGAAATAATTGAGCTTTTAGGTACTTTAAATTTGTACTTAAAAGCTGGTATAACTCAAGAGAATCCTTCGGAAACAATAGATAATACCCTTAAAATCTGCGATGTTACCTGTAAAAGACATTTTACAAAGGAGCATTATGGTGAATATGGAGAAGTCTTTAGCACATTGATGGGAATTTTTGCCAATCTGGATTGGAACCATACCGAGTTGGCAGAAAAACAGCAGATATTTACATTAGCTGGGGAAATTATCGATGGTCTTATAGAAAAGCTTCAGGAGGACAAGCGTGACATAAAGAAGGAGATTGTGTTCCTTCCATACAATGCCAGCATGTGGGATTGTATGGACACCGTATGGCAGGCAGCCTATGAAGATAAGGACAGCTGCAACGTACACGTAGTGCCCATACCATACTGCACACTCACAAAGGAAATGCAGGTGGATGAATGGCACTGCGAGGAGAACCTCCCAGATTACGTACCAATAACCCATTGGCAGGATATGGATCTGGAAAAGCTTCATCCAGATGTGATAGTGATTCATAACCCATATGATGGGTGTAATGCGGTCACAAGTGTAGGCAGAAGATATTGGTCCACCGAATTAAAAAAATGTACAGACAGGCTTATATATATACCCTATTACACAGCCTCCGCCAATGTATCAACAGATATAATAACGAGTCCTGGAATTGTTAATTCTGACTATGTTGTGGTGGACAATGATAATATAAAGAAACAATACGAGCGATGCTATCCAGAAGGCAGCTATTCAAAGGATAAGTTTGTACCGCTTGGTTCTCCAAAGATTGAACGGGCATTAAAGACTACAAAAAGAGAGGTACCTCTGCCGGATGAATGGAAAAAAATAGTGGGTGATAAGCCTGTGCTGCTGTATAATACAAGTATTGTTGCATCACTTAAGAGTTCGGACTATGTGTGTGATAAGCTTAGGTTTGTATTTAGAAAGTATAAAAATGAGCATGCTATTGCGTTCTGGTGGCGTCCACATCCTTTGATGAAGGATACTTTAAAGCGTATGCGACCAAATATATATGATGAATATTGCGCAATTGAGCAGGAATATATCCAAGAGGGCTGGGGTATATATGACGATACACCGAATATGGATAGAGCCATTACATGGGCGGATTGTTATTACGGAGAAGGTAGTGGAGCAGAGCTTTCAGCACATATAGGAAAACTAGTAATAAGACAGGATATCTCTTATATTGGTTTTGAAAATTGTTCGGAGATATCTGTATGGTCAGCAACATTTTGTCGTGATGGAGACACTATATGGTTGGTGCATGGAGCGTTAAATAGTTTATTCAAATATGATATTAACTCAAATGTGATAAGTTTTATATGTCAACTTGAAGGAGTATTGTTTGTATCTGCAAATATGTATGCTGGAATTGAATGTATTGGCAATAAGTTATATATTTTTCCAAGATTTGCAGACAATATATTATGTTTTGATTACGTTAATAACACGCTTTCTAAAATAGAATTGCCTCAATGGAATGAATATGTCGGTATGACAAAATTTTTTCCAATTGTCCGAATCGGCAATTCTATTTATTGTATTCCAGGACATTATCCTTATATGGTTAAATTTGACGGAGACCTTGGGAAAATAACATGGTGTCTTAATGTACAGAATATTATAGGCAAAATATGTATTGCAGATGCATCTGTATATGATAAGCGTTATATTGCCTGTCTTGTGTGGCACTCAAATAAGTTACTATGGATAGATACTATTACAAAAAATTATAAAATTGTATATATAGGAAAGCGCAAATACAATTCTGTTGAAATAATTGGTAATAAAATTTATCTGGGTTCGGTTGATGATAATGTTGTGGATTGTTTTTCTGCAGAAAATTTTTCGTTTATATATTGCATACAGGACAATTTTGGTATCGTTCGTAGCTACGATGAGCAACATATTATGCTTGATAATGAAAATAGTGCACAGTGGTGTATAGCGGATTCTCACGGCAGTATATTATATCTGAACAAAGATGATAGTAAATTGCAATTAGGACTAAAGGATGTTTTTAAACATGCCTTTAGTAAATTTGGTTCTAACGTGGTATTTGATACAAACACTTGCAAGTTATACATTTTTGATAAAGGCATAGTTACTGTTCCAAAATGGGATTTTGAAAAAAATATAAATAACTTAAATTTGGAAAATCAGTTTAATATTAGAGAATATCCTGGTATTGATTTGGTGAAACTGATAAAAAATAGTGATAATCAGTTGCCAGTAAAAATTATTGATGTAGGGAAAAATGTATATATGAAATTAATGAAATAACATTTATAGAAACATATTGCGAGGTTAAATTATATGAATTATGCGGTTGTGCTTGCTGGTGGCAAAGGGCATCGTTTTGGTAGTGGTAAGGTATTAAAACAATTTGCAAAGCTTACTGGTGTACCTATGATTATATATTCTTTACGCACAGCAGAAAAAAATATAAATATAGATGCAGTATGTGTTGTAGTAGCTGAGCAAGAGGAAGAAAAAGTAAAAGACTGGATAGAAAAGTATGGAATTACTAAGGTAAAATATTTTGCAAGACCAGGAAAAGAAAGGCAGCAATCCGTTTATAATGGATTATTAGAAATTCCTGCTAAAGCAAGAGATACCGTTATGATAATGACATCTGTTTGTCCATTTGTGTCTCAGAAAACAATGGACAAACATTATGAGATAATTAAGAAATATGATGCATCAATTACGGTAGTAAAGGCTACAGATGCAATTACCTTTAGTAACGACGGAAAAAGAGTGAATCGTACATTACAAAAGAAGAAAATATATATACAGCAGGGTCCGCAGGTATTTAGATATGGAACGCTAGTCTTAGGTCATAAAATGTATATGGAGGATGAAGAATACAGTAAAACTGATGTAACCGAAGATAGTGAGCTGGTACTTAATATAGGAGTAGAGTGTTATATGGTGATGGGGGATCGTTTCTGCATAAAAGTAACCTATCCTGAGGATTTAGCTATAGCTGAAAGCTTACATCCACTATTTCTGGAACAGGAAAGGAAATACGAAGATGAACACCATAATTAATGAGGATGCACAAACTATTATTGACGAAAAACTGCCATATGAAAAATTGTACGGAAAAACCATTTTGATTTCTGGAGCAAATGGTTATGTTCCATCGTATTTTGTTCATACATTTCTTGCATTAAATGACATGAAAAATGCAGGTATGCACATTTTAGCATTATGCAGAAATAAAGAACGAGCAGAAAAACGCTTTGCAAAATATTCTAACCGCATGGATTTTGATATTATTGTTCAAGATGTATGTGAGCCAATAAATATAAACATGGATATAAATGTATTTATTCATGCAGCTAGTCCAGCTGGGATAAAAAAACGGCATGATGATCCCGTAAACACATTTTTAGCCAATGTTAAAGGTGCAGAAAATATGCTTGAATTGGCACTAAAAAATCCTTGTGAGTACTTCCTGTTTTTAAGTAGTGTGGACGTGTATGGAAAATGTGATAGTAATGAACGATTAACGGAGAATATGTCTGGTTATTTAGATCCATTAAATGTTCGGAATGCATATGCATGTGGCAAAAGGGCTGCTGAATCTTTATGCAAAGCATACGAAAGTAAATATAAAATTCCAGTATTTATAGTAAGACCATTTCAAATAATTGGACCAGGACCTGAATTGGACGATGGCCGGTTGCACATAGATTTTATTTCACAGATTATAGGAAAGAATGCAATAGTATTAAAAAGTGATGGTACAGCTGTCAGATCATTTATGTATATAACAGACGCAATAATTGCAATGTTTTACGTAATGTTAAAAGGTAATATAGGAGAAGCCTATAATATTGTCTCAGAAAATGGTGAGGCTTCGGTAAAAGAACTAGCAAATATTATGGCATCCAAAGTAGCTGATAAGCGAATAAAAGTTATATTTGACTATGAAAAGCGTAATTCAATTGAAGTAACAAGTGCATTATCTGTTGTAACAGGTTCTTCTGAAAAATTGTCTGCTTTGGGATGGACGATGAATTACTCTATAGCAGAAGGTTCAGCCAGAATGATGAAATATTATGGTATTTGTATTAATGATGAAAGATAATATATGAAGGAGAGACAGATATGAATTATAGAGATTTGTATGGTAAAGGAATAGCCCTTGTTGCACCTTCAAAAATATGTAGTGATTTTAAGAGATTATTTTTGACAGTCCGTCAGTTCATGTAGATAATATTAATAATTATATAAAGTCAGAAGGTTGTGTTTGCGAGAAACTGCAGTGGATAGAGTTATGATTAAATGCCATTGTTGGTAGCATTTTGGTGTAGAAATATATGTGGAACGGACAAAAATATTATTTGCTTGACAATATTGAACGAGGTGCGAACATTGCGACAGACGGACAGACATATGAGGATAATAATTTATGGATTAAATTATAGTGGAATTTTCCTAGAACAAATAAAAGGGAAAAATACTGAGATTATTGGATATACGGATAGTTTTACTCGTATTAGTTCTTTTAATGGGAAAAAGTTTTATTGTTTGGAAGAACTGCCACATGCAGAATTTGATTACATTGTACTTGTAGTACAAAATAGAAACGTATCCGATGATATAACGAATAATCTGGTTCATAAATATGGAATCGCTAGGCATAAAATAGTTAATATTCATGCACTGTTGGCTGAAACCAAAGTTGACAGGGTTATGGGCGCTGTTCGAGGAAAGCTTGATGGTCTAGTGCTTGGAATATCTCATGCAGTAGTGGGGATTAATCCTACATTGTTGGAAGGTAATTGGAGAAACCTGGCAACAAATCATGAAGATATATATTATCACTATCAGGTTTTAAAAAGATGCGTAGAAAAATATCCCAAAGCTACAGAAAATCTTTCCAGTATCATTATTGATATGTATGATTATATATTTTTTAATTACGATTTAAGCTTAACAGGTAATATTTGCCATTATTGGTCTGTGGGTGGTATATGGGATGATATGCATAATTTTGATAAAAATGCCTTGTTTAATTGTTCACAGGACGAAGCGATGAAGGATAAGGGATATTTTCTTCCAGATAAAAATATGCAGCTTTTAGCAGAAAAGATATTTGACAGAACTCTACTAAATAATAGATTATCTGAGTTTTATAAATACCATGGATATGCATTACAGGGAAGTAAGGGATATCCGGAGGAGTCACAATGTCGAAATATACTTCCCCAAAAGGTAGAAATAGAAGTTGGAAAATATTTTAATATAGACACAAAAAAACATACAGCTACCATAGAGGAAAATGAGTATATCCTCAATGAAACCTTTAGGCTTATTAAACAAATAAATCCTAATATGAAGGTATATTTGATTCTTATCCCACGATTTTATGAAACTGAAGAGATGATGCAAAGAATCAAGCCGTATATGGATTTTAAAGAGGATTTTGAGGCAACTATAAGTAAGTTTAATAAGAGTTATAATTTTCAGTATTGGGACATGAAAAATATGGAAGGTATTTCAAGAAATAGATATTTTTATAACGATCCTGGTCATTTAAATTATTATGGCGGATTGGCATTTACATCTGTCATTAATGATATGATTAAAGCGCAAAAGGTATAATTTAACTTAACTTTATTATAGGATGATAAGAATGACTGAAGCCCAGGCAGAAGCTTTAAATTTGCTTAAATTAGTTGATAGAATATGTTTTGAGGAAAATATTAAATATACATTGGGAGATGTTTCTATAATAAATTATGAATATAGACTTTCTGATGAATATTTCGAACCAAATAATCTTACAGTTTGCCTCTTATATAGAGATTATTTAACTCTTCTAAATCATTTAAAAAAACATGCTGCAGAGTATAATATTGATGTTCTTGACTATGCTAGTAAAGATAATTTTGATAGTATGTCGGCATGGCTTATGTATAGAGGAAAAAATCTCCTGCCAGATGCTAGAAGCGAAGATGAGTGTTACTATAGAACAAGGATAATAATAACTCCAATATTTGCTGCTGGGAATACATTAAATGATTGCAAAAAAATATGTAAATATATCGAACGTGTTTTTTCGTATTTAAATAGTAGAATGCCTTTGATGCATATACCAGTATTTAGCAGTTTTAAAGATCATATAGGTAGAGCGAAACAGCGATATTATTGTGCCCTAAAAAAGAAGCATAATTATTCGATTGATGCATTAATAAACAAACTTAATCAACCAGCTGAACAGATGAATTATTTGGTGTATAAAAATACAGATAATACAACAGCATGGCTTAAAGTTGAGGAATTTGATGTAGAAAGAGTCCAGTTTTATGGTGTTGATACCTATGCAATAAAAAATAGGCATGAATTTATTCATAGAAATTATCCAAAACAAGTTAAGCAAGGCTTTAGTAAGGTTTCAGAACTATTGCTGAGGGGTGGGCGTGATTTACGGCGAATTCAATTAATACAATTGGATATGTTAAAAGAGATTGATCGTATATGCCGAAAGTATAATTTGAAATACAATATTGCTTTTGGTACTTTGCTTGGTGCTGTGAGGCATGGAGGCTTTATTCCTTGGGATGATGATGCTGATATTAATATGCCATATGAAGATTATCTCAAATTAATTAATGTAATTGAAGATGAAATTGATCATGATAAATATTATTTTAGATTCCAGGATACAGAAGAAGATTGTAATATTACATATGCACATCTAAAAAGAAATGGAACAGTTTATACTAAAAGGGGCAGGGATGGGTTTAAATATCATCCAGGCGTTTTCATTGATATCGTTCCTTTGTTTAATGGAGCACCAAACTTTCTGCTGCATAAAATTCAGACTAGAATTTGTTGGACATTAAGGACAGCCTGCTGGGCTTATATAGGAGCAGAGTCAGAAAAAAATGCTTGGATGAGAGCTTATTATAAATTATTGGCTAAACTAGGAAATAAAAGAGCATATAGATTATTTATAAAAGCGGCTACGTTCTTTCAACGTAAACGTAATAAAATGCTATTTACAAATGGCTTAGATAGAAGTCCTTATAATATAGGTTTTGTAAAACGTGAGTGTTTTGATGACCCTATAGAAATTGAATTTGAGGGATATAAGTTTTTGGCACCTAGAGACACACAAGGCGTTTTGGAATATTGTTACGGTAAAGATTATATGAAATATTTGCCGATAAATGAGAGAAAACCTAAAAATGATGCTTTAATAGAGTTAGGAGACATATATTCGGATATATGAGGAGCTTGGAACATGAAATATGGATATATGAATTATAGAAAACATTTGTTGGTTAATAAGAATGACCGTCCCATGAATTTAGGCGACCCAATACAGTCTTTCGCTGTCTTAAATATTTATAAGAGATTAGGAATAAGCGAGGAGGATATTATCCCTTTAGATAGGTATGATTTAGCGGATTATGCTGGAGATGAGGTAATTGTCTTAATAAATGGTGCGGAAAATTACGAGTACTTTTGTTATGCAACTCGATTCTTACCTGTGTCGGATAAAATACATCCAGTGTTCATTAGCATTCATTTTCATAGGGACTTATCGGAAAGTGAATTGGAAACATTGCGTGGAAATCAGCCTATTGGTTGTCGTGATGAATATACTGCAAACTATTTAAAGCAAAAAGGGATAGATGCATTTTTGTCTGGGTGTCTTACGATGACTTTCCCGAAAAGAGATGAGAATAAACTTTATGAAAAGGTATTTATAGTAGATTGCCCTAAGAGTATACTTGAACATATTCCTGAGGAAATTAAAGATAATGCAGAATATTTATCTCAGATAATACGGTTAAAGACTCAATCAGCGGATCACAGACTCAGCCTAGAAGAAACCCAGTGTTATAATGACTTGGCAATGGAACAACTAATGAGGTACCGTGATGAAGCAAAACTTGTTATTACTACCAGACTGCATGTGGCATCACCTTGTGCGGCAATGGGAATTCCAGTAGTGCTTGTTCGAGATACTTTTGATGAGCGATACCAATTTATTGATAGATTTTTACAACTATTTTATCCAGAAGATTTAGATAAATTAGATTGGAAAAATATAAAATCGGCAATTCCAGAGTCTGTGAAGGATACTTTACAGGATGCTTGTAAGAACATGTTGGATATGGCTGCCACAAGAATAAAACTTCATCAAATTTATGAGAATAAAGAACAGAAAATTATTTTTGCTAATGAGGAGACGGTGGCAGCGCAAAAGTTCCCAATGAATCATGACGATAGTTTTGATTATTGTATTTGGGGTGTATGCATGCCAAATTCTTATTTGTTATATGAGCAGATGCAGAAGCAGTATCCGAAGTCAAGAATGAGGTATGCAATAGATACGTATGCTACAGGTATTTACAAAGACAATATTCGAATAATTCACCCAACAGAAATAGATACTTTGATTAATGAAAAAACATGGATATTAGTAGTCGCTCCAGCGGCCCATAATGATGCAAAGAAAGTTTTATCAGGGAAATTTAGTTTTATTTTAATTAGGGGGGCGGAAGTACAAATAGTTGAAAATACAAAAATTGCCTTGAACTAATTCGGTGGTTATAATTATATATATATATTGCTGGATTTTGTATTGCAGGGGAGATGGTGAGAATGTACAAAATGCCTTTGGGAGTGGAGAATTTTAG
>CAVAVT010000009.1:32686-41616 GCA_963592185.1 bacterium | reverse complement strand
GAATAGGATTCTTAATACAACTTTAATTAAATTCGGGCTTTGGGTGCAATATATAGTTCGACTGTTTCCGTATAGTATAAAATATGTTAAAATAAATCTATTAGGTATATATCAATGGGTATATACTTAATAAAATGGTAATACTAACCAGACTCTTGAGGTGGTTAAAAATATGAGGATTATTACCGGAACAGCCAGGGGATGCCGTCTTAAGACACCAAAGGGAATGGCTACACGGCCCACGGCAGACCGGATAAAGGAATCGCTGTTCAATATACTTGGGGGCAGAGTTTATGATGCCCAGGTTCTGGATATGTTTGCCGGTACCGGCGCACTGGGGCTTGAAGCCCTGAGCCGGGGAGCTGAGCATGGCGTGTTTGTCGACAAGGCCACATCAAAGCTTATTGCTGAAAATGCTGAGCATACCCATTTGGCAGACAGGGCGGAAATCCTTAAGGGAGATGTGTTTTCTGCTATGCAGAGATTCATCGCCGGAGGAAGGATGTTTGATTTAATATTCTGCGATCCGCCATATCATCTGGGACTATCCCAAAGGGCCTTGGAGCTGATAGATTCTTCGAGTCTCTTGAAGCCCGGAGGACTTTTGATAATTGAGCATGGCAAAGATGAAAATGAATATCCTGAAGTGAAGAGCCTTGAGGTTATAAGAAATCAGGTCTATGGTGCTGTGACACAGATAACGATTTATCAAAAGATGATGGAGGATGCCGGTGATGAATGATATAGAAGCAAAAGTCATGCGCCGGGGCATATGCACAGGAAGCTTTGATCCTGTGACCAACGGTCATATTGATATATTCAAAAGGGCGGCAGGGCTATTTGATGAATTAGTTGTAGGGGTTTTTACAAATATAAGAAAAAAAGCCCTTTTCACGGCAGAAGAGCGAAAGAGCCTCATTGAGGAGGCAGTAAAGGATATACCAAATATCAGAGTTATTTCCTTCTCTGGATTATTGGCAGAATATATGCAAAGTAACAACATTAACGCTGTTGTAAGGGGAATCCGCTCGGTGACGGATTATGAATATGAACAGGTGCAGGCAATGTATTTAAAGCAGCTGAATCCCTCGCTGGAGACGATTTTCCTGCTGTCAAATCCGGAACTGGCTCATATAAGTTCGTCTGGAGTAAAGGAAGTTGCCAGTTTTTGTGGAAATATAAATGGAATGGTTCCGTCCAATGTTGCTGCGGCTTTATTGGAAAAGAACCTTGATAACAAGTGATTTTAATACCTAAATTATCGGAAGGTAGGGATAGACATGGCTGTAAAAGATATTCTTGATGAACTGGAAAATTTGGTGGTGGATGCCAAGCATCTGATTTTTACAAATAAAAGCATTGTAGAGGAAAATGACATTATAAGACTGGTGGAGGATCTGAGAACAGCACTTCCGGCAGAGCTTAGCGATGCCCAGCGTGTGGTGGAGGAGCGTGATGCCATTATAAATGCTGCAAAGGACGAGGCAGCTCGTATCGTTGAACAGGCTAAAAGCTATGCTGCAAACTATGTAGACAATGACAGTCTTGTGGCCCAGACCCAGGAAAAGGCTCAGTCCATCATGACTCAGACAAGAAACCAGGAAAAGGAAATTCTTGAAAAGGCAATAGCTGATGCAAATCAGCTCCATAATGATGCCGACAGGTATGCAAGCCAGATGTTTGACTACATTATTGCCAATGTTGGCGGCGTACTTCAGGCCGTACAGCAGGCAAAGGCACAGCATGAGCAGGGAAGGCAGAGCCAGGGCACAGCTAACATAAATACGGATGGAGAATAAGCCATGAAAATATTGGTAGTGGATGATGAGGCCCCCATTAGAGAGCTGATAAAGGTTAATTTGAAAAATTCCGGATATGAAGTGTCTGAAGCAAAGGATGGTTTCGAGGCACTGGACAGAGTACGGCTGGAAACAATAGATCTTATACTTTTGGATATTATGCTTCCAGGGGTAGACGGGCTTGAGGTATGCAGACGTCTAAAGCTGGATCCGGAGCTGGCACGCATTCCTATAATCATGATTACCGCCAAGGCTGAAGAGGTGGACAGGATTATTGGTCTTGAGCTGGGGGCTGATGATTATGTAATAAAGCCCTTCAGTGTACGTGAGCTTATTGCCCGGGTAAGGGCGGTGCTGAGGAGAGGACAGGTTCCCAAGCAGCATACAATGGAAATAGGCGGTCTGCATCTGGATTTTACAGCCTATACGGTTTCCGTCGGAGGCACACGTCTTTCTCTTACCCCCAAGGAATATGAACTGCTTAAGCTTTTGGTAACAAATCCGGACAAGGCTTTCAGCCGTGAAGAGCTTTTGTCCCGGGTATGGGGAGCAGAATACTATGGAGACACTAGGACTGTGGATGTGCATGTCAGACATCTTCGCTCAAAGCTGTCGCAGGTCAGCGAGGCGGTTTGTGATGAACTGGAAACAGTCCGGGGCGTAGGCTATCGTTTTACAGAAAAGGTCTAACAAAAAGCATCTTGCATGTTTTGTGCAGGATGCTTTTTTGCGTTTTTTACTTGCGGAATGTCAAAATGTCAAATATAATATAATGTATAAAGGTCAAATAGTCAATTATGTTCAAATATTGAGGGTGATAAAATGAGTAATATTGCTGACTTAATAGAGGAATACATTCTTCGGAGGCTTTCGGAGCAGCAGGACGGCAAGGTGGAGCTTAGACGGACGGATATAGCCCATGAGATATCCTGTGCCCCATCCCAGATAAGCTATGTTCTGAGTACCCGTTTTACACAGGACAAGGGCTTTGTGGTGGAATCAAGAAGGGGGCTTGGAGGATTTATCCGTATTGTCCAGGTTCCTCTAAGGAATCTTATTTATCAGGATATGTTGGAAAAAATTACTGAAGACACAGACTATATGGAAGTCCAGGCAATGATAAGATATCTTCTTAAAAATCAGATGATATCTGCCAGGGAGGCTGCACTGCTGATACAGACAGCATCTTCGGCATATGAAAATCTTGAACAGGAGAAAAGAGTGCAGCTAATAAGGTCGTTGTTTATTACTTTGGAAAATTTTTCCTAAAGTCGTAGAATTTTTAGGAGGAATATTTATGATTTGTGATGATTGCGGAAAAAATGAGGCCGTTGTACATATAACGCAGATTGGCCCGGAAGGAAAAATAGATAAAAATCTGTGCAAATTTTGTGCAGAAAGATATGGCAGCTTTATATCCCAGGAAAACAAGGATGATTCCGTAAATGACTTCTTGAAGGGAATATTCAGCAATGCCAAGGAGACCGAGCAGGATACCCAGGAACCGGCGGCCCACTGCTCAGCCTGTGGAATGAGTCTTGAGGATTTTTTGAGGTCTGGAAAAATAGGATGCAGCGAATGCTATAAGAGCTTCCATGGCCAGCTGGAGCCGCTTATTAGAAGGATACATGGCTCAAGCACCCATAATGGCAAAATCCCTCACCGCACAGGTGGCCTTATTGAATTGAAAAATAACGTAAAGCGTTTGAGAAGCGCTCTTGAAAACTGCGTTGCCAATGAGGAATATGAAAAGGCCGCAGAGTACAGAGACCGGATTCGTGCTCTGGAGAAACAGCTTTCAGAGTCCGACAGCAAAGGAGGTGGCGATAATGGCAGTAAATGATTTGTTTAGCGATTATCGTATCATGTCTGATAAGCTTCCAAAGGCTGATGAGGATGTGGTTCTTCTCAGCAGAGTACGGCTTGCCAGGAATTTTAGCCAGATACCCTTTCCAAACCGTGCTGACATGCAGCAGCTGAAATGTGTGCAGCAGATGGCTGGATCGGTTGTAGCTGATATAGAGGCATCTTCAGGCCAGCATTTTGACTGTGTGGAAATGGAAGGCCTTACAGATTTGCAGAGAAGCATTCTGCAGGAAAAACAGCTGATAAGCAATAATTTTTTAAAGAATTCCCAGTATAGAAGCCTGTTTGTCAGCCAGGACAGATGCAGCAGCATTATGGTGAACGAAGAGGATCATATAAGGATTCAGTGCAATACTCCCGGCTTTGACCTGCAGGGAGCATATGAAATGGCTTCAAAAATAGACGATGGCATAGAGTCCAAGCTCAACATAGCCTTTGATGAAAAATATGGCTACCTGACATCCTGCCTTACCAATCTTGGTACTGGCCTCCGGGCATCCGTAATACTTCATCTTCCCGGACTTGTGTACACGAGAAATATCAATGGAATAATTAATATTTCGCCACAGCTGGGACTTGCTGTAAAGGGGATGTATCTCAAGGGTACAGAGGTTGTTGGAAATGTGTTTATCGTATCCAATCAGCTGTCGCTGGGATTTAGCGAAGAGGAACTTCTGGCAAATCTTTCAGGCACTGTAAAGGAGATTATTTCCCGTGAGCACAGTGCCAGAAAGGCACTTCAGCTTTACAACAAGGACAAGCTTGAGGACACTGTATGGCGTGCATATGGTACTCTGAAGTATGCAAAAATGCTTGGGGATATTGAGGCTTTGGAGCTTATAAGCAAGGTTCGTCTTGGAGCTGATATGGGAATACTGCCCAAGGCTGATGTGAAAAAATTGAATTTCTTGCTGACAGCTACACGTGCAAACTATCTTCGCTATGCGGCAGGCAGTGAAAATATGTCGCAAAATGAAATAGACCGTAAGCGTGCAGAGGTAGTCAGCGGTATTTTGGAGGGATAACCTCTAGGGAGACTGGTTTATGAACAATAGATTTACTACCCGTGCAATCCGGGTAATAAAAAATGCCCAGGCTGCAGCCCGCAGCATGGCGCAATATTATGTGGGAACAGAGCATCTGCTGCTGGGACTTCTTAAGGAAGAGGGCGGAATTGCAGCAAAGGCACTGTACTCATTAGGTGTGGATTTGGATGCTGTAAGACCAAGGGTAATGGCGGTTATGGAGAATGAATCCCCCTATGATGGGCAGGAACTTTACTACACTCCTAGGGCAAAACGCGCCATGGAGCAGGCCCTTTCTGAGGCCCATGCCCTGGGACATGATTATATAGGAACTGAGCATATACTGCTGGGACTCCTAAATGAGGATGAATGTCTTGCAGCTCAGGTTCTTGTATCACTGGGTCTTGATTTGGATGTTATCAGAGACAGGGTTTTGGAGCTTTTAGGCGGAGGCAACATGGATTCCGGGGAGATGCAGGGCTTTTCAGGAGAGCATCGAGGAGATTCAAAGACTCCTATGCTTGACAGCTACGGAAGGGATTTGAACCAGCTTGCCAGAGATGACAAAATGGATCCTGTAATCGGACGTGAGAAGGAAATTGAAAGGGTTATACAGATTCTTTCAAGGCGCACAAAAAATAATCCCGTGCTTATAGGCGAGCCGGGTGTAGGAAAGACCGCCATAGCCGAAGGGCTTGCACAGGCAATCGCCCAGGGCCGTGTGCCCCACATGCTTAAGGACAAAAGAGTTGTATCCCTCAGCATGGCATCGTTGGTGGCAGGGGCAAAATACAGGGGTGAGTTTGAGGAGCGCTTAAAGCGTGTTATGGATGAAATAACCCAGGCAGGCAATGTAATCCTCTTTATTGACGAGCTGCACACACTGGTGGGGGCAGGAGCTGGAGAAGGTGCCATTGATGCGGCTAATATCATGAAACCTGCACTTTCCAGAGGAGAGCTTCAGGTAATCGGAGCAACAACCCTTAAGGAGTATAAAAAATATATTGAAAAGGACTCCGCTCTGGAGCGCAGATTCCAGACAATTATGGTGGGAGAGCCAAGCGTTGAGGATGCTATCAATATATTGAAAGGTATCCGTGACAAATATGAGGCTTTCCATAGGGCGGTAATAAAGGATGAGGCAATAGAGGCGGCTGTAAAATTGTCCCACAGATATATCACAGACCGCTTTTTGCCAGACAAGGCAATCGACCTTATGGACGAGGCGGCATCCAAGGTACGCATGAAGACTTTTTCCCGGCCAGATCGGGTCAAGGAGCTTGAGGAAAAGCTTGAGCGCCTCGGAAGGGAAAAGGCAGCAGCTATCTCCTCCCAGGAGTACGAAAGAGCTGCAAATCTCAGGGACAGGGAAGCCGAGCTTAGAAAGGCATTGGACGAAGCCGGAAAGAGCCTTGAGCAGCGTGAATCACGGCGTATAACCGTGGGAGCTGATGATATTGCAGAGGTTGTGGCACTGTGGACAGGTATCGCAGTTCAGAAACTGGCGGCAAAGGAATCAGAAAAGCTTCTGAACATGGAGAAGCTTTTAAAGAAGCGTGTGGTTGGTCAGGAGGCTGCAGTTGTGGCGGTTTCCAAGGCGGTCAGACGTGCACGGGCAGGTCTCAAGGACCCAAAGCGGCCCATAGGCTCCTTTCTATTTTTAGGACCCACAGGTGTTGGAAAAACGGAGCTGGCTAGAACTCTTTCCGAGGTGCTTTTTGGCAGCGAGGATGCCATAATCCGCTTTGACATGTCCGAGTATATGGAAAAGCATACAGTTTCCAGACTGGTGGGAGCGCCTCCGGGCTACGTGGGCTACGAAGAGGGGGGCCAGCTTACAGAGGCGGTCCGCAGAAGACCTTATTCCATCATTTTGCTGGATGAAATCGAAAAGGCGCATTACGATGTCTTTAATATCCTCCTGCAGGTACTTGAGGATGGCAGACTTACAGATTCTCAGGGACGAACAGTGGATTTTAAAAACACTGTAATAATCATGACTTCAAATGCCGGTGCTGACCTTCTGAAATCAAAGCCCTCAGCAATGGGATTTGCAACAGGAGATGTGGATTCTAGTGTGAAGGAGGAGGCTGAAAAGCGTGTCATGTCAGAGGTGAAGCGCATTTTTAAGCCGGAATTTCTCAACAGAATTGACGAAACCCTGATTTTCAGCCCTCTGGGCAAGGAAGAGCTTGGCAAGATAGTGGATATTCTGCTTCGGAATGTGAAGGAACGGCTTGAGGCAAAGGATATGCACCTTGAGGTCAGTGCCGGTGCCAAGGGATATATTGCTGAAAAAGGCACGGATGCACAATATGGCGCAAGACCCCTTAAGCGTACAATTCAGCGGCTGGTGGAGGACGAGCTTTCCGAACGGGTTCTTAAAAAGGAATTCAAGCCGGGAGATACCATCAGTGTGCGGAAAATTGGCAATGGACTGGAGTTTGTGAAAAAGGATTCCTCTGGAAAAAAGCCGGAGGCCATAAAGGTGGGGAATACCTTTGCGGAAGCAGAGAAATAAGCTTAGTAAGATAAACAGGGAATCCGGAATCCGGGGATTCCTGTCAGAGCTGGGGAATTTTTTCCTCAACATGGCATGGGCTGTTGTATGGCTTCTGCGATGGATGGCAAGACTCATAAAACGCATATGAAAAGGGGACACTCCATATGGCAAAAAAGAAGATTATGTACGTATGCCGTGAATGCGGCTACGATACCCCCAAGTGGCTGGGGAAATGTCCAGGATGCGGTGCATGGAATTCCTTTGATGAGGAAGTGATGTCAGCCTCTAAAAACGACACCGGACTCCGGCTTGGTCTTTCGGATGCTGTGGCACCAAGGCCGATTGCCGATGTGAAGGTGGAGGATTTGCCCAGATTCGGCACAGGCTCCGGGGAGCTGGACCGTGTCCTTGGAGGAGGTGTGATACCTGGCTCCATGGTCCTCATAGTTGGCGATCCGGGAATAGGAAAATCCACGCTGACCCTCCGTGTGTGTTCGGATGTTGCTAGACAGGGCAGAAAGGTTCTTTATGTAACCGGAGAGGAAAGCACCCGTCAGGTCCGCATGAGGGCGGACAGGCTGGATGCTCTGGCTGATGAACTGCTGGTGGTCAGTGAAACCAACCTTGAAACCATCACAAACTACATTAACAAGGTAAAACCGGAACTTATAGTAATAGATTCCATTCAGACAGTGTTTAAGCCGGATATTCAAAGTGCTCCCGGCAGTGTCAGCCAGGTAAGGGAATGCTCTGTGGAGCTTCTCCGCATTGCAAAATCCACTGGTACTGCATGTTTCGTGGTGGGCCATGTGACAAAGGATGGAACACTTGCTGGTCCAAGAGTTTTGGAGCATATTGTGGATACGGTGCTTTATTTTGAGGGAGAGCGGAGCGCAGATTTCAGAGTGCTGCGGGCGGTGAAAAACCGTTTTGGAAGCACTAATGAAATTGGTCTTTTTGAGATGAGGGATTCCGGGCTGAAGGATGTGCCGGATGCCTCAAAGGTCTTTCTTTCCGAGGAGGACGGGGAGTCTGGTACGGTGATTATTCCAACGGTGGAAGGAACCAGACCGCTTCTGGTGGAGCTTCAAGCGCTGGTGGCTCAGACTCCCTATGTGCCGCCAAGGCGTACAGCTGATTCTGTGGATATAAAACGCATACAGCTTCTCCTGGCCGTGCTTGAAAAAAGGGTACATCTTTCCATAGGTGCCTGTGATGTTTATGTGAAGGTTGCCGGGGGCATAAAGATTGATGAACCGGCGGCGGACCTTGGAATATGCACAGCCCTGGCTTCAAGCTATGCCAATAGAAGCCTTATGCCAAAGACAGTTTTGTTTGGCGAGGTAAGCCTTACAGGGCAGCTCAGGGCAATAAGTCAGGCGGAGGGACGTATCCGTGAGGCGGCAAAGCTGGGCTTCTGTCACGCTATACTTCCAAAAAAGAATTTGGAACAGCTCAATATAAAAGGGCTTCCACAATCCATAAAGCTTCATGGTGCGGAAACCCTTCAGGAGGCATTGCGTATAGCTATGCCTAGAAATTAAATTTTGGCTAAGTATTTTCTGTCCATGGCTGTCAGCAGACGGGCAATGGGCAGAATTTTCATGAGTACGAAACATATTACAATATCCGGAAGCAGGAACATTGCATTTGCGGTCATGGAATACACCAAGGGAGAAGTTCCTTCTGGGGCGTAGGATGCAAAGAATATCACTCCGGATATAATGTGACAGATGT
>CAVAVT010000009.1:0-32237 GCA_963592185.1 bacterium | reverse complement strand
TTACCTCCTAAACGTAGATATTTTATCACGACACGTGTAGGAAAAAAAGGAAAAATTTCTTAAGAATTCCTTTTTATTATGGTTGACAGTGGTCTAACTGGGTGATAAAATAATTACTTTTTGGACAAAAATATGCTATAATTGTACCACAAGTGTGTTGATGGTTCGTTAGGGGGTGTATTTTTGCTTCATGTAGGAGACAGGGTGGTATACCCTATGCATGGTGCCGGAACTATTTCCGGTATTGAAGAATGCGAGATAATGGGCGAGAAAAAAATGTATTACGTTCTGAAAATGCCAATAGGTAATATGAAGGTAATGCTTCCCACAGACAATATTGACAACATAGGCCTGCGGGATGTAAGCTCTCCGGAAACGGTTAAGGAGGTAGTAATAGTCCTTCACAATCCTCCAGAAAAGCTTCTGGGAAGCTGGAACAAGAGATTTCATGCAAATCTCGACAAGCTAAAGACCGGAAATATCTGCCAGGTGGCTGAGGTAGCAAGAAATCTCATGCTTCAGGACAGGGTGAAAAAAGTGTCCAGCGGTGAAAGAAGGCTTTTGGATTTGTCCAAGCAGATTCTTGTAAGCGAACTGGTATATGCCTGCAGCAAAACACCGGAAGAGGTGGATGACTGGCTTCAGGAACAGCTTGAAGGCAACGGGTTCCAATAATTTGGACTGTTCTTTGACACAGGCGGTAGTTTCATGTATTATTAAGGCGTTACTATAAAGGAGGTGTATAGATGCTCGTAGAAAAGGTACTTCGGTTTTTTATCACAGTTTTTATGGGTATAGCAGGTGCGGCCTTGATGCATTTGGCAAGTCCGATTCTGGCGTTGTTTATTAGTACTGAGATTCTGAAGATGGATATGGGAATCTTCAAGATAACTCTTGCCAATCTGATTTGTATGCTACTGGGCGCAATTGTTGGTGGAATTATAGGCTTTATTTTATCTCCATTTTTCACAACCAGGCTCAAACGGTTCTCAGTATGGTTTGAGGGACAGCTCAGCAAGACTCCTATTCATGATGTAGTAGCTGGAGCTTTTGGCTTGGCAATCGGACTTATAATAGCAAATCTCTTAGGCAGTGCTTTTTCACAAATTCCTGTAATAGGCGGATACATTCCGGTTATTTTCAGTATTGTGCTTGGATATCTGGGTATTCACATCATGATTCGCAAGCGTAAGGAGCTTACAAGTCCCTTTGATGGATTGGTGAAGCTTTTGAAGGATTATGCGAAGAATAAGGATGGGAAGGCTCAGTACCCAGGAGCCGAAAAACAGGCTCCTGGAGCTCTTCCAGCTGTGATTGCCCAAGGCAGCGGTGACGTATCCTACAAGCTTTTGGATACAAGTGTCATAATCGATGGAAGAATTGCGGATATCTGTGATACTGGCTTTATTGAGGGAACAATAATCATTCCGGTATTTGTTCTTGAGGAGCTTCAGCACATTGCGGATTCAGCTGATTCCCTGAAGCGTGTCAGAGGCCGCAGGGGGCTGGACATTCTTCAGCGTATACGCACAGCAGCCAATATTAATGTGCAGATTGACAACAGGGATTTTGATGATATTACAGAGGTGGATTCCAAACTTGTGCGCCTTGGAAAGCAGATTGGGGCAAAGATCATTACCAATGACTACAATCTGAACAAGGTGTCGGAGCTGCAGGGAGTTCCCGTGCTGAATATCAATGAGCTTTCCAATGCTGTGAAGCCAGTGGTTATCCCAGGCGAAACCATGAGGGTAAAGGTAGTAAAGGAAGGCAAGGAACAGGGACAGGGTGTTGCTTATCTGGATGACGGAACCATGATAGTCATTGAGAACGGCAGATACCATATGAATGAAACAATCGATGTGGAGGTTACTTCAGCACTGCAGACCGCTGCAGGAAGGATGATTTTCGCCAAGCCTGTTTCATAATTTTGCGTAAATGATGTATATTTGGGCAGGCGGCCGCATATGGGCTGTCTGCCTTTTTAAGATGAATATGCCGGATATCCTTGAAAGGAATGGTGAGCATGGTATCAGTAATATTTCCTGCTGCAGGGCAGGGCAAAAGAATGCAGAGTACAACCAACAAAGTTCTGATGGAACTTTTGGGAACTCCGATTTTAATAAGGACCTTGAGAAGGTTTTCCGAGGCTCCTTCGGTGGACCAGCTTATTGTGGTGGCTGCTGCTGACGAGGTTCCATTTATTAGAAGAATGCTGTCCAAGGTCCCAGGACTGAAGCCCTGGACTGTCACCACCGGCGGCAGCGAGCGTCAGTATTCAGTACAGAAGGGAATGGCATGTCTCGATGCTTCCGCTGATGTGGTACTGGTGCATGATGCGGCACGACCACTGATTTCTGTGGATACCATTGAGGATGTAATTGACTGTGCTGCTGAAAAGGGCGGCGCTGTTGCCGCCGTAAAGGCGAAGAACACGGTGAAGCTTGTAGGTGCAGATAATGTCATTCAAAGCACTCCGAAGCGTGATGAGGTATGGGAGATACAGACACCTCAGGGATTTCAGCGTGAGCTTTTGGAGGAGGCCTTTGAAAAGGCTGACCAGGAGGGCTTCCTGGGAACGGATGATGCAAGTCTTGTAGAAAGGCTTGGAAAGCCAGTCAGCGTAGTGGAATCCAGCTATAGAAATATCAAGATTACCACTCCGGAGGATATGGTAATAGCTGCAGCCTTCATTAAGGATGATGAGGTTCAGAAGCTGAAGAAGAATGTAAAGGGTGTTATCCATACAGTTTCCGATGAGATAGGACATCATATTTTCAGAAAGGACAGGAAGGGCGAATGATCAGATTTGGAATGGGATATGATGTGCACAGGCTGACAGAGGGAAGAAAGCTCATTATCGGCGGAGTGGAAATTCCCCATAAGTTGGGCCTCCTGGGGCACTCCGATGCGGATGTACTGCTTCATGCAATTTCCGATGCAATATTGGGAGCTGCGGCTCTTGGGGATATAGGCAGGCATTTCCCGGATACTGATCCCAGATACAAGGGGGCTGACAGCCTGAAGCTTCTGGGAGAGGTTGCAAGGCTGGTGGCTGAAAAGGGCTATCGTGTTGGAAATGTGGACTCCACCATTGTGGCACAGGCTCCAAAGCTTGCTCCCTACATAGCCGAGATGAATAAAAATATAGCTGAGACACTGAATATTCCCATTGATGCGGTCAATGTAAAAGCCACCACAGAGGAACATCTGGGCTTTACTGGAACCGAACAGGGAATTTCCGCCTATGCTGTTGCCGGGCTTGTTTCTGACTGATACATTTTCATTGAATAAGGCCTCTGTTTCTGATAAAATGTATACCATATATAGTTAAGACTTGGATCGGGAAGAGTAGTTGCAAACACCGCCAAAGAGAGGCCCGGCTGCTGTGAAGGGCTGCAGGAGTGCAATGAAGGTGCGCCCGGGAGTTATGGGCTGAAGGTACAGCGTTTAGAGCTGTTCTGTGTAGGTGCCATCGTCTTGGCGCGTTAAGCCATTTGAGGGATGATTTTTCATCTGAAACAGAGTGGAACCACGGACCGCGTCTCTGAAATATGGGAGCGGTCCTTTTTATTTGTGGATTTGGAGGAGAGTTGAAAATGTCTGTATTAAAACAGCTCAAAAAGGATATCCGAGTTGTTTTTGAACGAGATCCTGCGGCAGGAAGTGTCCTTGAGGTAATACTTTGTTATCCCGGACTTCATGCGATTTGGCTGCATCGAATCTCCCATTGGCTGTATTTAAAAAAATGGATGGTTATGGCAAGACTTGTATCAGAATTTGGCAGATTCATAACCGGAATAGAGATACATCCGGGAGCTACCATCGGCAGCGGACTTTTCATCGACCATGGAACTGGAATTGTCATAGGCGAAACAGCAGAGCTTGGGAAAAATGTTACCCTTTACCAGGGAGTTACCCTTGGAGGTACTGGCAAGGAAAAGGGCAAGCGCCATCCCACTATTGGAGACAATGTGGTTGTTGCTTCTGGTGCAAAGGTGCTGGGGTCCTTTACCGTAGGTGACCATGCAAAAATCGGAGCTGGCTCAGTGGTTTTAAAGCCTGTTCCTGCCTATGCCACAGTTGTGGGCATTCCTGGTCGGGTGGTTGTGATGAAAGGAACCCGTGTGAACAGCGATTGGCAGGAAAAAATAGAGGAAGCCAGAAACAGCGGAGATTTGGAGGCAATCGAGCTTCTTGAGGAAACCGATGTGGATTTGGAGCATGACGAACTGCCGGATCCTGAAAGGGAGCTTATCGACTCCTTGAAGGAACAGCTGGCACAGATGGAAAAGCGTCTGGCGGAGCTGGAGAAAAAGGCGGAAAAATAAAGCTGTATATTAATATTTTATGATAAGGAGTTTTCTAAATGCTTAAGGTTTACAACACCATGTCCGGAGAAAAGGAAGTTTTCAAGCCCTTGAAAGAAGGAGAAGTAAGCATCTACTGCTGCGGCGTTACTCCCTACAACTATCCCCATATTGGAAATGCCCGTCCCTTTGTTACCTGGGATGTAATACGCCGTTTCTTTGCATATGAGGGCTATAACGTACATTACGTACAGAACTTTACTGACGTGGATGACAAGATAATCAATACCTCCAACAAGGAAGGTGTAACCTGGAAAGAAATTGCTGACAGGTACATCGATGGCTATTTCGAGGCAATGGATGCCCTGAATGTAAAACATGCAGATATATATCCACGAGTATCCGATACCATTCCTGAAATAATTGAAATGATTCAGGGATTGGTGGACAACGGCTATGCATATCCGGTGGACGGGGACGTATACTTTGCTGTAGAAAAATTTGCTGAGTACGGCAAACTCAGCGGCAGAAAGCTGTCTGATATGCAGGCTGGAGCACGTATCGAGGTAGACCAGCGCAAGCAGCATCCCATGGATTTTGCACTGTGGAAGGCAGCAAAGCCCGGCGAGCCTTTCTGGGAAAGTCCTTGGGGACAGGGCCGTCCTGGCTGGCACATTGAATGCTCCGCCATGTCACTGAAGTTTTTGGGAGAGAGCTTTGACTTCCACGGCGGCGGAAGCGATTTGATATTCCCACATCATGAAAACGAAATAGCCCAGTCCCAGTGCTTCCTTGGTGACTTCCACAGCTTCGCACAGCATTGGGTTCACAATGGCTTTATCACCATACATGATGAGAAAATGAGCAAGTCCAAGAACAATTTCTTCACCGTACAGGACATTTTGAAAAAATATCCCGGCGAAGTTATCCGCTTCTTCATTCTGCAGACCCACTACAGAAGTCCGCTGGATTTCAGCGATGAAAGACTGAAGGAAGCTCAGGCAGGACTTACCAGACTTAGAAATTCCGCCCAGTATGCAGATGAGCTTATCGCTATGCAGGGCGCTGGAAACAGTGCGGCAGAGATTCTTAGCAATGCAGAGTCCTACAAAAAGGATTTTGTGGAGGCAATGGAGGATGATTTCAACACCGCATTGGCAATCAGCTATCTCTTTGCCCTTTCAAAGGACATTAATAAGTACTATGCAGATGTAACCTCCGGAAAATGCGAATATGACTCTGAGGGCTTTGCTGCAGTAAGAAAGATTTATCTGGAGCTTGCCGGTGTCATCGGAATTTTCGAGGGAGATATGCAGGTGGCAGGTGCCAAGGCTGACGGACTTTCCGATGAGGAAATTGAAAAGCTCATTGCTGAAAGAGAAGAAGCAAGAAAAGCTAAGAATTGGGCAAGGGCTGACGAAATCAGAGATACCTTCAAGGAGCAGGGCATTATCCTTGAGGATTCCGCCAACGGAACAAGGTGGAAAAGGGCATGAAGTTTGAACAGCTTGAAAAGCTTGTGGATATGATGTTTGAGCCGGATGGTGCCGGAGGAGTGCTTCAGCGTTATGAAAAAGTGGATGCTGCAGCGCTGAATCCTTTGGTGCAGGCTTATATCGGGGATGCCTGGTTCCACCTATACGTAAGGGGCCGTCTTTTGTCCTATGACCAGAGCAAGGTTCAGGTGCTGCATCAGTTCAGTGCCCAAATTGTGTCCGCTGTGTGGCAGGCAAAGGCATACAGGGGAATTGAGCCAATGCTTACAGAAGAGGAAAAGGCGGTATTCCGCCGGGGCCGCAACGCCAAGAGCCATGCACCAAGGAGTGCCAGCGTGGCTGAATATCATGCCAGCACAGGCTTTGAGGCGTTATTGGGCAGGCTTTATCTGGAGAAAAAATCAGACCGCCTGCAGGAGCTTTCCGAGGCTGCCTTTAAGGTAATATCTTTAGAAATGCTCAAGTCCCGTGAAAAAAAGAATGGCAAGGCTAAATGATTATTTCCTGTGTATATATTTTGAAATGAGGCATAAGCATAATGATAAAGGTAAAACTTCTTGAGCACACAGCTCATCCGGAGAGAGTTGTGGCAATGGCTGCAAGGCTGTGCTATTCAGCCTCCGGTGCAGAAGAACTGTCTGAGAAAATGACAGATGAGCAGGTGGAAAAGCTTGTTGGCAAAATCGTTGCCATGGGACACGCCTCCACAATGGAGCATGTGTCCTTCACCTTCGGTATAGAAGGGATTTCCCGTGTGCTGAGCCATCAGCTGGTGAGACACCGCATCGCTTCCTACTCCCAGCAGTCCCAGAGATATGTGGCGGAGCATGATTTCGAGTACATTCTGCCTCCTACAATTGAAAAGAATCCTGAGGCAAAGGCGAAATTTGAAAAGCTCATGGGAGACATCCGCAGCACCTATGATGAGCTTGTAGCAATGAACATTCCAAAGGAGGATGCCCGCTACGTGCTGGCAAATGCTACGGAAACCAAGGTGGTAGTAACCATGAACGCCAGGTCCCTCATGCATTTCTTTAATCTCCGCTGCTGCAACAGAGCACAGTGGGAAATCCGTGAAATGGCAAATAAGATGCTGGCTGAGGTCAAGAAGGTATCCCCGATTTTGTTCAAAAATGCCGGGGCCTCCTGTGTGGAGACTGGAAGATGTCCGGAGGGGGCAATGACCTGTGGAAAGTTCAGCGAAATGATTAAGCTTCGTCAGGCGTAAGGAGTTTTTATGGATAGAAGGAAAAAAAATCCGGGACGCAGGTCTGAGGGAAACTCTTTTCACAAGGGTCCTGCTCCGGACAGAAAGAAAACCAGCAATAAAAAGCCAAACAAGGCTGAAAAGCCAGCAGCTGTAACTGAGCCGATAGAGCTTCCAGATGATGTGTTGGTGGGCAGAAATGCGGTCACTGAGGCTCTGAAAAGCGGCAGAGGAATAAATAAGCTTCTCCTTGCCAGCGGCGACAGAGAAGGCTCCATCAGAGAAATAATGGCTTTGGCGAAAGACCGGGGAATCATTATTCAGACCGTGGAAAGAAGCCGTATTGAGACTCTTGCTGCAGGACATAGGCATCAGGGTGTGCTGGCATATGTGGCTCCTGTTGCCTACACTGATTTGGATGAGATTCTGGACAGGGCGGAAAGGAAACATCAGGAGCAGGGGGGCGCCCCATTTTTACTGCTGCTGGATGAAATCGAAGATCCGCACAACCTTGGCGCACTTCTTAGAACAGCCGATGCGGCAGGGGTAGATGGAGTCATTATTCCAAAGCGCCGCAGCTGTCCCCTTTCCGCCACAGTGGCAAAAACCTCAGCAGGAGCTGTGGAGTATGTGCCTGTAGCTCAGGTAGGAAATGTGGTGCAGACCTTGAAGCTCCTTAAGGAAAAGGGATTCTGGGTTGCAGGTGCCGATATGGACGGCGACCTGTACTACAAGACAGACCTTACTGGAGCATTGGTGTTGGTAATAGGCAATGAGGGCCATGGCATAGGACGGCTTACCAGGGAAAACTGTGATTTTATTGTACAGCTTCCAATGGTTGGAAAAATCAATTCCCTGAATGCTTCTGTGGCAGGTTCCGTCCTCATGTATGAGGCAATGCGCCAGCGGCTGGCTGCAGCCACTGACTAACAGCTCTAAATACAGAGGAGTGTGCAATATGGCCCGAAGAAAAAGAGAAATATATATTATAGACGGGTACAACGTCATAAATTTCTGGTCAGAGCTTCGGGCACTGCAAAAGGATATTTCCGAGGCAAGGGACCGTCTTATCCACATATTGGCTGAATACGGCGAGTATGAAAAGCTGGATGTTGTAATTGTTTATGATGCACTGTTCACCGAGGATGACGAGCATATCGAAGTGGTGAACAAACATCTGAAGGTAATTTATACCGGCTCAGGTGAAACAGCTGACAGCAGAATAGAGCGGCTGTCCTATGACTATGTCCGGGACGGCAGGGAGGTTCACGTGGTGACCTCTGACGGGGCGGAACAGTCTGTAGTTCTTGGTGCTGGTGCCTATAGAATACCCTCTGGGGAGTTCGAGCGCAGGGTCCGCAGAACCAAAAAACGCATTAAGGACGAGTATCTTGGAAAGGTTACTTTGCCAGCTGTACGCAATGAGGTTTTTTCCCATCTTGACAATGAGACAATGAAAAAATTGGAAGCACTTAGAAGAAAAGGCTGAATTGTGTCACAAAACCGGTCAAAATGCCCGGAAGCCTTGACTTTTCTAGTGTTTGTGGGTTATAATTCTCGTTGTGCAGCTATGATGGTTGGATATTGCTGCTCGTTTTACATGGAGGAGCGGTGTGATGGAAGTAAAATCAAATCAGAATGCTGAAGAAGCTATCGACTTTGAAAAGCTGACTGATGAAGAACTTATTGAAGAAATAAAAGACAACTGCAACAGCATCGCACTGGATTATCTTATTAACAAATATCGTAATTTTGTGCGCGCAAAGGCACGTTCATATTTTCTGATTGGAGCTGACAGAGAAGATATCATCCAGGAAGGCATGATTGGCTTGTACAAGGCAATTCGTGATTTCCGGAACGACAAGCTTTCCTCCTTCAGAGCCTTTGCCGAGCTTTGTGTAACCAGACAGATTATAACAGCTATAAAGACCGCAACCCGTCAGAAGCATATTCCATTAAATTCATATATATCGCTGAATAAGCCTATTTATGATGAGGATTCTGACAGGACTCTCTTAGATGTTCTTTCTGGGGCTAAAATCTCTGATCCCGAGGAGCTGGTTATCAGCCGTGAGGAATTAGTGGATATTGAGTCCAAGATGGAGGAGATTCTCAGTGATTTTGAATGGAAGGTATTAATGTCCTATTTGGATGGAAAATCCTATCAGGAGATTGCTGTGGATTTGGACCGTCATGTAAAGTCCATAGACAATGCTCTGCAGCGTGTGAAGCGCAAGCTGGAGCGTTATATGGAGAACCGGGGAACTGACATTGATGTAAGTGCCGTTTATCATGGCCTTATTCCATCAATGATGGGGTCCTCGTGATTGTTAGAAATTTATATTGCACGTGAAAAGTCACCTTTTTTAGGGTGGCTTTTTTTATTGTTTTATACGGAATGAATATAAGTTTTGCAAAAATGTAAAAATCTATTGACAACAAATGTTCAAACAAGTATACTTTAATTAGTTAAATTTATAATAAAATAAAAATTAATAATTTTACTAAAAGATTTAATGGGAAGGGGTTATTCTTATGGGAGAATACGGCGGTCTGGGTCTGTTCCTGCTTGTGGTGCTGATTTTTCCAGTCTTGGCACTGATACCTTCGAGGTTTATTCAGCCAAGACAGCCAACCAAAGAGAAACAGATTCCATATGAGTGCGGAGTCAACACTGTTGGAAGAAACAACATCGAGTTCAAAATAGGATATTTCATGTATGCTCTGGTGTTTCTGCTCTTTGATGTGGAAACCGTATTCCTCTATCCATGGGCTGTGCGATATCAGGCTCTTGGTCTTTTTGCCCTTATAGAAATGTTTATTTTTGTCGGTATACTTTGCTTTGGACTTTGGTACGCCTGGAGGAAGGGAGCACTGTCATGGAAATAGTAGATGTTGTGCCTGAGGCACTGAAAAATAATGTTATTGTCACCACGGTGGACGGTCTTTTCAAATGGGCAAGGAGCAATTCCATATGGCCCCTTTCCTCAGGTCTTGCCTGCTGCTCCATTGAAATGATGTCGGCGGCGGCTTCCAGATTTGATTTGGCACGGTTTGGCTATGAGGTATTTCGTGCCTGTCCCCGTCAGTCAGACCTTCTGATTGTGGCTGGTACCCTCACATGGAAAATGACACCGCCCCTTATCCGGCTTTACGAGGAAATGCCGGAGCCTAAATATGTAATCGCCATGGGGAACTGCAATATTGGAGGAGGCCCTTTTGCTGATTCTTATTCTGTGGTAAAGGGACTGGATGAGATTCTACCAGTGGATGTGTACATTCCGGGATGTCCTCCAAGACCAGAGGCACTTATAGACGGTATGCTGAAGCTTCGTGAAAAAATCCAGCATCCGGAGGTGGCAAAAAAAGCTGCCGGGGAGGAGCTGTCATGAAAAATTATTTGAAAAAGGAACAGCTCTCTAATATCTTAGAGAAGTTCTCCACCGTATCGCTGGAATCCTCCCAGGATAAGGATGGAAATCCCATTGAGCTGGAAAAACCAGCGCTCCTAGTTCCCAAAGAGGATTTTCTAAAGATTATGGAGCACCTAAAAAATAGCCCTGCATTTTCTTTAGACAGATTGGCAAATCTTACAGCTGTGGATTACAAGGAAAAAATTGAATGTGTGTATCATCTTTTTTCCCGAAGATGGAATCATTGGATAACCGTAAAAGTGGAGCTTGACAGGGAAAATCCCGTTATAGATTCTCTGACCGGGCTATGGCCCGGGGCGGATTTTGAGGAAAGGGAATCCTTTGACCTTATGGGAGTAAAGTATAATGGGCATCCGGATTTGCGCAGGATTTTAATGCCGGAGGACTATCCGGCCCATCCCTTGAGGAAAGATTTTGTGGCACCGGTGCCGAAGGTAGAAGAGGGGGTACTCAAATGGGAAGAACAGAAACCTATGTCCTGAATATGGGTCCTCAGCACCCCAGTACCCACGGCGTACTTCAGGTGCAGCTGGAGCTTGACGGCGAGGAGATTCTAAAGGCAAAGCCGGTTATGGGGTATCTCCACAGAGGAATAGAGAAGCTGATGGAGTCAAGGACCTATGCCCAGTGTGTCCCCTTTACCGACCGTCTGGACTATATTTCCTCAATGAACAATAATTTGGGCTTTTGTGAAACAGTGGAGGAGCTGGCTGATATTACCGTGCCTGAAAGGGCGGAATACATCCGGGTTATTTGTGCAGAGCTGAACCGCATAGCGAGTCATTTGATTTTTATTGGAACTTTGATGATAGATTTGGGAGCGGCCACAGGTATGATTTATGCCTTCAGGGACCGTGAAAAGATTCTTGACCTTTTTAATATTATCTGCGGTGCAAGAATGACTTTTCATTACATCCGAATCGGAGGAGTTGCGGCGGATGCACAGCCGGAATTTTTAGAGGGAGCTAGAAAATTCATTGACTATGTTCCGGAAATGCTGGAGGAGTATGACAATCTCATTACCGGAAATGAAATATTTTACCACCGTCTTAAGGGAACATCTCCTCTAACCAAGGATGATGTTCTGAAATACGGCATGTCCGGTCCAAATATCCGTGCCAGCGGCATAGATTATGATATAAGGAAAATTGACAGCTACAGCATTTATGACCGGTTTGAATTTGATGTTCCCCTTGGGGAAAATGGGGATAATTATGACAGATACATGGTACGCTTCAGGGAAATTCAGGAAAGTGCCCATATCATAAGACAGGCATTGGACAATATTCCTGATGGAGATATTATGGCAAAGGTTCCCCGTGTACTTCGTCCTCCAAAGGGGGATGTCTACCATAGGGTGGAAAATACCCGTGGGGAGCTGGGGTTCTATATTGTAAGCGATGGAACAACAAAGCCCTACAGAGTTCACATAAGGAGACCTTCCTTTGTGAATTTGCAGGCATTGGATACCATGTGCAGAGGGATGCTGATAGCGGATGCGGTGGCAGCATTTTCCACCATTGATCCTCTTATGGGAGAGGTGGACTGCTGATGCTGAGCAATATTTTCGTGGGAAATGGCAGGTGTAACCATGCATAGCGGAGTTCTTTATTCGATTGCCACATGGCTGCGGCAGATTCTGGCAGAGTTTATTGGCAATCAGTTGATAATCGATTTTCTCATGACAGTTGTTGGAATTTTAGCCCTGTTGGGAGTTGTAATGACAGCGGCACTGGTGCTTACCTACGGTGAGCGCAAGGTGTGTGCCTTAATTCAGGTACGCCTTGGACCAAACCGTGTAGGAGGACGTTTCGGAATGCTTCAGCCTGTGGCGGATGCCTTGAAGCTCATGGGCAAGGAGGATATAGTCCCCAACGGAGTGGACAGGGCGGTATGGGCATTGTCTCCGATTTTAATATTTGTTCCTTCGGCACTGATTTATGCGGTTTTCCCCTTTGAGGACGGAGCAATATTTGCGGATATCAATGTGGGGCTTTTCTTTGCGCTGGCGGTATCTTCACAGGCAGTTCTGCCATTTTTAATGGGAGGATACGCCTCAAACAGCAAGTACAGCCTTGTGGGAGGAATGCGTACTGTGGCGCAGATGGTGAGCTATGAGGTACCAATGGCAATTGCCCTGATGGGGGTGGTAATGCTTACAGGCTCCCTGAAAATGAGCACCATAGTGGAGGCTCAGGCCGGCATGTGGAACATAGCGCTGCAGCCTTTGGCGTTTCTTATATTCATCATTGCAGCACTGGTGGAAAGCAACCGTCCTCCATTTAATATGGTGGAGGGGGAATCAGAGATTATTGCCGGACCCTTTACAGAGTACACAGGTATGCGCTGGGCATTATTTTTCCTGGCTGAGTTTGCAAATCTTCTTTCCATTGCTATCTTAACTACTACACTTTTTCTTGGAGGCTGGAATGGACCGGCATTCCTTCCGGGAATATTCTGGTTTGGAATAAAGGTAGTTATCATGATTTTGGTATTTCAGTGGATTGGATGGACTTTTCCACGTTTCCGCATTGACCAGCAGCTGGCCTTTGGCTGGAAAGTACTGCTTCCGGCAGCATTAATCAACCTTTTGCTGACAGGAGTCGGAATTTATCTTTGGCAGACATTCTGATTTGGCATGACGATTAGAGAGGATTGATATATATGTTGGGAAAAGGGCTGCTGAAGGGATTGGCTGTAACCTGGAAGCATTTCTGGGGAAAAAAGGAAACCTTCTGCTATCCTGAGGAAAAGCTACCCATGACGGAACGCTTCAGGGGCGGACATCTGGTTCTGGATACTGATAAATGCATGGGCTGCAAGCTGTGTGAAATGGGCTGCCCAAATGCATCCATAAAATTAAAGGTCAGTGTGGACGAAGAAAAAAAGCGGCATGTGGATGCCTATGAACACAACCTAGGAAGATGCATGTACTGTGACCTCTGCATAGAGGCATGTGCAAAAAAAGCTCTGTCCTGGGATAAAAATTATGAAGGGGCATCTTATCACAAGGAAGATATGGTCTATGATGCTGTGGCGGAGGCCCGGAGAAGAAGGGGGCAGGATTAATGGATATACTGATTTCATCAGCTGTATTTTATTTAATTGCAGCCATTATTATTGCTGCAGCCCTTGGAATTGTAACAAGCAGAAAATTAGTTCACAGTGCGTTGCTGATGGTTCTGTGCTTCATCGGAATAGGCTGTCTCTACATATATTCCGGGGCAGATTTCCTTGGGGCGGCACAGCTCCTGATATATTCAGGGGCTGTGGGGGTGCTCATCGTACTGGGGATAATGCTTACCCATCATACAGGGGATGAGCCTACGAATCCCAGCCACAAGAGCAAGTTTCCCGGTATCCTAATAGGCGGATTTTTCGCTATAGTAATGATTTTGGTATACCTAATGACACCTTTAGGGAACCAGCCTATGCCGCCAACGGATACAGTAACCGCCATAGCGGATTTGCTTTTGAAAAAGTATGTTTTGGGCTTTGAAATCGCTGCGGTACTGCTTTTGGCAGCGCTTATAGGTGCAATTATTCTGGCAAAGGGAGGCAGTGAAGAATGACTATCGGATTGATACATTATCTTGTTTTGGCTGCAATTCTTTTTGCCATAGGGCTTTACGGTCTTTTTACAAAGAGAAATCTCATTGCCATCCTGATGTGCATTGAGCTAATGCTGAATGCTGTGAATATAAATCTGATTGCTTTCAACAGATTTATGCCACAGGGGGACCTTACAGGGCAGGTTATGGCAATATTTTCCATTATGGTGGGGGCGGCAGAGGTGGCAATTGGGCTGGCTCTGGCATTCCGCATATTCCGTGACAGGGGAACCTTGAACATTGATGAAATTAACAGGCTGAAGGGATAGGGGGAGAAGAATATGTTAGCGTTGTTCGCACTTGAGCATTCCTGGCTGATTCCGCTTCTTCCGGCAGCCGCATTTTTAATCATCGGCTTGATTACCAGACCTTTTAAACATTTATCCGCAGGTATTGCCATAACAGCAAGTACCGCCAGCTTCCTGTTGGCATTGGGAGTTGTGGCAGCGGTAATCAATGGCGGCATTGCTGTGGAAAATCCATTTGTTCAGCGAATCCAATGGTTTTCTGTTGGGGGACTGGACATTGCAATGGGTGTGCTTATCGACCCGTTGACAGCGATGATGCTTTTTGTGGTAACCACAGTATCCCTTCTGGTACAGATTTATTCCGTGGGATACATGCATGGGGATCCGGGCTTCAGCCGATTTTTTGCGTATCTTTCACTGTTTGCTGCATCCATGCTGGGATTGGTACTGTCGGTTAATTTCCTTGAAATGTACGTTTTCTGGGAGCTTGTGGGGCTTTGCTCATATCTTTTGATAGGCTTCTATTATTACAAGGAATCCGCAAGGGAAGCTGCAAAGAAGGCGTTTATTACCACCCGTGTGGGGGATTTTGGATTGCTTCTCGGAATTCTGATTCTGGAGATTACCTTTGGAACTCTGGACTTTATTGAGCTTCAGACATTGGTTCCAAAGTTTATCATGGCTGGCGGAGCCGCCTTTATGACCGTTGTGGCTCTGCTGTGCTTTGTTGGCCCCATTGGCAAATCCGGACAGTTCCCTCTGCATGTGTGGCTGCCGGATGCAATGGAGGGTCCAACGCCGGTATCTGCTCTGATTCATGCGGCTACCATGGTTGTGGCTGGTGTTTACCTTGTAGCAAGGGCATACTTTATGTTCAGCTCCCTGCCGGGGGTAATGGAGGTTATTGCCTGGGTTGGAGGATTTACAGCTATTTTTGCGGCTTTTATAGCCCTGACCCAGCGCCCGATAAAGCGCATTCTGGCATATTCCACCATAAGCCAGCTGGGGTACATGATGCTGGCTCTTGGAGTCGGCTCTCTGACAGCATCGCTCTTTCATCTTATGACACACGCCTTCTTCAAGGCGTTGCTGTTCCTTTGCGCAGGTGCTGTTATGCATGCCATGGCTGACGAGGCGGATATATTTAAAATGGGTGGTCTGAGGAAAAAAATGCCCTTCACCTTTGCAGCCATGACAATAGGTGTTCTTGCCATTTCAGGAATACCGCCCTTTGCTGGATTCTTTTCAAAGGATGAAATTTTAGCCGCTGCGGCAGAGGTAAGCCCGGCGCTTTTTATTCTAGCAACGATGACAGCCTTTATGACCGCATTCTACATGGCTAGACTTCTTTTTGCGGTATTTTTTGGACAGCCATCTGAGGAAAGCGAAAAGGCACATGAGGTGTCCTGGTTTATGAGGGGTCCATTGGCTGTACTGGCTGTGTTGTCCATAGTATCTGGATTCCTGGGGCATATGCTGGGATTTGGAGAATGGGTAAGATTCGGCCCTGCGGAGCATGAGCCCATCAACATTGCTATAGCTGGAAGCTCCACAATTTTGGCACTGATTGCATTCTTCGTTGCCTGGAAGCTTTATGCTGTGAAGGAATGGTCTTCAGAGGCTGCAGCCAAAAGGGCTGGGGTGCTTTACACTCTGAGCTTCAACAAGTGCTATATTGATGAAATTTATGCCTTTTTTACCAAGTTCTGTGTGGATGGTATGGGAAAAATCCTTTACTGGATAGATATACATATTGTGGACGGTGTGGTTAATTCACTGGCAATGGTTACAAGATATCTCAGTGATGCCTTTACCAGTGTGCAGAATGGGCAGGTTCAGCGTTCACTGGCTGTGTTCTATTGCGGAGTTATACTTCTGGCTGTTATTGGTCTGTTTTGTGCTTATAGAGTAATGCTTCAGCTGGGAGGTGGGTTCTGATGGTGAATTTTCCATTGCTTTCGACAGTTTTGCTGACACCTTTGCTGGCGGCATTGCTGATATGTTTTTTATCCAATGAGTCCAAGGGAGCTGTAAAGGTGATTTCAGCTGGAGCCATGCTTATAGCTCTAAGCCTTACGGTGTATGCATATATTTCCTATGATATATCTGCCGGGGGAATGCAGTTTTGTGAGGAAATTCCCTGGATTAAGGATTTGGGTGTGTCCTACGCTTTAGGTGTGGACGGAATATCCCTGCCCATGTTGCTTTTAACGGAGCTTATTGGACTTGCGGCGGTTTTCAGTTCCTGGAATATAGAGATTCGCACCAAGGAATTTTACATTTTGCTGATGATACTTCTTGCCGGAGTTACCGGAACTTTCGTGGCAAGGGATTTGTTCATATTCCTGCTTTGTTACGAGGTGGTGGTAATACCTATCTACATCATGGTAATAATCTGGGGCTCCACAAAGCGTGTCTCCAAGGAATATTCCGGTATGAAGCTCACCATATATCTCCTGATGGGTTCGGCGTTTATGCTGGTGGGGATTGTGGCGCTCTACATACAGGCATTCCCAGCTGAGTACAGAACCTTCAGCATGGATGCACTTATGCTGGCTGGACAGCAGGGCAATTTGAGCGAGGGATTCCAAATTATGGCATTCTTTTTACTGATGCTGGGATTTGGCTCGCTGTTATCCATGTTCCCCTTTCACAGCTGGTCCCCGGATGGCTATGCCGGGGCCCCCACAGCTGTGTCAATGATACATGCCGGGGTACTTAAGAAAATCGGAGGCTATGGTCTTATCCGTATTGGTCTTTTGGTACTGCCCCTGGGAGCAAAATTCTGGGCACCGTTAATCGCATTTCTGGCAATGCTCAATGTAATGTATGCGGCCTATATTGCTTTGGTGCAGAAGGATTTGAAGTATATCATAGGTTATTCCTCCGTGTCCCATATGGGATACGTGCTGCTGGGTTTTGCGGCGCTGAATGTAATAAGTGTCAGCGGTGCTGTGGCAAATATGTTTGCCCATGGAATCATGAGCGCACTGTTCTTTGCCATGATTGGCTATGTGTATGAGAAAACTCACAGAAGAAGCATTACGGAGCTTCGGGGACTTGCCCACCAAATGCCGAGGGTGGCTGTAGGCTTCATGCTGGCAGGTATGGCATCCCTGGGACTACCGGGGCTTATCGGCTTCGTTCCGGAATTTACTATTTTCGTTGGTTCCTTTGGGGTGTATCCGGTATTTGCTGTGCTGGCTATCGCCGGCATTATTTTCACAGCACTTTACGTGCTGCGGATGCTGGCAAAAATTCTTTTTGGCCCAAGGGATTCCAGTCTGGATGTGTACTCCGATGCAAAAGGGGTGGAGCTTCTGCCACTGTTTATTTTAGGGCTGGTGCTTGTGGGATTTGGCGTATTCCCTCAGCTTCTCATGGGAATAATTGCTTCTGGTACCGAGCCGCTTCGTCCGCTTCTTGAGGCTGTTGCAGCTGCGCCCACACTGTTAGGAGGTATCTAATATGGATTTTTCTGCAATAACATTGGAAATAGGCGTATTGGTGCTGGCCCTGGCTGTGATGGCGGTGGATTTGATTGTTCCCTCAAGGGATGTGGAAAAGGGTGTATCGGTCATTGCTTCAGCAGGACTGGTGTTGCTTCTGGCATATAGTTTTTCTCTTTATCATGAAGGTGCAAGCAGATTCTTCATGGAAGGGATGTTCATCAATGACAATTACGCCTTGTTCTTTAAACAGCTGTTTATGGCGGCGGTGCTGTTTACCTTCCTCTTTTCAGGGGATTATGTCCGCCGGGGGATACGCTTTAAGGGAGAGTTTTATTATCTGACCCTTTTTGCCATGCTGGGAATGTTTATTTTGGCATCAGCAACTGACTTTATTACCGCCTTTGTAGGACTGGAGCTTATGACCATATCTTTTTACGTGCTTTCCGGTGCGAAAATGGATTCTAAGGATTCCAGCGAGGCTGCGGTGAAATATTTAATAATTGGCGCTGGCTCCACAGCGGTTATGCTGTTTGGCATCAGCCTTGTGTATGGAGCAACAGGAAGCATAATATTCCTTGATATGACAAGAAACATTGGACTGCTGTCGCCAATTGGCATTGTGGGAGTAACCCTTATCCTTACGGGATTTTTCTTTAAACTGTCGGTTATCCCCTTCCACATGTGGGCGCCGGATGTTTATCAGGGAGCACCTACACCTGTAACAGCCCTTTTGGCCATGGGTTCAAAGGCTGCAGGTATTGCCATTTTAATGCGTGCTATATATACAGCCTTCCCGTTTTTGGCTGGATATTGGCTGCCCATATTGGCACTGTTTTCCGCAATATGTATGATTGGCGGAAATATTATGGCAATAAGGCAGCAGGATGTTAAGAGGATGCTGGCTTATTCCTCCATTGCCCAGGCCGGGTATATGATGGTGGGCATGGTGGCGGCAGACCCTGCAGGAATGAAGGGCGTAATGTTCTACGGTATGCTGTACGTCTTTGCCAATGCAGGAGCCTTTGGGGTGCTGTCGGTGGTGGATACCCAGCGTGGAGGCACGGGACAGGACCAGGTGTCAGGGCTGTCAAAATCAGCTCCATTGCTTGCGGCGGTTATGACCGTCTCTCTGCTTTCCATGGCAGGAATCCCTCCTACAGCGGGATTTGCCGGAAAGCTGTACCTGTTCACAGCTGTTGTGGAGCAGGGGTATCTGTGGCTGGCTGTTATCGGCTTTGTAATGTCCATGATTTCCGTTTATTACTATCTCCTGGTGGTTAAGGCAATGTACCTTAATCCGGGGGCTGATACACCGATATGCATAAATGGTGCTGTACGTGTATCAGTATTGATTTCTCTGGGACTTACTCTACTGTGCGGCGTATGGCCGGAGCCTCTGTCACACATTACGGGCATGGCGGCAAAAATGTTTATGAGTTAAATATTTAAGGATACATACCGGTTTCCATTGTCGGACTTTAAATCCGTCATGGAGACCGGTATTTTTTATGAAAATGGGATAGTTTTGGAGAATTTCTGCTATATTAACAAGGTTGCTGGGCTATTGTTTAAAATTAATGTGAAATGTATAATAATGTATATATTATGATATGAAAAAGATTTTTATTTAGTGAAGATATATTGTGGCATTTCAGCTGGGAGGAAGTTTTTTGCAGAAGGTTTCAGAAGAGAAAATTTCATTTAGTGACAGGCAGGAGGCATACTCCCTGCTTGGAGACAAGGATGAGCACATACATGTAATAATGGAAAACTTTGACTGCCGTTTTGTCAGCCGTGGAGATGAGCTGGAAATCAGCGGCGAGGCAGAGGTAGTTGAGCAGGCTGCCAGAGTTGTCCGGGAGCTTCAGTACCTTTACAGGCAGGGAACCAGTATTACAATGCATGAAGTCAGATACAGTATCGGCCTTGTAAAGGGCGGCAAAGGGGAGGACCTGCACCAGCTTTTCAGCGATACAGTGCTTGTAACCTCCAGAGGAAGACATGTGCGCCCCAAAACCCTTGGCCAGCGCATATATCTGGACACCATTCGAAACAACTCTGTAACCTTCGGCATTGGTCCTGCAGGTACGGGAAAAACTTATCTGGCGGTGGTCATGGCGGTGGCAGCTCTCAGAAACAAAGAGGTGGAGAAGATTATTCTCACTCGTCCGGCAGTTGAGGCAGGGGAAAGACTGGGCTTTTTGCCGGGAGACCTTCAGGAAAAGGTAGACCCGTACCTCCGCCCCCTCTATGATGCCCTGCAGGATATTTTGGGTCTGGACACCTATCAGAAGCTTATGTCCAAGGGGATAATTGAGATTGCGCCATTGGCATACATGCGTGGACGTACATTGGAGGATGCCTTTGTAATATTGGACGAGGCGCAGAATACCACCGCAAAGCAGATGAAAATGTTCCTTACACGTCTTGGTTTCGGTTCCAGAATGGTGGTCACTGGTGATGTGGGACAGATTGACCTGCCCCGGGGAGTTACCAGCGGCCTTAGGGAAGCTTCGGAAGTTTTGGAAGGGGTAAAAGGAATAGGAATTGTACGCCTTGACCCAATGGACGTTATCAGACATGATGTGGTGGCAAGGATTGTATCAGCCTATGACAAGTTTGAGGCAGAAAGGCTGAAGCAGCGCAAGGCTGGCAATAAGGCAGAGCAGGAGGACAATAAGCAATGAATGTTATCATGAGTACCTGCCCGGAGGAGCTGGAATTTTCAAAGGAAATAGAGGAAAATGTCAGAGCGGCAGCGGAAAAAACAGCGGAACTTTATGATGTACCCAATGCAGAAGTAAGCATTACCCTGACAAACAATCAGTACATACATAAGCTGAATCTTGAATATAGAAAAATTGACAGGCCTACAGATGTACTTTCATTTGCGCTGAATGAAAGCGAGGAGCCGGATGTGGAGGGCGGTCCGGATGTGAATGTTCTGGGAGATATAATAATCTCCGTGGAGCGTGCGGAGGAACAGGCCGCTGAATATGGACACAGCCTGAAGCGTGAAATGGCGTTTCTGACGGTTCACGGTATGCTGCACCTTCTGGGCTACGACCACATGGAGGAAGAAGAGCGGAAGGAAATGGAAGAAGAGCAGCGCTACGTAATGGATAAACTGGGAATCCCCAGAGAATAAATGTGAAAGAGGATACCTTTATGGAAAATAATAAAAAGCACAAATCTGGATTTATTGCGGTAATTGGACGTCCGAATGTGGGAAAATCCACCCTTATAAACAGTCTCATAGGGCAGAAAATCGCCATTATGTCCGACAAGCCGCAGACCACTAGAAACCGCATACTCTGCATACTTACCCGTCCGGAGTATCAGGCTGTATTTTTGGATACACCGGGTATCCACAAGCCCAAGCACAAGCTGGGAGAATACATGGTAAAGGCTGCGGAAAACACTCTTAAAGAAGTTGATGCAATCTTCTTCGTGGTGGATGCCACAGAGGATATGGGAGCTGGAGAATTTTACATTCTGGAGAGACTTCAGTCCACCAACAAGCCTGTTATTCTCATAGTCAATAAGCTGGATTTGATTGAAAAGGAAGCTGTGCTCCCAATTATTTCCAGATACACTGACAAGTATCCCTTCCAGGGCGTAGTTCCTGTATCCGCAAAGGAAAAGGTCAATCTTGACCGTCTCATGAATGAGGTGGAAAAGTATCTTCCAGAGGGGCCCCAGTATTATCCGGACGACATGGTTACAGACCAGCCGGAAAGAATGATTGTCTGCGAAATGGTCCGTGAAAAGGCACTGGAGCTTACAAGGGAGGAAATCCCCCATGCCATTGCCGTTGATATGGAGGAAATGACCACCCGGCCCAATGGTGATATCTTTGTCCGGGTTACAATTTATGTGGAGCGTGAATCCCAGAAGGGCATTGTTATCGGCAAGAAGGGACAGATGCTGAAGCTCATCGGCGCAAATGCACGAAAAGATATTGAAACCCTTCTCGGAGCAAAGGTATTCCTGGATATATGGGTAAAGGTCAAGAAAGACTGGCGCAACAGAGACAATGTGCTTAAGGGACTTGGCTTTGAATAATGGGCCAATATAAGACAGAAGCGGTTGTCCTTGGCGTGAAAAACTGGGGCGATGCAGATAAGATTGTCACCCTGTTTTCAAAGGATGCCGGATGGATAAGGGCCGCGGCCTACGGCAGCAGACGGCCCAAAAGTCCTTTGGCTGGAGGGCTGCAGATGTTTAATATACTGGAGGTCCAGCTTTCCGAGGGGCAGCGGATTGATACGGTAAGGAGCTGCAGCCTCATAAGAAGCTGCAGGGTAATAGGCACAGATCTTACCGCCATGGCATATGGGGCTTTTGTGGCGGAGATTGTCCCTGAAATCTTTCCGGAAAAAATGCCCCAGCCAGAAGTGTATGACCTGCTGGTGGATATTTTGGCGGTATTTGAAAGCAAAAGCCCAAGGCTTATTGCACTGGCAGCAGGATATCAGCTTTTAGCCTGTGCAGGATTTCAGCTGCAGCTCACACACTGTGTCCACGGAGGAGAGCTTATAGAGGGAGACAGCCTGATTTCTCTGGAAGCTGGCGGTGCGCTCTGCAGGGAACATGTGGGAGAAGGTCTTGGGGATGTACAGTCATTGCCCCAGTCCACAAGGGAGTTTATGCTGATGCTGGAGCAGCTGGACTGGCACAACCCGGGAAGTTTTACAGTGAAAAAGGCAGATTTGCTTTTGGCGGAAAAGCTTCTTTTGGATAATCTTCATTACGTTATCGGACATCCATTAAAATCTTTGTCCTTTATAAATCAGCTTCCTGCACAGCATTGACAATGACAGCTGTATTTGCTAAACTCGTTATTAGCAATGAAGGAGAGGAAAATCCCTGTCAGCGAGGCGGAGATGGTGAGAGACCGCCATGTGGATGAAAGGCACTCCGGAGCATTTACAAGAAAAGATTATTGAGGTGGGCTTTCAAGCCAATCAGGGTGGAACCGCGGGATTACAGTCTCGTCCCTGTAACGTTGAGTTACGGGGGCGGGGCTTTTTTGTCATATAAAAGCTGGCGTTACCCCGGAATTAAGGAGGAGCAGCAATATGAAATTTCAGGAGATTATCCTGGCTTTGCAGCAGTTCTGGTCAGAGCAGGGCTGTATACTTGCAGAGCCCTATGATGTGGAGAAGGGCGCAGGCACAATGAATCCCTTCACCTTCCTTCGTGTATTGGGACCGGAGCCGTGGAATGTGGCTTATGTGGAGCCTTCACGCCGTCCGGCTGACGGCCGCTATGGAGACAACCCGAACCGTCTCTACCAGCACCATCAGTTCCAGGTTATCATGAAGCCTTCCCCAAACAATATTCAGGAGCTTTATCTGGAGAGCCTTGAGCGCCTTGGCATTGACCCCAAACAGCACGATATCCGTTTCGTTGAGGACAACTGGGAATCCCCTACACTGGGCGCCTGGGGCCTTGGCTGGGAGGTATGGCTGGACGGAATGGAAATCACCCAGTTTACCTATTTCCAGCAGGTAGGAAGCCAGGATATCAAGCCTGTTGCTTCTGAGATAACCTATGGTCTGGAGCGTCTTGCAATGTACATTCAGGGCGTGGAGAACGTATACGACATTCAGTGGAATGACCAGTATACCTACGGTGATGTATTCCATCAGAACGAGTTTGAGCAGTCCACCTATTCCTTTGACCTTTCCGATGAAAAGCTTCTCTTCGAGCTTTTTGACAAGTATGAAAAGGAAGCTGTAAGAGTAATCGAGCAGGGCTACGTACATCCGGCTTATGACTATGTACTGAAGTGCTCCCATACCTTCAATCTTCTTGATGCCCGTGGAGCAATTTCTGTTTCCCAGCGTACAGCATTTATTGGACGTGTTAGAAAGCTTGCACGCATGTGTGCAGAATGCTATCTTGAGCAGCGTGAAAAGCTTGGTTATCCGATGTTGAACAGGGGGAAAAAGGCATGAGCAGGAAGCTTTTATTAGAAATAGGAACAGAGGAAATTCCGGCACATGTAATGCCGGGTATACTTAAGGAGCTTAAGGAAAATGCGGAAAAGAGCCTGACAGAAAAGCGCATTGCTTTTGAGGCTGTACGCACCATTGGTACTCCTCGCCGCACCGCTCTCATCGTTGATGGACTTTCCGAGCAGCAGGATGATATTTCAAGCGAAAACAGAGGTCCTTCCGTTCAGGTGGCATTCGATGCTGACGGCAATCCTACAAAGGCTGCACAGGGCTTTGCAAGGGGCCAGAAGGTTGACCCAAAGGATTTAGTTGTAAAAGACGGCTATGTGTATGCCATGGTTCATGAAAAAGGCGGAGCAACAGCTGAACTTTTAAAGGAAATCCTCCCGGAGCTTATCTGCGGACTTAATTTCCCCAACAATATGCGCTGGGCAGACCTGGATTTCAAGTTCATCCGTCCTCTGAGATGGATTGTGGCTCTCTACGGCAGCGAGGTTGTTCCCTTTGAAGTGGCTGAGGTTCAGTCCGGACGTACTTCCAGAGGACATCGTTTCCTTTCCCAGGGAGACTTTGAGATACCTGATGCCGACAGCTATGAAAAGTGCTGTGAGGAGCAGTTCATAATCGTTGACCAGGAGAAGCGCAAGGCTATTATCCGTCAGCAGATTGAAGAGGTTGCCAGCAAGAATGGCGGCAAGGCTGAGATTACAGAGGACCTTCTTGAAGAAGTTCTCTATCTTGTAGAGTATCCTACAGCTCTCTGCGGAAGCTTTGAGGACAAGTATCTGAAGCTTCCGGCTGAGGCGGTTATCACTCCTATGCGTGACCATCAGCGTTATTTCCCTGTAAAGGCAGCTGACGGAAGCCTGATGCCTCTCTTTATCACTGTCCGCAACGGCGGCTCTGAGTTCATCGAAACAGTTCAGCACGGCAATGAGCGAGTTCTCCGTGCACGTCTTGAGGATGCACAGTTCTTCTTTGATGAGGACAGAAAGAAGAGCCTTGAGGAGCATCGTGAAAAGCTCAAGACTGTTGTATTCCAGCAGGGTCTGGGAACTGTATATGAGAAGACCGAGCGTCTTGAAAAGCTTGCAGCAGGCATTGCTGACGAGCTTGGCGTAACTCCTGAGGAAAAGGCTGATGCCATCCGTGCAGCACATCTTTCCAAAGCTGACCTGGTTACAGGCATGGTTACTGAATTTACCGAGCTTCAGGGTATCATGGGCCGTGAGTACGCAAAGCTTGATGGCGAAAATGCAGCTGTTGCACAGGCTATTGACGAGCACTATATGCCACGCTTTGCAGGAGACAGCCAGCCACAGTCCGTTGCCGGCCGTATCGTAAGCGTTGCTGATAAAATCGATAACATCGTAGGAACCTTCAGCAGAGGAAAAATCCCAACAGGCTCCCAGGATCCCTTTGCACTGCGCCGTCAGGCTCTGGGCCTTGTAAACATGGTTATTGAGGCTGAGTACAAGCTGTCACTTTCCGGCCTTGTAGATGAGGCTATGAAGCTTTATGGAATAACCGATGCTGAGGCACAGTCCAAGATGCTGTCTGATGTGGCTGACTTCTTCAGACTTCGTCTGAAAAATGTACTCAGCGATGCAGAAATCCGTTATGATATCGCTGATGCTGTACTGGCTGATGTGGATGATATTTACGGGGTATATCTCAGAGCCAATGCTGTTGCAAAGGCTGTATCTGAAAAGGATATGACCTCTACCATTCAGGCATTTGTACGTGTGGGCAACATTGCAACCAAGGCTGAGTCTGAAAGCTTCGATGCAGCATCCTTTGCACTGGAGCAGGAAAAGGCTCTTTATGAGGCATACACTGAGGCAAAGGCCGCTGTTGAGGCAGCTTCCGACTACACCGCAGCAATTGAGGCGGTTTCCAAGCTTGCAGCACCAATCGATGCATTCTTTGACAATGTTATGGTTATGGACAAGGATGACACCATCAGGAACAACAGACTTGGTCTCATGAAGTCCGTGGATTCCCTCATTGGAAAAATTGCTGACTTTGGAAAAATCGTTTTGGCATAAGACACACTGAAAATTAAATATCTTAAAGGCAGGACGGCTCAGGCTGTCCTGCCTTTTCGTTTTAGGTACATAAAGAAAAGACGTGTGAAAATGATTGCTCATTGTTCACACGCCTTTTTCAAATACGCATTATTTGTCCAGAAGGCCTTTGCTTTCCAAAACCTCTGTCAAAATAGCTGTAGTGGATTTCTTAACGATGTCCAAAGTCTCATCGAGGAGCTTCAAATACATCCAGCCACCATCAGTTACGCCACGGCCGTTAGTTACGATGGACAAATCCTCGAAACGGTGAGCCGGCAGCTTTGCACGCTCTGCTGCGATTTTTTCATCAACTAATTTACTGAGTTCCTGTTCCGTCATGTTGCAGTCACCTCTTTTCAAAAGTCATAACACCATTATAACGCCATTGTTCAAGTTTTGCTATAGGCAAATACAAATTACAAAATACAAATGAAGTTAAAAAAGGAATTTAGGAGGTTTTTCTCGAAATAGACTAGCATGAATCTCATGACAGAAGGAGAGTGTTTGTATTGAATGCAGATGTAAGAAATAGATCTGAGGAACTGGAATATGAGCTACTTTCACCTTTTGCAGCAAAAAGCAGGGACGCCAGAAGGGCTGCCCCTATAGAGGAATGTCCCTTCCGGACACGGTTTCAGAGGGACAGAGACAGGATTATACATTCCAAGGCCTTCAGGCGGCTGAAGCATAAAACCCAGGTGTACATCGTCTCAGGGGACCACTACCGGACGAGAATGACCCACAGCCTTGAGGTGGCGCAGATTTCAAGAACCATTGCCCGTGGACTGAGGCTGAATGAGGACCTTGTGGAGGCAATTGCCCTAGGACACGATGTGGGGCATACTCCCTTTGGTCATTCCGGCGAAGGGAAGCTCAATGAGATTACCGGACATTTTGCCCATAACGAGCAGAGCCTCAGGGTGGTGAAACACCTTGAAAAGGAAGGACAGGGGCTGAATCTCACCGAAGAGGTGGAGGACGGCATCTGCCATCATTCAGGAAGCATCAGACCAAAAACCTTAGAGGGGCGAATCGTCCACATAGCCGACAGGATAGCCTACCTGTGCCATGATTTTGACGACAGCAGAAGGGCTGGGATTCTGGAGGCAGAAATGTTGCCGGACATTGTTATTGAAAGGCTGGGAAAAGTTCCTTCCCATATGATTACCGGCATGGTGTCTGATGTGATTCTTACCACCAGCGAAAGACTGAAGCTGGCGGAGAAGGATTCCAGCATAGAGCCAGATATTGTCATGACCGGGGAAATGAAAAATGTAATGGATACTTTTAGAAGCTTTATGTTTCAAAATGTATACAAATCAGATTTGCTCAGCCAGGAAAGGCATCAGGCGGTGTTCGTGGTGGAATGCCTCTATAAATATTTTATGGAGAATCCGGAAAAGCTTCCTGTGGAATTTTACAACCGCCAGAGCAGCTGGGGTCTGAAGCAGACAGTTGTGGACTATGTGGCTGGTCTTACGGATGGATACGCCATACATCTATTTAATACAATTTTTGTTCCTCCAGTAGGCGCAATGCTTTAATGTATTTTTTAGAAGGATTATTTTGATTTTATTCCAGAAATCTTAACAATAAAAAAGGATATTTCATTTTTTTATGGAATATACTATAATTGGATTTTGTCATACCCTGTGGATATTATATTTTATAAGAATGGAAAACCTTTATTTTTAAAGAAGGATTTTTGACATGTTTATAGAAATTGAATTGGAGATATCCTAATTTAGTAAATGGTGTATTTTATTCAGAAGGATGGGTACTTTGGAAATGAATGGGAGACTGACGGATGATTTCGTGGCAAGAGTGCGTTCGGAGTCTGACATAGTTTCGGTTGTTTCCGGGTATGTGGCTCTGAAGAAAAAAGGGAACCGGTACTGGGGCTGCTGCCCCTTTCATCATGAAAAGACCCCGTCTTTTTCTGTGGTGCCGGACCAGGGCTTCTTTTATTGTTTCGGCTGTCATGCCGGAGGCAATGTATTTAAGTTCATTTCCCTCATTGAAAACATATCCTACTATGAAGCGATACGTTTTCAGGCCGAAAGGCTGAATATACCATTGCCGGAAAGGGAAAAATCCCCTCAGGAGATTGCTAGGGAAAAGAAAATAACCGACCTTGGCAAGGTAAGCCAGATGGCATCAAACTTCTTCCATAATTGTCTTACGCAGACACGCTTTGGAGAGCCGGGAAAGAAGTATTATGCCTCAAGAAATTTTACTCCTGAGGTTATAGAGGAGTTTAAGCTTGGCTTTGCTCCAGCTGCCTGGAACATGCTTTCCACAGCCTTTTTAAAGCGTGGTGTAAAGCAGGAGCTGCTGCTGGAAAGCGGACTTTCCAAGGAGCAGGAACGTGGCGGCTTGTATGACAGGTTTAGAAACCGGGTTATTATTCCCATTGCAGATGAACATGGGAAAATAGTTGGGTTCGGCGGCAGAGTCATAGACAACAGCCAGCCAAAGTATTTGAATTCACCTGAAACGGTTATCTTCAATAAGAGAAAACTGCTTTTTGGACTGAATAAAGCCTCCAAGGCTATACGCAGCGAGGGCTGCGCCATAGTGGTTGAAGGCTACATGGATGCCATATCCCTTCACAGCGCAGGGATACACAATGTGGTAGCTTCACTGGGCACCGCCTTTACGCAGGAGCAATGCAAGCTCCTGCTGAGATATGCCAAGGATATATGCTTCTGTTACGACAGCGATGCCGCTGGTCAGAATGCGACAGTCCGTGCCATGTCTGTGGTGGGATCCACCGGTGCAAGGACCAGGGTAATCCGGATTCCGGACGGGAAGGACCCAGATGAATTTCTCAAAAGCCATACAGCGGATGATTTCAGAAAGCTTGTGGCTGAGGCGCTTCCTGTGGCGGAATATTATATACGGCATGTGATGGAAACCACCAATCATACAACCCTTGAGGGCAAGTCCGATGTACTGTCGGCTGTAGCTCCAGTTCTTGCGGACATGGGAAATGTGGTGGAACAGGCTGGCTATATATCCATGCTTGCCTCCATGCTGGGAATTGATGAGGGCATGATTCGTGCCCAGGTCAATCATTCATCGGGAGCTGGATTCAGCGACAGTAGAGCTGTGCGCCCGGCAATAAGACGGGCTTCCGCCCAGGCTGATGATGCTGTATCCAAGGCCGGACGTGCTATGATAAGGCTTTTGTGGAATGATACCGGGATGCTGGAGCATCTATTGGCATTCATTCCAGTGGAGGGATTTTCAAGTCCGGCACATAGGGAAATCCTGATGTATTTAAAAAATAATTTCCAAAACGGCAGCTCCTGGGATGCGGTTATCGCTTCCGGCGCTCTAAGCGAGGAAGCTGCGGCTGAGCTGTCACGTGCCTTCGTTGAGGAAGTAAGCGACAGGGAGCCAGAGGAAATTTATGAAGATTGTTTGACTATCCTGCGGCGGGATTATCTGAGCAGACTGTACGAACAGCACAGACTTTTGGCAGATAAGCTTGAGCGGCAGGGTGATGCAGATTTTTTGAAGGAACTTTCAGAAAGTCAGAGAATAAAGAAAGAAATGGATGAGTTGTAAGGTGCATTTTTTAGTATTTACAAGTAATTCTGAGGAAAGGAGGCAGATCCATGGCTGAGGAAAAAAAGACTGCTGCAAGAAATAATATTCCCTCTATAGGAGGAGAAAATCACAGCGCTTCCCTTATTGCAGATTTGATTGAAAAGGGAAAAAAGCATGGTAATGCTCTTACCTATGGTGAAATTGTTGAGGCCCTGCAGGCGCAGGATATGTCACCGGATGAAATTGATGACCTTTATGAAACCTTCAATAAAAAGGGAATAGATGTTGTTGACGACAACTCTGAGCAGTCCGACAGCTCCGATGACAAGAATGAGGACGATGTAGACATTGACCTCAGCATCCCTAGCGGAGTGAATATTGACGACCCTGTACGCATGTATCTCAAGGAGATAGGCCGTGTGCCCCTTCTTACCGCTGAGGAGGAAGTGTATCTTGCAAAGCGTATGGAACAGGGTGATGAGGAAGCCCAGAAGAGACTGGCTGAGGCAAACCTCCGTCTTGTTGTAAGCATTGCAAAGCGTTATGTGGGCCGTGGAATGCTGTTCCTGGACCTTATTCAGGAGGGCAATCTTGGTCTTATCAAGGCTGTTGAAAAGTTTGACTATAATAAGGGCTATAAGTTCAGTACATATGCTACTTGGTGGATTCGTCAGGCTATAACCCGTGCAATTGCGGATCAGGCACGTACAATCCGTATACCGGTACATATGGTTGAGACCATAAACAAGCTTATCCGTGTATCCAGACAGCTTCTTCAGCAGCTGGGCCGTGAGCCGCAGCCAGAGGAAATCGCTGAGAAAATGGAAATCAGCGTGGAGCGTGTACGTGAAATCATGAAGATTGCTCAGGAGCCTGTTTCTTTGGAAACCCCTATCGGCGAGGAAGAAGATTCACATCTTGGAGATTTCATTGAGGACCATGATGCACCGGCACCGGCAGAAGCAGCTTCCTTCATGCTTTTGAAGGAACAGCTGGAGGATGTGCTCCAGACCCTTACTCCACGTGAGGAAAAGGTTCTCCGTCTCCGCTTCGGATTGGATGACGGCCGTGCCCGCACCCTTGAAGAGGTTGGACAGAATTTCGGCGTAACTAGAGAGCGTATCCGCCAGATTGAGGCAAAGGCACTCAGAAAGCTCCGTCATCCAAGTCGCAGCCGCAAGCTTAGAGACTTCCTTGATTGATTGTGCTGTTTTAGGGCGTATTGCCCTTGACATATGATTTCAGATTCTATATAATATCTGATGTTGGCACATTCCCCGGTAGCTCAGTTGGTAGAGCACCTGACTGTTAATCAGGCTGTCACTGGTTCGAGTCCAGTCCGGGGAGCCATTTTTCTTTTGTGTGTATAGATACAGAGCTGAGGCTTTGTATCTTTTTTGTTTATACGGAGGTTTTATAATGCTTGACTCAAGACTTCAGGCTGTGGCGGACTTTGTATCACCGGGGGCAAGGGTGGCGGATATTGGAACGGACCACGCATATCTGGCGGTGAATCTGGCACAGGAAAAAAATGCATCCTACATTGTTGCTGCAGATAAGAATCACGGACCCTGCATCGCTGCAGCCCGTACCATAAGTGAGGCGGACCTCTCCGATAAAATTCAAGTAAGGGAGGGGGACGGACTGGCGGTGTTGGAGCCGGGGGAAGTGGACACCGTGTGCATTGCCGGAATGGGAGGAGTGCTTATAGCTGATATCCTTGAAGCACAGCCGGAGGTTGTGGATAAATTGGATCATCTCATTCTTCAGCCAATGCAGGGCATAGCAGAGCTTAGAAAAAGGCTGTATAAGCTTGGCTGGTATATAGAAGATGAAAGCCTTGTTGAGACGGATAAACGTATATATGTAATTATTTCAGCAAAAAAGGGAACAGCAGAAATGCCCAGCGACATACAGCTGGCGATAGGTCCCTGTCTGATGAAGAGAGAAAGCCCTCTATATGATAGATATGTGGAAAATATCATTAATATTGCTAAAAAAAGAGCGGAGGGGCTGGAAAAGAGCCGTGATAAATCCAGTTCCGAGGAATACCGCTGCGCTGTGGAATGGGTAAAGAAACTGGAGGCTGAAGCAAAATGAAGTGTCAGGCTGTAATTGAAGCAATGGAACAGCTGGCTCCAAAGAGACTGGCTGAGAGCTGGGACAATCCCGGACTTTTGGTGGGAAGTCCGGCGCAGGATGTACATAAGATTATGGTATGCCTTGATGTGAGCGAAGCGGTACTGGAAAAGGCTGTGGAGGCTGGAGCGGATATGATTATTTCACACCATCCACTGATTTTTTCCGGAATAAAGAATGTCCGGACAGACCTTCCGCTGGGGCATCTTCTTGGAGGTCTTATCAGCAATGGCATTGCTGTTTATGCTGCCCACACCAATCTGGATATCGCAAAGGGCGGAGTTAATGACGTTCTCTGCAGCAGAATAGGGCTTACAAATCTGGAATCTTTTGTGGAAACAGAGGACGGGGAGAGCATGGGACGTATCGGCTTTCTTCCCGAGGCAATGACGGTGGAGGATTTTGCCAATCAGGTGACAGCCGGACTCAATGCTGAGTATGTGCGCTTCGTAAAGGGCGGCAGCCGAATGGTAAAAAAGGTAGCGGTATGCAGCGGCAGCGGTGCGGAATATATTTCCAAGGCATACTACAAGGGGGCAGATGCCTACGTAACCGGAGACGTGAAGTACCATGAAGCTCAGAGGGCTGCCCAGCTTGGGATACATGTAATAGATGCAGGGCATTTTGCAACGGAATTTCCCGTGGTAGAAATTTTAGCAAAGAAGCTGGATGAGATTATAAACAGTAAAAAAATTAATGCTCCCATCATAACAGATGATTTTTCAAGGGATTTTTTCCAGATTACATTAAAGA
>CAVAVT010000008.1:0-41842 GCA_963592185.1 bacterium | reverse complement strand
AGCATCACCTTGCCAAGGTGGGGGTCGCGAGTTCGAGTCTCGTTTTCCGCTCCATTTTTTTGGCGACATAGCCAAGCGGTAAGGCAGAGGTCTGCAAAACCTTTATTCCCCAGTTCGATTCTGGGTGTCGCCTCCAATTATGAAACAGACCCGGAGCGTAGCTTCCGGGTTTTTGTTTTAAGAAAAATTATTTTAAGGAGCTATTATGGCACAGATTAATCAGACAAAAATTACAGATAATCTTCTTAATGTATATAATTATTCTTTTGTTGAAACAATACCCTATGGATTTCTCATGCCACGCCAGGGAAATTATGTGCCAGTTAATCTGGTGGACAAGACATACCATTGTCCCTGCTGCAATAAGGAATTTAATATTAAATATCATTATACTGGAATCACTTGGTTTTCAAGAAGCCGTGTTGCAGCCCAGCAGGATATATATGAAAAGCTTGGACTGGAATTTCCGCAGCTTCTCATGAATGCTGATGAGCAGACTGATGAAGCTATTGCCAATGAGCAGCCCTTCCACTACCATGTAATAGGCTATTGCCCGGACTGCGCTAAGGACAATCTTTTAAACAGCCAGGAGCCGGAGCAGAAGCTCTACAATCAGTGCCGCAAGCTTCATGGTGAGGATGAGCTGGCAAGGGCACGTTCTTTTGAGACAATGACTGACAGCGTTAATAAATGGATTGAGGAACTTCAAGACAAAGATGCATTAAATGGTCTTGAGGTAGACAGCATCAACGGTATCAGAGATCTGATTTGTGCCATTATTCTTGAGGATACCACTGGAGTAGAAAAGGTCCTTAACGAATATATTTCTACCTATAAAGAAATGATTTCCGATATTTCAGCACAGCTTAAACGTCTTCCAGAGAAATTTAATGTATGGACTGGAAGATCGACAGCTTTGTACGAATCCATGTCTGATGACATTTACCATGAATATACAGTAGTTTTCCCAGAGGAAGGAGAGCTTTCCGGAGAATTCTTTATCAATAGAACTGTTGAAAAGGACAAGGTGGAGCTTTTCCTTAATCAGAGAAGATATGAAACCATTGAGGATATCCTTCTTGATGTCGGTGTGCAGGATGCATGGGTTACTAGCCTAGTGGACAAAATCCTTACGCTTCAGGCAAAAAAATAATATATTAAGTACTCTTGAGAAAAGGATTTTTCCTTACAAATCACGAAATACTTATAGTTAGCAGGGAATGACATATGCAGATTAGGAGTGATTCTCTTGATTAAGAAATTTACCTCTATCATGTTTTCTTTTATGTTTCTACTGTTTCTTACTGCAGCGCAGATTTGTTATGCGGCAGTTCCATCCGATTTTTCCTATAGGGGAATAGCTCTCGGTGACAGCTATGAAAAGGTTCAGGAAAAAATGGGAGAGCCTCTTTACACCGATGACGCATCTATTTATGGTGTACGGGTAACGAAATATAAATATGATGATTTAACAGTAATATGTGTATCCAAGTATACGGGAAAAGTGGTTGACATTGTGGTTAAGGGAAATCCTTTTACAATAGCTGATGGAATTTCCTATGGCGCAACATCCTATGCTATCAGGCAGCATTACGGCAAAACTGATCCACAGCGCATGGATGGAGATACGGTTCTCATCTACACGAATCCCGAGGATAAATGGCAGAGACTTTTACTGACGGTTGATAATACCGAAGGATATTTAAAATCTGCCCACTGGACAAGCTGTCCAATATCTGTTGAAGAAGAGGATTTCTTCATAGAAGGAATGGATAAAGATGATCCGGTTAAGCTTGAATGGGATCTTCCTAAAAAGAAAAAATAATTATTTTACTCTCATGAAAATAAGGAGCAAAATATGGACTTGGAACGTGCAAAAAGGTATATTGGTATAACACTCGGATGTTTTATTGCAGGATGTTCAATTAACGTTTTTTTGGTTCCTGCCCATCTTTTTAGTGGCGGACTGACTGGTATAGCAATGATTGTGTACTACCTAATAAACCTTCCAATCGGTACTCAGGTTTTTATTCTCAATATACCGCTTCTTGTGGCATCCTATAAACTTCTTGGAAAAAAATACACCGTAGATGTTATTTTTGGCACATTGGTATTGTCTTTTTGGATTGATGCTATGAGCTTTCTTCAGGGAACCGTAAAGATTGAAGATGCCATGCTTGCAGCTATTTTTGGCGGAATTTTCAACGGTATTGGATATGGAATAGTATTCAGAATGGATGGCAGTACTGGAGGATTTGATGTACTGGCAGCCATCTGCCATAAATATTTGTCATTTCATATGGGTGGCGTTATTTTCACCTTTAACTGCTGTGTTATGGCGGTTGCGGCATTCATATTTAATCCAGTGGTAGCCCTTTACACACTGATTTCTATGTATGTAAATGGAGCGGTGGTAGACAAGGTTATAGCTGGTTTTAACAAGCGCAAGGCGGTTCTTCTTATTTCCGATAAACGTGTAGAGATAGCTCAGGATATAATCAACGAAGTGGGCAGAGGTGTCACTTTCCTTCATGGGGCAGGGGCATATACACATATGCAGAGGGATGTACTCTTTGTTGCGGTAAAGCTCACGCAGCTAGCGAAAATTAAGCTTATTGCTGCAAGGCATGATCCAAAGGCATTTATCATAATTCTGTCAGCCAATGAGGTATCAGGAAGGGGTTTTACTCTCCCTGGCTCCACAGCTGCACCGATTATAACAGATGAAGACCGTGAGATATTAAATAATTTAAAACCGGCAAAGAAATAGGCTAAAAAAAAGGAGAATATGATGCATAAAAAATTTTATCTAATAATGATGGTATTACTTGTTCCTATTATGCTTGCTGCTGGATGTGTTATCGGTACAGACAGCACTTCGGCGCAGGCTGGAAATAGTACACAAAGTGTAGGAGGAGAAAAGAAAATGGCAAACAGAACAGCTGTATTTGAAACTAACATGGGAACCTTTGAGATTGAGCTTTTTGAGGACAAGGCTCCTATTACCACAAAGAATTTTATAGATCTTGTTGAAAAGGGCTTTTATGACGGACTTATTTTCCACAGAGTCATTGATAACTTCATGATTCAGGGCGGAGATCCTAACGGCAATGGTACAGGCGGTCCTGGATATGCCATTCCTGATGAGTTCCATCCAGATTTGAAGCATGATAGCGAAGGTATTCTTTCCATGGCAAACGCAGGCCCCAACACCGGCGGTTCTCAGTTCTTTATTACATTGGTTCCAACACCCTGGCTTGACGGACACCATGCTGTATTTGGCAAAGTAACCAAGGGCATGGATGTTGTTCATAAGATTGGCAAGGTTAAGTGCAACTACATGGATAAGCCTGAATCTGATGTAGTTATAGAGAAAATTACCATTCGCTAATGAACTATGCCTATATTGTGGAGTGCAGCGACGGGACCTATTACTGCGGATATACCAATGACCTGGAAAAGCGTATGGCGGCACATAATTCTGGGACAGGTGCAAAATACACCCGTCCCAGAAGGCCTGTGACCCTTAGATACTATGAGGAATTTCCAGATAAGAATGCTGCAATGAGCCGGGAATGGCATTTAAAGAAACTTACCCATGAACAAAAGAAACAGCTGATACAGTGTCAGGAAAATAAATGTTCCTGAGATATTGTGTTGTATTTCTGTGTATATTAAAATATAGCGGTAGAATTTAATATTAATAGGAGGCATATTTCTTAAAATGAGTGAATTTACTTTTTCAAAATGGCAAGGCTGCGGTAATGATTTTGTATTGGTAAATTGTTTCAAAGAAATTCCGGATTTTTTGAATTCTGATGAGAAAATATCCGAGCTCTCCAAAAGAGTATGTGACAGACATTACGGCATAGGCGGTGACGGTCTTATTCTGATTCTGCCCTCTGAAAAAGCTGACCTTAAGATGCGTATATTTAATACCGATGGCAGTGAGGCGGAAATGTGTGGAAATGGAATACGCTGCTTTGCAAAATGTGCTTATGTAGAAGGTCTTGTTGCGAAGGAAGAATTTACCGTTGAGACCGGTGCAGGAATTCTTTCACCTAAATTACTCATCGATGATGGTAAAATTACTAATATCCGTGTTGACATGGGATGCCCAGAGCTTAATGCCCCCAATATTCCAATTGAAGGATATGGGGACGGACAGGTGGTGTCTCAGCCAATAACTGTTTTGAATCAGGAATATACTTTTACCGGTGTATCCATGGGCAATCCGCACTGTGTAGTATTTGTGGATAATATTAATGCTCTTCCCATTGAATCGGTAGGTCCGGTATTTGAGACACATGAAGCATTCCCAAGAAAAATCAACACAGAATTTGTTCAGGTTGTTGATAAGGAACACCTTAGAATGAGGGTTTGGGAGCGTGGAGCATCAGTTACACTTGCCTGCGGAACAGGCGCATGTGCAACACTTACTGCAGCAGTATTAAACGGATTTTCAGACCGCAAGGCTGAGATTCAGCTTGATGGTGGTATACTGACCGTTGAATGGGCTGATAATAATCATCTGTTTATGACTGGACCGGCTGAATGTGTATTCAAGGGTCAGTATGAAATTTAATCCTAATGAATAAAAGAGGTGACGGACATGCTGAGAAGCATGACTGGATTCGGTTCAGGAGATTACGAGGATGAAAACTGCAGAGTTCATCTTGAAATAAAGGCTGTAAATCAGAGATTTTTAGAAACAAATTTTCATATGGGAAGATTTTTGGATTCCTATGAAAATGTTTTGCTGAAAAAGATTAAAGAGTATATAGGCAGAGGAAAGCTTGACATCAATGTTTATGTACAGGACAAGCGTGAATCCTTAAACACAATAAGTGTAGATGAGCACCTTGCAGCCGCATACCATGAATCATTAAACAAGCTCAGTGATTTGCTTCATCTTGCACGGCCGGATGATGTCTCCTCCATAGCGGCATATCCTGGTATTATAAAAGAAGAGCTTGTTCAGCGTGATATTCAGGATTTTGAAAAGCCTTTGATTAATGCAGCAGAGCAGGCATTAAATAAGCTTGTTGATATGCGCAGGACTGAGGGTGCAAATATTCAAAAGGATTTGGAACAGCGTGTGGACCGTTTGTATGGATATATGAATGAACTTAAGGATTTTGCACCTGTAATTCTTGATGAATATAAATCCAGAATCGAAAAATTTGTAGGAGATGCTCTGCCTAACGAGCAGTTCGACAAGAACAGAATAATTCAGGAAGTCGCCCTGTACGCAGACAAGATAAATTACACAGAAGAAATAGTAAGACTCCAAAGCCATTTCAAGCAGTTTAAAGATATTTTAAATGCAGAGACGGAGGAACCTGTAGGAAGGCGATTGGATTTTCTGATTCAGGAAATAAATCGCGAAGCTAATACAATAGCTTCTAAGGCAAATTTTGCTAAGGTTTCCGGCTGTGTTGTTGATTTAAAATGTGAGATTGAGAAGCTTCGTGAACAGATACAAAATGTTGAGTAGGTGGAGATAGCATGAGCGTAAAACTGATAAATATCGGTTTTGGTAATATTGTATCCGCAGATAGGCTGATTGCAATTGTTAGCCCGGATTCAGCCCCAATAAAACGAATTATTCAGGAGGCACGGGATCATGGAAAGCTGATAGATGCAACCTATGGCAGACGGACCCGAGCTGTATTGGTTGCTGACAGTGAGCATGTTATTTTGTCAGCCATCCAGCCGGAAACAGTAGCCCACAGAGTAATTGGCAATTCTCCCCAGGAACTTAAGTACTTAAAGGAAACTGAATTGAAGGAAGATGAGTGATGCAAAAGCAGGGTTTGTTAATTGTTGTATCGGGACCTTCCGGTACAGGTAAAGGAACGGTATGTAAGGAACTTCTGAACAATCATAAAGAAATTTCCTACTCTGTATCTGCTACCACAAGAGCTCCACGTGAAGGGGAGGTCAATGGAGTAAATTATTACTTTCATGACAAGAAAACCTTTGAAGATATGATTGAAAACGGTGAATTGCTTGAGTGGGCACAGGTGTATGGAAATTATTATGGTACACCGCTGAAACCTATTAGGGAACAGCTGGCTGCTGGCAAGGATATTTTGCTGGAAATTGATACACAGGGTGCAATGAATGTAAAGGAAAAATTCCCAGAGGGAATTTATATATACATTTTACCGCCATCCCTGAAAGAGCTGGAACGCCGTATCCGTGGCCGTGGCTCCGAGACAGAGGAAAGTCTTGCCGGACGTCTGGGCGCTGCCTATGCAGAGCTGGAAATTGGCAGACAGTATTCCTATGTTATAGTAAATGAGGATGTTGCAGAAGCAGCAGAGGATATAGCAGCCATATTGCGTTCAGAGCATTGCAGCATAAATCGGAATCAGTATCGTATAGATGAATTGTTAAATGAAAAGGAGATATAAAATATGGATATGGTAAACCCTTCAACAGATAAATTATTGACTAAGGTTCCCAGCCGCTATGGTCTGGTTGTGCTGGCTGCAAAAAGAGCTAGACAGATTTTAAGCGGAGATGAAATTAAGGTAGATGTTCAGTCCACCAAAAATGTAACCAATGCTCTTGAGGAAATTGCTGAGGGCAAGATTACTTATGAAGGTGAAGAATGAATAGCGATACTAAGTACACGGCGAATGCTTACCAGCAGGATGCCGTGTATTTCAATATAAACTGCTTTTTACAAAAGAAGGTTCTCCTATGTGTAACAGGAGGAATAGCGGCTTACAAGGCTGTAGAGATTGCAAGCCGTTTAAAAAAAGCCGGAGCCGAAGTTCACGTAATCATGACAAAGGCTGCAACGGAATTTGTCACTGAGCTTACCTTTAGGGAAATTACAGGTCAGCCTGTAACAGTTGATATGTGGGGGAAAGTAGCAAATTTTCATGTAGAACATATATCCCTTGCCCAGATGGCGGATATTGTCATTATTGCACCGGCTACAGCAAATATTCTTGCCAAGGCGGCACATGGAATAGCTGACGACATGCTTACAACAACTCTGCTTGCCACTAAGGCTCCCATCTATGCAGCACCGGCAATGAATACTAATATGTATCTGAATCCCATAACTCAGAAAAATATTTCTGTTTTAATGGAATATGGCTGGCACATTATTTCCCCGGATAACGGCTCTCTGGCCTGTGGAACAAGCGGAATAGGACGGCTGCCTGAGCCTATTGAAATACTGAATAAAATTGCGCTATCCATGCAGACTGAAGAATGCAATGCTCAGCTTCTTAAAGGCAGGAAAGTCCTTATTACTGCAGCTGGAACTATTGAACCTATTGATCCTGTAAGATATATAGGAAACCGCTCCAGCGGAAAAATGGGATATGCCATTGCAGAGGAAGCTCGGAGACGTGGTGCAGAGGTAGTATTGGTATCCGGTCCATCCGCTCTTCCTGATCCAGAAGGCGTGCGTGTAATCCGTATTGAAACCGCCGAAGAAATGAGACAGCAGGTTCTTCGTGAATTTAAGGATGCAGAAATTGTAATCAAGGCAGCTGCAGTTGCAGATTACAGAGCACTTGAAGTGGCACCTGAAAAAATCAAAAAGAATGATACTGAACTGGTAATCAAGCTGACTAAGAATCCAGATATCTTGCGTGAGCTTGGTCAAATAAAGCGTGCCAATCAGATTCTTGTGGGATTCGCAGCTGAAACCACAAATCTTATTGGTTATGCACAAAAGAAGCTCAGGGAAAAGAATCTTGATTTTATTGTAGCAAATGATGTAAGCCAGCCGAACTCTGGTTTTAACGTAGAAAACAATACTATTAAGATTTTGTCCCGGAATGGGGAAATGCATGAATACCCTTTAATGAGCAAAAAAGAGCTTGCAGCCATTATTTTGGACAGAATAACCCAATAACACGTAAAAAAAGTCCGCCATACATAATTGTATGGCGGATTTCGTATTTCAGTAATTAGTTCTTAATAGGCTTCAAATCAGCAGAGGTAAGGCTTCCATCCTTAGCTTTCTTTGCAAGCTCAGCTGTAGCTGTAAAGAGAACATCACTGGAGCTGTTGAGAGCTGTTTCGCAGGAATCCTGCAAAACACCAATGATAAAGCCAACACCTACAACCTGCATTGCAATATCATTGCTTATTCCAAAAGAGGAGCAGGCAACAGGGATAAGAAGGAGGGATCCACCGGCAACACCGGACGCTCCGCAGGCACCAACTGTTGCAACTATGCAGAGCAGAAGAGCGGTAGGCAGATCAACAGTTATTCCCATGGTGTGTGCGGCAGCCAGTGACAGAACAGCAATAGTGATTGCAGCGCCGGACATATTTATGGTAGCACCAAGCGGAATGGATATGGAGTAGGTATCCTCATCAAGACGAAGTCTTTTGCAGAGATTCAGATTAACAGGAATATTTGCAGCAGAGCTTCTAGTAAAGAATGCATATACACCACTTTCACGAAGTGTAGCAATAACAAGCGGATAAGGATTTACATGCAGATGAGCAAATACTATGAGCGGATTCATAATAAGTGCGACTACAAAGAAGGATCCAAGCAGTACAACCAAAAGCTGAGCGTAGCCAACCAAAGCACCAAGACCGCTGGTACCGATTGCATTAGCTACGAGACCCATAATACCAAATGGAGCAAAACGAATTACCCATGCAACAATTTTGGTGATTGCTCTGGCAAAATCATTGAGCATAGACTTTGTAGTGTCATTTGCGCTGTGCAATGCAATACCAGTAAGAACAGCCCATGCAAGAATACCTATGTAATTAGCATTTGCAATAGCATGAATCGGATTGTCAACAATGTTGAGAATAAGATTGTGAAGTACCTCAACGATTCCGGACGGTGGGTTTACGGAAGCATCAGCAATCTGAAGCTGAAGCGTAGTGGGAAACAAGAAAGATGCTGCAACGGCAATCAATGATGCCAAAAAGGTTCCTATAACATAAAGTTTTACGATAGGACGCATGGATGCACTTGCGTCAGCATTTTTCTGGGCCATTGCATTGACTACCAGTACAAATACCAAAACAGGTGCAACACCTTTTAATGCCTTAACAAAAAAATCACCTAATACAGCTACAGCCGGAACAGCTGCCGGGGCACACAGTGCAATGATTATGCCGATAACAAGTCCGATAGCAATCAGCTTTATCAGTGCTGTGTGCTGATACCAATTTCCTAATGCGCTCAAAATAATTCCTCCTAAAAATTCATAAATTAACAATATCTATGCTAGTATATAATAAATTGTTGAAACATTCAACATAATTGTATACTGTGAGTAGACATTTAAGATTATGTAAAATATATTTAAAAATTTCTTTTTTTCTATTGAAATAACCGGTATAGTCAGTCAGACAGTTTGACATAAAAGTTGGCTTGTGCTATTATCATGTTTAAGAAAAACAGTATACCTTTTAATTGGGTCCTGTGAGGCCATAAAGGGAGCTAGACTGCTTGAGACGTATGCGTACGAGCGCGGGTAGAGCGGTATGTTTATGTATGAAGCTTTTCGGCTTTCTTGTGTCTTCACACGGGAAAGTCTTTTTTTGTATACTTAATTAAAATTTCTAAGCTGTGTATTGCAAATTTATGCACAAAAATGCATAAATGATGTATAATTATTTACATCAATGTAAGGAGGAATGAAGTTGGACAAAGGTAAGACAGCCGGGGTTTCTCTTCGCGGAAAAAACATTCTCGGACTGGAAGATTTCAGTACTGAGGAAATCGGGCTTGTACTCGAAACCGCTAAGGAAATGAAGAACATCATTCACAGGGATATCAAGAAGGTACCTACTCTCCGTGGAAAATCTATTGTTACCCTTTTTTATGAACCAAGCACAAGAACCAGGACATCCTTTGAGATGGCAGGAAAATATCTTGGTGCTGATGTAGTCAACATTACAGCCAGCAACAGCAGTATCGTAAAGGGTGAAAGTCTTAGGGATACCTTGTACACTATCGAAGCAATGGGAGTAGATGCTGTGATTATGCGCCACAAGGCTGAAGGTGCGGCTGCATATGCAGCAAAAGTTGCTTCCCCTGTAATCCTTAACGCAGGCGATGGCGCCCATGCACATCCCTCACAGGGTCTTTTGGATTTGTTTACAATTCAGCAGGCAAAGGGCAAGCTTGAGGGTCTTAAGGTTGCGATTCTTGGTGATATACTGCATAGCCGTGTTGCCCGTACCAACATTCACGGTTTTAGAAAAATGGGCATGGAAGTACATATAGCTGGTCCTTCCACATTGATTCCAAGATATCTTAAGGATGAGCCGGGAATTTTTGTTCACGACCGTATAGAGGATGCCATTGACCAGGCTGATGTGATTGACGTACTCCGCATTCAGCTTGAGCGAATGAAGGGCGGTATGTTCCCCTCCACCCGTGAGTACGCCCGTATATATGGTTTGAACAAGGATAGACTGGCATTGGCAAAAACTGATGCATTGGTACTTCATCCTGGCCCTCAGAACAAGGGATGGGAAATATCCACAGAGGTCGCATACTGCGATCAGTCTGCTATTCGTGATGAGGTTCAAAACGGTGTGGCTGTAAGAATGGCATTACTTACACTGGTCCTTACAGGAGGGAAAAATATTGAAACAGCTGATTAAGGGCGGTCATGTAGTTGATCCTGCAACAAATGTTGATGGTATATATGATGTTCTCATAGAAGATGGCAAAATTGCCAAGGTTGCATCAGATATCAATGATAGCGAAGCAGAAGTAATTGACGCTGCAGGCAAAATTGTAGCGCCAGGACTTATCGATATGCATGTTCATTTTCGGGAGCCTGGCCAGGAAGCCAAGGAGGATTTTGAATCCGGTTCCAAGGCTGCGGCAGCAGGTGGTTTTACAACAGTTGCTACCATGCCGAATACCAAGCCAGTTGTTGATACTGCTGCATTGGTACGTTCCCTTCAGGAGAGGGCAAAGGATGTAGGCATTGTACATGTTGAAATCATCGGTGCCCTCACAAAGAATCAGGAAGGCAAGGAACTGGCAGAGGTAGGCGACATGAATGAGGCCGGTGCTGTTGCATTCTCCGATGACGGACATTTTGTGCAGAGTGCTAAAATGATGCTGAATGGTTTTGATTATGTTAAGCCTTTCAACAAGGTTATAATCAACCATGAAGAAGAGACCACACTGACAGAGGATGGTTCCATGAATGAGGGGCATTGCAGCACGATGCTCGGTCTTAAGGGAAGACCTACTGTTTCCGAGGATATTGCTGTTGGCCGTGACATACTTCTGGCTGAATATTCAGGTGCAAGACTTCATGTAGCACATATAAGCTCTGCATATTCAGTTGAGCTTGTGCGAGCAGCCAAGAAGCGTGGTGTACATGTTACCGCAGAAGTAACTCCCCAGCATCTGCTTATGACTGATGATATGGTGGATATTACGGATTCTTCCACAAAGATTAATCCGCCCCTTCGTACCGCTAAAGACACCGAGGTTCTCTTTGAGGGTCTTAAGGATGGTACAATCGATATGATTGTTACTGACCACTCGCCTCATGCGGTGGAGGAAAAGGACCGTGAGTATATGTATGCCCCAAGCGGATTCCCTGGCTTGGAAACCTCACTGGGACTTATACTTACAGGGTTCTATCACACTGGCAAGCTCACAATGACTGAAATTGTAGAAAAAATGAGCACCACCCCTGCAAAGATTTTTGGTTTGAAGGCTGGAAGCCTGGAGGTTGGAGCACCTGCGGATATTACCGTTATTGACCCTGAGATGGAGTGGGTTGTGGATGGAAAGAAATTCTACACAAAGGGATCCCATTCACCGTTTATCGGAAAGAAGCTCAAGGGAAAAGCAGTCATGACCATTGTTGATGGCAAGATTGTCATGAAAGATGGGTTGGTAGTAGAAAATTGATAGTTGAAATGGAGGCTTAACTTTGAAAGGAAAGCTTATTCTTGAGGATGGAACAGTGTTCACCGGAACACTTCTTAACAATATAAAAGCTACCGGAGAGGTAGTTTTTAACACAGGTATGACTGGATACCAGGAAATTCTGACAGATCCTTCATACTGCCGTCAGATTGTTACTCTGACTTATCCAATGATTGGCAATTACGGTATAGCTGATATTTTTATGCAGTCAAGAAAGTCCTTCGTTAACGGCTTTATTATTGGAGAGCTTTGTGAAGAGGGCAGCAACTGGCATATGGAAACCTCCCTTGCAGATTTTCTTACCAAGCAGGGAATTCCATGTTTGTATGATGTAGATACCCGTGCAGTAACTCGCAAGATACGCTCCGCTGGTACAATGAAGGGTATAATCGTTCCTGAGGATGCAGCTCAGACAGAAATTGATGAGCTTTTTGCAACGCCTATTAAAAAAGAAGTTGTAATGGAAGTAACTACTCCTCATGTCTACAAAATAGATGCTGAGGGAGAGGGCGTACATCCCCATGTAGTAGTAATGGATTACGGTATTAAGCAGAATATCCTAACCTCGCTTCATAACATTGGCTGCCAGCTTACTGTGGTTCCAGCCAACACTACTGCTGAAGAGGTTCTTGCACTTAATCCGGATGGAATTTTCCTTTCCAACGGACCTGGAGATCCGAAGGATATCCCTGAGATGGTAGCTGAAATCAAGAAACTCATGGGAAAAAAGCCTATCTTTGGAATTTGCCTTGGCCATCAGCTTTTGGCTCTTGCACAGGGAGCAGATTCCTATAAGCTGAAATTCGGTCATCGTGGTTCAAACCAGCCGGTAAAAAATCTCAAAACTGGCAAAGTACAGATTTCATCCCAGAATCATGGTTATGCAATTTCTGAGGAATCCCTTGCTGGACTTCCATTGGAGATTACCCACCTTTCTGTAAATGATGGTACTATTGAAGGTTTGAGATATACTGAAATACCTGCATTTACTGTACAGTATCATCCTGAAGCATCACCGGGTCCAGATGACAATCATTATTTGTTTGAGGAATTTTGGACATTGCTTACCGGTGAGAAGGAGGATTAATAATGCCGAAAAAGGAAAATCTTAAAAAGGTTATGGTTATCGGCTCCGGTCCTATTATCATCGGACAGGCAGCTGAGTTTGATTATGCAGGTTCACAGGCTTGCCGTGCATTGAAAGAGGAAGGTCTTGAGGTCGTACTTGTAAACAGCAATCCGGCAACTATCATGACTGATGCCAACATGGCTGACAGAGTATATATTGAGCCTCTTACAGTAGAATTTTTGGAAGAAATCATTTCAAAGGAACGTCCTGACGGACTTTTGGCTACACTTGGCGGTCAGGCTGGTCTAAATCTGGCTGTACAGCTTTCTGAAAATGGAATCCTTGAGAAATACAATGTAGAGCTTCTTGGAACTCCTCTGGCAGCTATTGAAAAAGCCGAGGACAGAGAGATGTTCAAGGAAACAATGGAGAAGCTAGGGGAGCCAATCCCAGAGAGCACCATTGTTGAAGATGTTGAATCCGCTGTAGAGTTTGCCAACTCCATTGGCTATCCTATCATTGTACGTCCTGCATACACCATGGGCGGTACAGGCGGTGGAATTGCTGATAACGAGGAAGAACTGGTAGAAATCGTTATCAAGGGCCTGAAGTACAGTATGATAGGACAGGTTCTTATCGAGCGCAGCGTTGCTGGCTGGAAAGAAATCGAGTACGAGGTAATGCGTGACGGAAACGATAACTGCATTACAGTATGTAACATGGAGAACTTTGATCCAGTAGGCGTACACACTGGTGACAGTATCGTTGTTGCGCCTTCCCAGACTCTTACAGACCATGAATATCAGATGCTCCGTAGTGCCAGCCTGAGAATCATTCGTGAGCTGGGAATCGAAGGCGGATGTAACGCACAGTATGCTTTGGATCCAAACAGCAACCAATACTATGTAATTGAGGTAAATCCCCGTGTAAGCCGTTCTTCTGCACTTGCTTCCAAGGCAACTGGCTACCCAATCGCAAAGGTATCCGCAAAGATTGCAATCGGCTATACTCTGGATGAGATAACCAATGCTGTAACTCAGAAAACAAAGGCATGCTTTGAGCCGTCCCTTGACTACTGCGTAGTTAAATTCCCACGCTGGCCTTTTGATAAGTTCGTTTATGCAGACCATACACTGGGAACTCAGATGAAGGCTACTGGTGAAGTTATGTCCATCGACAGAAACTTCGAGGGAGCTATTTTGAAGGCTGTCCGTTCACTGGAAATCGGTGTGAACCGTCTCCATATGGAAAAGCTGGATGGCTGGGATGATGCCCGTGTAAAGAAGAACCTTTCCAAAATCAATGATGAGAGAATTTTTGTTATTGCCGAGGCTTTGAGACGTGGTATCGCCACAGTGGATGAAATCCATGACATTACTAAGGTTGACAAGTGGTTTATTTATAAGATTAAGAACATCACTGATATAGAAAACCGTATCAAGGAAGAGGAGATTACTCCAAGCCTGATGCTTGCAGCTAAGAATGTTGGTCTGGCTGACAGATCTATAGCTGAGGTTTCCGGCAAGACCCAGGATGAAATCAGAACCATCCGCAAGAGAATGGGTATCCTGCCTTGCTACAAGATGGTTGATACCTGTGCAGCTGAGTTTGAGGCGGCAACACCGTACTATTACTCAACCTTCCATGCGCAGGAAGATGAGGTTGATACCTCTACAAATAAGCGTAAGGTAATGGTTCTCGGTTCCGGTCCTATCCGTATCGGACAGGGCGTTGAGTTCGATTACTGCTCTGTACATTCCGTATGGGCACTCCGTAACATGGGTATCGAGGCTATTATTGTAAACAACAACCCAGAAACTGTAAGTACAGACTTTGATATCTCTGACAGACTGTATTTTGAGCCTCTTACAGCTGAGGATGTATTAAACATCATCGATAAGGAACAGCCGGAAGGTGTAATTGTACAGTTTGGCGGTCAGACAGCCATCAATCTTGCAGCAGCACTTCAGGCTGCCGGAGTAAAAATCTTTGGAACCTCTGTAAATGATATCGACAGAGCAGAGGACAGAGAGCGTTTTGATGAGGTTCTTACCCAGGCTCAGATTCCTCGTCCAAAAGGAATCAGCGTAACCAACCTTGAGGATGCAATTTCCGGAGCTGCAGATATCGGATATCCAGTAATGGTTCGCCCGTCTTATGTTTTAGGCGGCCGTGCAATGGAAATTGTCTACAACGAAACAGAACTTCGTGACTACATGAGCCGTGCAGTACAGGTTACTCCGGATCATCCAGTACTTGTTGACCGTTACATGCAGGGTACTGAGGTAGAGGTTGACGGTATCTCCGATGGTATTGACGTTGTAATTCCAGGTATCATGGAGCATGTTGAGCGTGCAGGTGTACACTCCGGCGACAGTATTGCTGTATATCCGCCGCAGACACTTTCTTCTAAGGTTATTTATACCATCATTGATTACACAAAGCGTCTGGCAACCGGCCTTCATGTAAAGGGTCTTCTCAACATCCAGTACGTTGTTGTCAATGACGAAGTATATGTAATCGAGGTTAATCCACGTTCCAGCCGTACTGTACCGTTCCTTTCCAAGATTACTGATGTACAGATGGTTGATGTGGCAACTCAGGTAGCTCTTGGAAAGACGCTGAAGGAATTGGGCTATAAGTCAGGTCTTGTTCCGCCACGTCCATATGTTGCTGTGAAGGCTCCTGTTTTCTCCTTTGCTAAGATGCAGGATGTAGATATCGCCCTTGGACCTGAGATGAAGTCCACTGGTGAGGTTATGGGTATTGACTATCACTATGCCCGTGCGCTTTATAAGGCAATCATCGGCTCTGGCACAAATATCTCTACAGATGGCTGCATCCTCTTTACTGTTGCTGACAAGGACAAGGATGAAATGAAACAGCTTGCAAAGGCATTCTCAGAGCTTGGTTTCCATCTGGTTGCAACTGAAGGTACAGCAAAGGCTATTAGATCCATTGGCATCGATGCTGAAATCGTAGGAAAGGTACACGAGCGCAGCTCAGATATCATTCAGATGATTAAAAACGGCAAGATTAACATGGTTATCAATACTCTTACCCAGGGCAAGCATGTTGCAAAGGATGGATTCAGAATCCGTAGAGCAACTGTAGAGCATGGCATAGCATGTCTTACATCCCTTGACACAGCTTGGGAAGTTATGCGAGTACTTTCCTTTATGAGAGAGCGCAGACTGGTTTATTCTCTTGCACTGCAGGATTATGTTGGCGGCGGAGACGACCTAGCTTGATAAAAGATATCGGAGGGGCTAATATGGCTGATGAAAGACTTATAGTCGCATTGGACGTACATACAATGGAGGATGTCCACGCCTTAGTTGAAGGTCTTGGGGATTCTGTGTCCTACTATAAGGTTGGAATGGAATTGTATTACAGCGTAGGGGCAGAGGTGCTTTCCTATTTGGAATCAAAGGGGAAAAGTATTTTCCTTGACCTTAAGCTTCATGATATTCCAAACACTGTAGCAGGGGGACTTTGCTCACTTCTTGATTACGGTGTTACAATGATGAATGTTCACGCTTCAGGCGGCTATACAATGATGAAAACAGCGGCAGACAGAATTCATGCTGTCGCTGCTGCTGAGGGAAAAAATCCTCCTAAATTAATTGCTGTGACCATACTTACAAGTATGTCTGAGGAGGATTGGAAACTCTTAGGTATGACTATGCCTATTGGAGAGCAGGTTGTACGTCTGGCCCGCCTTGCAAAGGAAGCAGGAATGGATGGTGTTGTGGCATCTCCGATGGAGGCTGCTTCAATCCGTGAAGCCTGTGGCGAGGACTTCTTAATTGTTACTCCAGGAGTACGCCCGGCAGGTTCAGATATAAATGATCAAAGCAGAATATCTACTCCAAAGGCCGCCCTGGAAAATGGAGCAACCCATCTGGTGGTGGGACGTCCTATTAGAGCTGCTGCAGATCCTAAACAGGCTGCAGAGGCTATATTGGATGAAATTCAGCATGTATAAGGATTGGAGATTTAATTATGACCGAACAGGAAATTAAAGATATATTCTTAAAAACAAATGCTATAATGGAAGGACATTTTTTGCTTACCAGCGGTCTGCACAGTCCGCTGTATGTTGAAAAGTTCAATGTACTTCAGCATCCTGTATATACAGAAATGCTTTGCAAGGAGCTGGCTGAAAAGTTTAAAGATCTGAACATCCAGACCGTTGTAGGTCCAATGACTGGTGGCATTCTTCTTGCCCATGAGGTAGGAAAGGCTCTTGGAACCCGTGCAATCTTCACTGAGCGTGTTGATGGCAAGATGACCTTTAAGCGTGGATTCTGCCTTGAAGAAGGGGAGCGTGTTCTGATTGTAGAGGACATTGTCACCACTGGCGGCTCTGTAAAAGAGGTTATTGATGTTGTCAAAAAGAATGGCGGCGTACCTGTAGCTGTAGGTATGCTGGTAAACCGCAGCGGCGGTACTGTTGATTTTGGTGATGTTCCCTTTAAGGCATTACTGAACCTTACAGTAGAAACTTATACAGCTGACAGCTGTCCTCTTTGTGAAAAGGAAATTCCTATGACAAAGAGAGGGCGTACTGGTAAATAATACATACGGATGTAAAGACACCTGATATTATTGAGTATTGGGTGTCTTTTTTTATTAAAATTTTAGTAAAAATTTTAGTGCGATATATATTTTTAATTTATATGTATAAAATTTCTGGATTATTTGATAAAAAACAAGAAATAAGATATATTCAATCAGACGGAAATACGTGAAATATTATCATTCCTGTGATATATTTCACGCTATTTACAAAAATTTAATATATTTTATTAAAATTTTTATTGAAAAATTTAATTCTAGTGATATACTAAAATTAAAAGTGAATAGAGTTGTTAAACGTGTGTATTTAAGTGAGGGGATTTATAATGCCGGAAATCAAATTAGGTTTCGCACCTACACGCAGAAGTATTTTCAGCGCGCCGGATGCCATTAAATATCGTGGGCTTACAAAGGACCGTTTAAACGAATTGGGAATCAGCTTTGTAGATATTGATGACATCAATGAAGAAGGCTTGCTTTACGATGAAAATGATCGGCTTAAAATTGTCGAAAAATTCAAAAGAGAGAAAATAGATGGTCTCTTCCTTCCGCATTGCAATTTTGGTACTGAATATGAATGTGCAAGACTTGCAAAGGATATGGGAGTTCCTGTTCTCCTGTGGGGTCCGTTGGACGAGCGTCCAGATGAAAATGGAATACGCTTGAGAGATACACAGTGCGGACTTTTCGCCACAGGAAAGGTGCTTCGCAGGTTTAAGGTTCCATTTACCTACATGACAAACTGCAGATTGAATGATCCTGTATTTGAACGTGGAATTAAGGATTTTTTGGCGATATGTAATGTTGTAAAGACCTTTAAGAACATAAGGATTCTACAGATTGGACCAAGACCGTTTGATTTCTGGTCCACCATGTGCAACGAGGGGGAATTGCTGGAAAAATTCAATGTACAGCTTGCACCTATACCGCTTCCAGAGCTTACATCTGAAGTAAGGAAAGCAAAAGACGAGGGTACTGAGGTTCAGGAAACCATCAAATATATCCGTGAAAATATGGATGTCTGCATCAAGGACAACGAGGTTGAGAATGTTGCCGGATTGGCTGTTGCAATGAAGCATCTCATTAAAAAGTATCACTGCAATGCCGGTGCAATTCAGTGCTGGAATGCACTTCAGTCAGAACTTGGAGTTATGCCCTGTGCAGCAAATGCTCTGTTGAATGAAGAAGGGATACCAGTAGTCTGCGAAACAGATATTCATGGTGCTATCACAGCATTGCTTGTGGAAGCCGCAAGCCTTGGAAAGAAACGTTCCTTCTTTGCAGACTGGACAATCCGCCATCCTGACATTGACAACGGCGAACTTCTTCAGCATTGCGGTCCCTGGCCACTTTCAGTTGCAAAGGAAAAAGCAAAACTTACTTATCCTCTTGCATTTGAGCATCCGGGAAGTCTTACAGCTGAAGCAAAGCATGGCGATGTAACCCTTGCCAGATTTGATGGCGACAATGGAGAATATTCCCTGCTTTTGGGCAATGCAAAGGGAGTTGAAGGACCTACCTGCATGGGAACATATCTCTGGATAGAAGTTGAGAATATAAAGCGTCTTGAAGCAAAAATTGTTGAGGGTCCATATATTCATCATTGTGTTGGAATTCATCAGGATGTTGTTCCAATCCTTTATGAGGCATGCAAATACATTGGAATTGCACCAGATTTATATGATCCGGTTGAAGAAAAGGTTAAGTCATATTTGAGAGGAGAATGATAGTATGAATCTTTGTGCTAAAGCGATTGATATTCGCAAGGACATTATAACGTTGATTCATAACGGCGGTGCCGGCCATATTGGAGGAGACTTAAGCGTAACCGACATATTGGTAAATCTCTACTATAAGCAGATGAACATTGACCCGGAGCATTTAGATGATCCTGACCGTGATAGATTTATTCTCAGCAAGGGCCACAGTGTTGAAGCATTGTATGCTGTATTAGCTGATAAGGGATTTTTCCCTAAGGAAGAACTGAACACCTATTGCAAATATGGCTCGAACTTTATTGGCCATCCTAATAATAAAATTCCAGGCATCGAAGTAAATAGCGGCTCACTTGGCCACGGACTAGCTGTTGGCATTGGAATGGCACTGGCAGCCCGTATGGATAACAAAAACTATCGTACCTATGTGGTTATGGGTGATGGCGAATGCGGAGAAGGTTCTGTATGGGAAGCTGCAATGGCTGCAGGCCACTATAAGCTGGATAATCTTACAGCTTTTGTTGACAGAAACCGTCTTCAGATTTCCGGAACTACTGAGCAGGTTATGACTCAGGATAGTGCAGAGCGCAGATGGGAATCCTTTGGATGGAATGTTCTTTCTATTCCAGGAAACGACATGCAGGCAATTGACGATGCCATTGACCTGGCAAAGCACACCAAAGGAAAGCCTACAGTGATAATTGCCAATACCATAAAGGGATGCGGAGTTTCATTTATCGAAGATAAAGCCGCATGGCATCACAAAGTTCCAAACGATGAACAGTATGAAGCTGCAATAAAAGAACTTGATGAAAGGAAGGCGCAGTTATGAGTAATGCTATAAAAAAAGCTGTTGCGGATTTCCTGTCCGAAGAGGCAAAAACTAATAAAGATGTAATTGTTCTTTGCAGTGACTCCCGTGGCTCGGCTGCGTTGGGACCATATGCAGAGGAACACCCGGATCAGTTTGTTGAGGTAGGTATTGCTGAACAGAACCTGGTAGGCATCAGCGCAGGACTTGCATCCTGTGGAAAGCGTCCATTTGCGGTATCTCCTGCAAGCTTTTTATCCACACGAAGCATGGAGCAGGCGAAGGTTGATGTTGCATATTCCCACAACAATGTAAAGCTCATGGGAATCAGCGGCGGTGTAAGTTATGGCGCCCTTGGAATGACACATCATTCAGCAACAGATATTGCTGATATGGCATCAATCCCTGGGCTGAGAGTTTATCTCCCAAGCGATCAGTATTTGGCTGTAGAGCTTATGAAGCATTTGGTCAAGGATGATGAACCAGCATATGTACGATATGGCAGAAATGCTGTAGAAGATGTGTATGAAGATGGCAAGCTTGACTTTACAATGGACAAGGCTGTAACGGTAAAGGAAGGCACGGATGCTACTATAATCGCCTGTGGCGAGGTTGTATATCAGGCAAAGCTTGCTGCAGAAGCCCTGGAAAAGGAAGGTAAATCTGTACGGGTGCTCGATATGTACTGCGTAAAGCCAATAGATGAGGAAGCTGTTGTCAAAGCTGCTAAGGAAACCAAGCTTATTGTTACTGTAGAAGAGCATAGCATGTATGGCGGTCTTGGTTCCATGGTTGCGCAGATAACCGCTGAAAACGCCCCTGTAAAGGTAAAAAATCTTTCACTTCCTGATGCTCCGGTAGTAACGGGAAAAACTTCTGAGATTTTCCATCATTATGGATTGGATGCAGAAGGTATTGCAAACACCATTCGGGAGCTGATTTGATATGGCTTCCTACGTTTTAGGCATAGACCAGAGCACACAGGGAACCAAGATACTTTTATTCGATGAAATGGGAAAAATATGCTGCCGTGTGGACCGTCCCCACAAACAGTATGTGGACTCTAAGGGATGGGTAGAGCATGACCCTGAGGAGATATGGGAAAATATAAAGCATCTAATTCAGGATTTGCTTGAAAAAACTGATGTTAAGGCAGATGAAATCAAGACAATTGGCATTAGCAATCAGCGAGAAACAGCCATGGCATGGAACCGGAAAACAGGTTGTCCAGTTTACAATGCTATTGTCTGGCAGTGTGCAAGAGGAGCTGGGATTTGTGAAGCAATATTAAAGGAAGGGCTGGCTGAAGATATAAAAAAAGCTACCGGACTTCCACTGTCACCATATTTCTCCGGTGCAAAACTTGCCTGGATATTGCAAAATGTTCCAGAAGCATCACAGCTGATGAATGATGGTAGGCTCTGTATGGGCACCATGGACAGCTGGCTTGTATTCAAAATGACCAATGGAAAAGAATTTAGAACAGACTTTTCAAATGCATCAAGAACGCAGCTTTTTGACATTGACAAGCTCCAATGGTCAGAGACAGCCAGCAGAGCATTTGGAATCGATATTTCAGCATTACCGGAAATCACCGATTCAGATGGCTTTTATGGAGAAACTGATTTTGATGGAATACTTGATATAAAAATTCCCATACATGCTGTATTAGGAGATTCCCACGCAGCGCTGTTTGGTCAGGGATGCCACGAATCAGGAATGGCAAAGGCAACCTATGGCACTGGTTCCTCCGTCATGATGAATATCGGCGAACAGCCAGTAAGAAGCTCCCATGGTTTGGTTACATCCCTTGCCTGGAGCATTGCAGGAACTCCGCTTTATGTACTTGAAGGAAATATCAACTATACGGGGGCTACAATTTCCTGGCTTAAGGATGATTTAGAATTAATCAGCGGAGCAGGTGAGACGGAAAATCTTGCAAGAGAGGCAAATCCTTCCGATAAAAGCTACTTTGTACCTGCCTTTACAGGTCTCGGAGCACCCTATTGGGAAAGTGAAGCTACAGGCATATTTACTGGAATAACAAGAGTAACCGGAAAAAAAGAAATGGTCCGTGCGGTGCTTGATTCCATTGCATATCAGATTAATGATGTTGTTGCTATAATGCAGCAGGAATCAAAACATGTTCTTTCTTCATTAAGGGTAGATGGCGGTCCCACCAAAAATCGCTATCTTATGCAGTTCCAAACTGATATGCTTGGATGCCCAGTGGAGGTTCCTGATGCAGAGGAGCTTTCAGCCATTGGTGCAGGTTATTGTGCCGGTATAGCTTCAGGTCTGTACAACAAGGAAAAAATATTTGCCCAGATTAATAGAACAGCTTTTAATCCAAACATGGAAGAGCAGACAAAACAAGCTTTTTTAGATGGATGGAAAAATGCTGTAAATCAGGTTTTATGGGCAGCTAAAAAGGATTCCACAGGCGAGGCCTGATGAGTCATATGTTTTCCACACTATATTTATTTCACTTAAGGAGGAAATAAGAAATGGAAAAACTCAAGAAACTTCTCGTAATCGTTGCGTCTCTGTGCCTCATGGGTGCAGTATTCGCAGGATGTGGCAGTGATAAGAAAACCGCTACATCTGGAAGCAGTTCCTCACAGCAGGCACTGAAGGGCGGCGGATCTAATATCGTTTATATTATCACTCCGTCCCATTCCAATCCGTTCTTCAAAACCGAGGCTGAGGCTGCTTCTGCAAAAGCAAAGGCTCTTGGATATGAAGTAAAGGCTGTATCCCACGATGATGATGCAACAAAGCAGTCCGAGCTCTTTGATAACGCAATCTCTGACAAGGCTGCTGCAATCATCTGCGACAATGCAGGTGCGGACGCTACTGTAGCTGCTGTTCAGAAGGCTCGTGATGCTGGCATCCCTACTTTCCTGATTGACCGTGAAATCAATGGCTCCGGTATTGCAATCTCCCAGATTGTTGCAAACAACTATCAGGGCGCAAAGGCAATTGCTGAAAAGTTCGTTGAGGCAATGGGTGAACAGGGCGAATATGCTGAGCTTCTTGGCAAAGAGTCCGATACCAACGCTGGTGTACGTTCCGGTGCATTCCATGAGGTTGTTGACCAGTACAAGGACATGAAGATGGTTGCTCAGCAGACCGCTAACTGGGAGCAGACAGAGGCTAACCAGAAGATGGAGACCATTCTTCAGTCCAATCCTAACATCAAGGGTGTTCTTTGCGGAAATGACACTATGGCTGTAGGCGCAATCGCAGCAATCAAAAATGCAGGCCTTGCTGGTAAAATTGCTGTTGTAGGCGTTGATGGCTCCGATGAAGCAGCTCAGGCTATCCGTGAGGGCAACATGACTGGTACTGCACTTCAGCAGGCAGCTCTTATTGCTGAAATGGCTGTAGAGCAGGCTGACAAGTATTTGAAGACTGGCTCCACTGGTCTTGATGAGAAGCAGCTCGTTGACTGCGTTGCTATCACCAAGGACAATGTTGCAAAGCTGAAGACTTTCGTTTACACTGAGTAATTTTGAGACAATGATGGGGTGGATTGTTTCACTGCTCTTGCAGATGAGCAGTCCACCTTGTTATTTGCGGCGAAGTGTTGGAATTTTTCTATTATTTGGAAATCATATGATAAGAAGGAGTCATTATGAAAAAGAATATTTTTATAGCATTGCTCCTCTGTGTGGCTATGACCTTTTCCCTTACAGGATGTGTCAAAGTAGTACAGATTGGCCATGAGGACGAGCTTACAGGAAATGTTGCATTCAATGCAGCAGATAACGTTGAAGGTATTTGGGAATCAAAGGCACTTCCAGAATTAAAAGAGAGTGCTGTGGAACTGCCGAAACTGTTCCAGGAATCCAATGGAAAACTTAGTTCCGTTGCAAAGCAGTATGGACATTATTCCATGGGGGATAAAGGCGAGCTCAGTTATATAGTTAAGGGCGAAGGAACTGTTACCGGTATCGACCAGACCAAAAAAGCTGGTTTTATGACATTAAAACTTAATGGCTATGAGGGCCCAGTAGTTGTAAAGATGCAGATTGGTTCCGTATATAAAGGATCCGCTGTTCGTGACTGCTTGAGCTTTATTAAATACGAAGATTACACCAATCAGGTAGAATGGGCGAAGGTTTCCCAGGCTATTCATGAAGTTATAGATAAAGATATCGTTCAGAAAATGGATTTGGCAAATATACAGGGAAAAACAATTTCCTTTGTTGGATGCTTCAGCGTAAGCGGTGATAAAGAAATCCTTATTACTCCGGTTGAGGTATCAGTGAAATAAGGAGGCTCTTATGTCGGAAGAACTGAAAGATTTTAATATACATACAGATATACCATCTGTACTGCATTGTGAAAAAATGGATAAAATTTATCCAGGCACAAAAGCACTGGACGGCGTTTCCTTTGATGTATATAAGGGCAAGGTAAACGTGCTCATAGGTGAAAACGGCGCAGGAAAATCCACCCTTATGAAGCTTATTGCCGGTATCGAGCAGCCCTCCGGCGGCACGATTACAATGGATGGAAAGGAAGTGCATTTTGCAAATGTAACAGAAGCCCGTCAGCACGGCATAGGCATTATTCATCAGGAGCTGAATCTTTTCCCAAACATGAAGGTATATCAAAATATCTTCATAGGCAATGAGCTTACTAAAGGTAAGATAGGTCTAAATAATGAAGAACAGATTGAGCAGACTAAAAAAATCATGAAACGCCTGGCTCATCCTCTGGATCCCAATACTGTTGTTGGCGATTTGAGAGTAGGCCAGCAGCAGATGATTGAAATTGCCAGAAACCTTGTTAAGGATGACTTGAAGATTCTTATTATGGATGAGCCTACATCATCCCTTTCCGAACAGGAAGTACAGGTTTTGTTCAAGATAATGCGTGAGCTTATGGAATCTGGTATTTCAATAGTTTACATTTCCCATCGTTTGGAAGAAATAATGCAGATTGGTGATTTCGTAACCATTTTGCGTGATGGCAAGCTGGTAGCAAATGCGGCTGTCGAGGATATCAATGTAAGCTGGATTGTAAGCAAGATGGTAGGAAAGAAGAAGACTTATCCAAAACGCAAGGAGGATATTGACTGGAGCAAAAGAGAGACTGTACTTCAGGTTGAGGATTTGTGCCTACCCAAAAAGGGTGGCGGCTGGTTGCTAAACCATGTTAATTTTGACCTCAAGCAGGGAGAAATTCTAGGAATTTATGGTTTGATGGGTTCAGGACGTACAGAAATTTTTGAATCCATAATGGGACTTCATCCAGAGCATACCGGAAAGATAACTCTTAATGGCGACGCGCTTAATATTAACAATGTCAGCGAGCAGATAACCCGTGGCTTTGCAATGGTTCCAGAGGACCGACAGAGAGAGGGCCTTGTTCAGACAATGAATATTGAGAAAAATATTTCCTTATCCAGTCTGAAAAATTATGTAAAGGGCCTGCTGATAAATATGACAAGCGAGTCAGACGCTGTTGAAAGCAAAATTAAGGATATCCATATCAAGGTAGCAAACAAGCATCTGCCTATCCTGTCACTTTCAGGGGGAAATCAGCAGAAGGTCGTTATAGGAAAAGGCCTTCTGACCAATCCAAAAATTCTTTTGATGGATGAACCCAGCCGTGGTATTGATATCGGTGCAAAAACTGAGGTTTTTGAAATCATTAATCACTATGCAGACGAGGGTCTGTCCATTATAGTTATTTCCTCTGAGCTTGAGGAAATTGAGGCCATAGCTGATAGAATCATAGTGCTTTCAAACGGTATAAAGACAGCAGAATTCAGCAAAGATGAGGTTACTCAGGACAAGCTGGTAACAGCTTCTTATGAAGGTCATACAGCTCAGAAGTCATCCTAAGGAAAAGGAAGTGTAATAAAATGTCAAATGAACCTAAAAAAAGTAAAAATAACATGTCCTTGGGCATGATGCTCTTAAAAGGGCGAACCTTGATTGTATTGGCTGTGCTGGTTGTTTTCTTCAGCTTTGCATCTCCAAACTTCTTATCGGCAAATACAATGCTTTTGCTTGCTAAACACGTTGCATTGTACGGTATACTTGCAATTGGTATGACCTACGTAATCATCACAGGCGGTATCGACCTTTCCGTTGGTGCTGTGGTAGGTTTGGCCGGAATGATTGCCGGCGGCCTCATTCAAAATGGTCTTACACTGGATTTTGCCGGTGTTACAATTTACTTCAGCGTTCCCTTGGTTGTACTCATAACCGTAGCTGCGGGAGCGTTGGTAGGATGGATTAATGGTATAACAATCACTAAGCTTGGTGTAGCACCATTTATTGCAACATTGGGTACAATGTACATCGCCCGTGGTTTTGCAATGCTTCATTCAAAGGGCGCTACCTATTCCAATATTTTGGGACATGAGGCACTGGGCAACACTGGTTTTGATTTCTTTGCAAGCCGTTTCCTGGGCATTCCTGTAGGCGCTATTATCTTGGCAATAATCGCTGTTGTGTCATCCATTCTTCTCATGAAAACCGTATTTGGCTGGCATGTATTCGCAATTGGCGGCAACAGTAAGGCTGCAAAGCTTTCCGGTGTAAAGGTAGACAGAATAACAATATTGGTATACATCTTCTCAGGTATCTGTGCTGCGATTGTAGGTATTATAACCGCTTCCCAGCTTGAGGCATCCCATCCGGCATCTGGTGAGACTTGGGAAATGAACGCCATCGCTGCTGCAGTACTTGGCGGAACTTCAATGGCCGGAGGTATCGGAACCATAGGCGGAACCATTATCGGTGCATTTGTAATAGGTGTTATTTCCGATGGTATGGTTATGTGCGGTATTTCTGAGTTCTGGCAGATGGTAATTAAGGGCCTTGTTATTATCCTGGCTGTTATCATCGATCAGTTCCAGCGCAAAATGGAAGCAAAAATGGCTCTTCAGGCACGAAATGAATCGAAGAATGAAGACACGGCACCAGAAAAGAAGGAAGGCTGATAGTAATGAAGAAACATGGCATTTTAAACGCACAGCTTTCATATCTCATTGCAGCATTAGGCCATAAAGACACCTTCATGATTGGTGATGCTGGAATGCCTATTCCTCCAGGTGTTGAAGTGGTGGATCTAGCTGTTACTGGCGGTGTACCTACATTCGAGCAGGTATTTGATGTCATTATGGATGAGGCTGAGGTAGAAGCATATACTCTGGCTGAAGAAATTAAAGAAGCCAATCCAAGACTCCATAAACATATTACTGAAACACTTCAAGGAATTGAATCGGAATATATTTTGCATGATGAGTTAAAGCAGAGAAGTGCGAAATGCAGATTTGCAATACGCACTGGCGAATTTTCTCCATATCCCAATATAATTCTTCGTGCAGGAGTAGTTTTTTAAAATATTTAAAATGTGTTAAAATGGAATCCGTATTTGGATTCCATTTTAACACTATAATTGTGGAGCCCATAACGTAATATTTTTCAAATTAATGACAAGGAGGAGACCTATTTGAAATTTAATATAAAGAAAATAAGCGAATTATCTGGGTTTTCTCCGGCAACGGTATCAAATACATTGAATAATAAACGTAATGTGAGCCCGGAAACAGCCGAGAAAATCCTTAAAATTGCAAGAGAAAACGGATATTTATCCGAAAAGAAAATTAAGCGTATATGTGTTGTAACCTACCGTGACAGCGGAGAAGTTTTTTCTGAATCACCATTCTTTTCCGAGCTGCTTGAAGGTGTCGAAAATGAAGGCAGAAGACGTGGATACGCCACAAGCATTGTGAATCTGTACCGTCATCAAAGCTCATATGAAGAGCAGCTAAGAACTGTACTTAACGATGCTGGTGCAGGAATTATCCTAATTGGAACGGAGCTTACAGAAGAGACAATCGTTCCTTTTTATGAAGTTTCTAATCCAATAGTCTTAGTTGACTGCTGGCTGCCGCAGCATCCAATAAATGCTGTTTTAATGGAAAATATAGATAGTGTTGCCATGGCTGTGGATTATCTGATTCAGAATGGCCATACAAAAATTGGCTACATAACCAGCGACACCAGAATAGCAAATTTTGAAGAAAGACGAAGAGGCTTTGATTATGCTATAAAATCCCATGGACTGACGGTGAAAAATGACTATATCATTTCTGCAAGACCATCTATTGAAGGGGCTAAGGCTGGCGTTATTCAAAGTATTGAGGCTGGAAGAGAACTTCCAACAGCTTTTTTTGCTGATAATGATATGATTGCGCTTGGAGCTATGAACGGATTTATTGAAAAAGGCCTTAAGATACCAGAGGACATATCCATTATCGGCTTTGATGATATTACCCTCAGCAAGGTATTTGCACCAGGTCTGACCACCGTTCACGTGCAAAAAAAGGAAATGGGCAGGATAGCCGTTAAACGGTTAATAGAGATAATAAAGCATCCTTCTAAGGCAAAAACTAAGATTCAGCTGGTCAATAGCTTTATAATCAGAGGTAGTGTTAGCAACGTACATGAAGATTGAGTAGGAGGATCTGACATGAAAATAGCTGTAATCGGCTCAACAATGATGGATGTTGTGTCGTATATTGATAAGATTCCAGAAGCTGGTGAAACCAGAGCTGTAAGGGAATTTCATACAGCTGGTGGCGGCAAAGGCGCAAATCAGGCAATCGCTGCAAGTAAGTTGGGGGCAAATGTGCTTTTTGTTACATGCGTAGGTGATGATACCTTTGGCGAAGCATGTATGAAAAATTACATAAAGGCTGGAATTGATACAGGTGCTGTTACTGTAGCTGAGGGAATGTCTAATGGCGTTGCGACAATTCTGGTTGAAGAAGAAACCGGTCAGAACCGCATTATGATTTGCACCGGCGCAAATGATGCTCTTACACCTCAAATCCTTCATTCATTTGAGGAGGATATTTCCAAATGCGGCTTGATTGTACTTCAGTTGGAAATTCCAATTGAGACAGTTTACGAAGCCATCAAAATAGGCAATATGTATAACATACCTGTTCTCCTTAATCCAGCACCAGCAAATGAAGCTTTGGATATTGAAATGGCTTGCAAATGTGAATTTTTTGTCCCAAATGAAACGGAGCTTTCCATACTCACAGGTATGCCAACAGATACGGTTGAGCAAGTACGTAAGGCATCGAAATCACTTCTTAACAGAGGCCTGAAGAATGTTATTGTCACCATGGGCAGCAAGGGTTCAATGTGGTTCACTGCAGAGGGTGAAGAAATTGTGGAGGCTGACAAAGTAAAGGCTGTTGACAGTACAGGAGCAGGGGACAGCTTCATTGGATGCTTTGTTGAAACCTGGAGCCGTACAAAGGATATCTTATTCTCCATGAAACGTGCATCTAAATATGCTGCAGACAGCGTCACAAAAAAAGGAACTCAGGATTCATACGCAACAAAAGATGAATTTATTTTCTAAGTAAAAAAATTACCCCCGTTACCGAAAAAGTAACGGGGGTATCTTTTGTGCTAAATTATGCTTTTCCGCTGCATCCAAGTACATCATGAATCTTATGACGTACAGCCTCACGGATGTAATCACGGCCTACAGTCAGATACTGACGAGGATCGAAGTGAGCAGGGAATTCATTCATGTGCTGACGGATACCAGCGGTGAGGGCAAGACGAAGATCAGAATCAATATTTATCTTGCATACAGCTGACTTTGCAGCCTCTCTTAACTGTGACTCCGGGATTCCAATTGCATCATCCAGGCAGCCGCCATTTTCATTGATGATTTTAACATACTGTGGAATAACAGAAGATGCACCGTGAAGAACAATAGGGAAGTTAGGAAGACGCTTTTCAATCTGATGGAGAATATCAAAGCGAAGCTCCGGGGGAACAAGTACGCCGTCTTCATTGCGAGTACACTGCTCAGGCTTGAATTTAAAAGCACCATGGCTGGTTCCAATTGCTATTGCAAGTGAATCAACCCCGGTACGGGATACAAATTCTTCAACCTCTTCCGGCTGGGTATATGTAGCATCCTTGTGGTCAACATTTACATCATCTTCAATACCAGCAAGCTGTCCAAGCTCTCCTTCTACAACAACGCCATGGGCATGTGCATACTCAACAACCTGTTTGGTAACAGCAATGTTGTCCTCAAAGCTGCGGCTGGAGCCATCAATCATAACGGAGGTAAAACCGCCATCAATGCAGGATTTGCAAATTTCAAAATCAGCACCATGATCGAGATGCAGAGCAATTGGAAGATCCGTCTCTTCAAGAGCGGCCTGAACAAGATGTACTAAGTAAGTATGACGTGCATACTTGCGTGCTCCTGCGGAAACCTGAAGAATCAATGGAGCCTGCTCTTCCTTTGCAGCCTCGGTGATAGCCTGAACGATTTCCATATTATTAACATTGAAGGCACCAATTGCGTACCCACCTTCATATGCTTTCTTAAACATCTCTGTAGTTGTAACTAATGGCATATTCATTACCTCCCGGAAATAAATTGAATTTTGTTATTATTATATCATATAATAGTACAACTTCCCATGGTTTTTATTGAAATTGTTATTGTTTTTATTAAATTGATACAAAAAAATTGAGAACACTTTTCATTTATACTAAAAGTATCGCACTATTTATACAAATTATCAATATAAATATTATGTTCAAATTTCAATTTTTTTAGTAGTTGAACCATATCCAGAGGTAATTGTGAAGTCACATTTATTTCCTCTTTTGTTATAGGATGGGTAAAATACATTCTGTATGCATGTAAAGCCTGCCGGGAAATTAAGGCGGTATCGCCTTCATATAAATCATCACCTAAAATAGGATTACCCATACTTGAAAGATGGACACGTATCTGATGGGTACGTCCAGTTTCAAGAGAAAGTTCCAGTAGAGCGGCTGTATCAGTTTCAGCAAGAACCTGATACTTCGTTATTGCCGCCTGTCCGCCCTCCGTCTCCGGCAAAACCATACGCTCTATGATACTGCCCGGCTTTCTGCCTATAGGATAGTCTATGACCCCAGTTTTATGCGGAAAATTGCCGGAAGATATTGCAATATAATGCCTATGAAGCGGTTTGATATGCTCCATTGAATTGGGAAGCTCATCAAATTTGACCTTATTTGTAGAAAGAGCATATTGAACTCTTGGATCTTTTGCAATGAGAACTAAACCGCTGGTATTCTTATCCAGTCTATGAACTGGGCGAAAGGGAATATCAAGACCACTTTCTATATAATAATTAAGAATTGCATTGGCAAGAGTACCGCTATGAACCCCACCAGTGGGATGTACAAGCATTCCAGATGGTTTATTTACTATAAGTAAAAAATCATCCTCATAACAAATAGACAAGGGGATATTTTCCGGCTCAATATTGGAATTTTCATTTCCAGCCAGCTTCCAGGTTACAACATCTCCAGCACGCAGTATTGTAGTGGCAGCTTTTACAGCAACTCCATTGACTCTGAAATTGCTTTCTGGCTTCTTTAATTTTCTCCACATACTATTAGATATATTTTCAACGCCACGCAAAAAGGCCTTGGCAGAGATTTCTGTCAAGGCCTGCGGAACAACCATCCGCATTAAATTACGTCCTTCATGTCCATTTTGCGAACATGTGCAATGATACGGAAAAGAATGGAAAGAACGATTGCAACAACAGTTGCCAGAGCCATACCCTGAAGAGTTACAGTACCAATGGTAATGCTTGCGGTACTTACACCAATACCAACAACAACAGAAGTCAGCATCAGATTTACAGGCTTGTTGTAATCAACCTTGCTTTCAACAAGGATTCTGAGACCGGAGGCTGCAATTACACCAAAAAGAAGCATTGAAACACCGCCCATAACTGGAGCTGGAATACTCTGAATGGCAGCTGCAAGCTTTCCAAAGCAGGAAAGAACTATGGCAAGTATTGCTGCACCGCCGATAACCCAAGTGCTGTAAACCTTTGTGATAGCCAAAACACCGATGTTTTCACCATATGTGGTATTCGGTGTGGAACCAAAAAATCCAGAGATGATGGTGGAAAGACCATTGGAGAAAATAGAGCGATCAAGTCCTGGATCCTTTGTAAGATCCTTGCCGACAATATTTCCAGTTACAATGAGATGACCTACATGCTCGGCAATAACTACCAAAGCAGCCGGAATAATAATTAGAATAGCCCCAGGCTCAAAGGTCGGGGTGTAAATAGTGGGGAGGGCAAACCAAGGCGCATTTTCAACAACGGACCAGTCTACCAGGCCGCAGAAAATAGAAATAATGTATCCACATACAATACCTACAAGAATAGGGATAATGGAAAGAAAGCCACGGAATGCCACAGAGGCAAAAATGGTGATTGCCAAAGTCGCAATAGATACCATAATTGTGGTAGAATCTGGTGTTTTTTCAGTAAGACCGGCCATCTTTGCAGCTGTTGGCATAAGCTCCAGACCAATTACAGCAACAATTGCACCCATGGCAGCAGGTGGGAAAATAACATTAATCCATTCTGTACCAACCTTGTGTACAATGAGACCGATGATACAGAATATCAGACCTACAGCAATAAAGCCCCCAAGGGCAGCTTCATAAGAATACTTGCTCAGTACCAAAAATACCGGAGAGAGAAATGCGAAGCTGGAACCCAGGTATGCAGGGATTTTACCCTTACATATAAAGATGTACAAAAGTGTGCCTATACCGTTAAACAAAAGAACTGTAGCCGGATTTACCTGGAACAATATTGGTACAAGGACCGTGGAGCCAAACATTGCAAAGAGATGCTGAAGGCTCAGGGGAATGGTTTCAAGCAGCGGCAGTTTCCTGTCGACAGGAATTGGACGTTCTGTCATGTGAAAAACTCCTTCTTTCATAAAAATAATATATAACTATAAAAATACCTTAGGAAAAAATCTATCATATGTTTTGCAAATTGTCTACCATCAACTAACCCAACATATAACTAACTGTTATGAACAATATATCAATTATATGTAGACTTAAGAAAAAAATTCTTGTATAATAAAGTGCAATTGAGCTAATTTGTATCAATTTTGTAACGAATGTCTTTTGTCAGATAAACACGTGTCCTTTGGAATTAAATTTCAGAAGCCATGGATGAAAGGTATTTAGTATTTATTTTAGGGGGATCGCTATGGCTCTTATTGTTAAGAAATTTGGCGGCAGCTCTGTGGGCTCTACAGAGAAGATAATGAATGTTGCAAAACGTATTCTGGATGAAAAGCAGCCCGGAGATCAGATTGTTATGGTAGTATCCGCAATGGGGGATACCACCGATGATCTTATTGAGCTTGCAAAAGGCGTAACAAAGGATCCGTATCAGTATACACGTGAAATGGATATGCTGCTTACCACCGGCGAGCAGGTTAGTATTGCATTGCTTACAATGGCTTTCCGTACTCTTGGACAGAAGGCTATTTCACTTACCGGTCCGATGGTTGGTATGAAAACCAATTCCGTGCATACAAAGGGTAAAATTATAGATATTAAGCCGGAGCGAGTAAAGAAAGAATTAAGCGAAGGCAATATTGTAGTTGTTGCCGGCTTCCAGGGTTCCGATGAGCTTGGCGACCCCGTAACCCTTGGCCGTGGCGGCTCCGATACTTCAGCTGTTGCACTGGCTGGTGCATTGAATGCTGATTCCTGCGAGATTTACACTGATGTTGACGGTGTATACTCTGCAGATCCTCGTGTAGCTGAAGGCGCACGTAAGATGAAGGAAATTACCTATGATGAAATGCTTGAGATGGCACGTCTTGGTGCCGGTGTAATGCAGCCACGTTCTGTAGAAATGGGCAAGTATTTCAATATACCTATACATGTACGTTCTACATTTACATCCAAACCAGGCACTATGATTAGGGAGGACTATACAATGGAAGAAAAAGATTTTGTGATCCGCGGTGTTGCGCATGATGAAAAGGTTGCTAAGATAGCTGTTCTGGGTATTCCTAACACTCCTGGAATTGCTCATACTATATTCTCCTCACTTTCCGAGGCAAATGTTTCTGTTGACATGATTGTACAGAGCATCAGAAATATCGAAAAGAACGTAACTGACATGGTATTCACTGTTGCAAGCGAAGACCTTGGTCAGGCTAAGCGTATTGTGGATGGTGTTGCTGACAAGCTGAATGCTATTGCCGTTCTCATTGAAGAGGATGTAGCAAAAGTATCTATCGTTGGTGCAGGTATGCTTGGCAACCCTGGCATTGCTACCAGAATGTTTGGCGCACTGGCTGATGCTGGAATCAACATTGATGTTATTAGCACTTCTGAGATTAGCATTTCCTGCCTCATTAAGGGTTCTCAGCTCAAGGAAGCTGTAAATGCTATTCATGACGAATTCTTCCCTAGAAACTAATAATTCACATTGCCTGTTAAAGAATTATGTATACATGCGTGTGCAGGGGAGAAACAAAAGCTATTTAATGGTACAATAATATATACAGGTTTTAAGACGAAGGGGTCCGACGTAAAGCCGGTACCTTCGTTTTAATTTTGTAACTCAATTAATTTATACACGTTGAGGAGGAGCTTTATAGATGGCTAACAATGATTCTACAAAAATGGCAGCGTCCTTTGCTGGCAGCAAGGTATTAAGTGATGCGATTTTCGGTGCAAGCGGTGCTGCAAATGAAGCTATTGCAAAACATGGTGCAGACAAGGTTACAAATGCTACCTTGGGTGCTATTTATGATAATGATGAGAAACTGGCATGTATTCCTACAATGGAAAAAACCTTCCGTTCCATGCCTACCACTGATTTGGTAGCTTATGCTCCAATCGCAGGTCTTCCTGGCTATCTTGAGGCTGTAGTTGACCTTACATTTGCTGACAACAGACCTGAAGGCTATGTTTCAGCTGTCGCAACAGCTGGCGGAACTGGTGCTGTACATCATGCTATCGTAAACTACGCTGAAAAGGGCGAGTATGTATTAACCAGTGACTGGTTCTGGGGCCCTTATAACGTTCTCTGCCAGGAAGCTGATAAAAAGCTCACAACTTACACTCTGTTTGACGAGAAACTGAACTTTAACATTGCATCTTTCTCCGAGAAGGTACACGAGCTTCTTTCCAAGCAGGATTCTCTGCTCATCATCATCAATACTCCTGCACACAATCCTACAGGCTACAGCCTTTCAGAGGATGACTGGAAGAATGTTCTTGACGTTGTAAAAGCTGAGACTAAAGACGGCAAGCGTGTAAGCATCCTTGTTGATATCGCATACATCGACTATGCTGGTGAAAAGAATGAAACCCGCAAGTTTATGAAGCAGTTTGGCGGACTCCCAGCAAATATCTTCGTAATGTTTGCATTCAGTATGTCCAAGGGTTACACCCTTTATGGACAGCGTACAGGCGCTATTATCGGACTTTCCTCTGACAAGGAAGTTATTGATGAGTTTACAAATTGCAGCAAGTTCTCCAGCCGTGCTACCTGGTCCAATATCAACCGTGGTGCAATGAGCGTTCTTTCTACCATCCAGCAGGATGCAGCACTTTTGGAATCCTTTGAAGCTGAGAGAGATGAACTTTATAAGACCATCCGTGAGCGTGCTGCAGTATTTATGGATGAGGCTGAAAAGTGCGGTCTGGTTGCACTGCCTTACAAGGCTGGTTTCTTCATTTCTGTTCCTGCCTCCAATCCTAAGGCTGTTTGCGACAAGCTCCATGATGATTTGATTTTTGCTGTACCTCTTAAGCTCGGTGTACGTATTGCAATTTGCGGCGTTGCGCTGAACAAAGTTTATGGTATGGCTGAAAAAGTATACAATGCAATCAAAGCTGTTGAGGGCTAATCTAGCATAATTCCTATTGTTTTTAACCGGATGCCGTTATTGGTATCCGGTTTTTTACCAATTATTCTTACATGTAACTAATTGCTGATTCCTTAAAACCATGGTATAGTAAAACTATAACTATATTACTTGAGGAGGACAATATGTTTAACTTCAAACATAAGGATACCGAGTTCTTCGATTTGTTCGTACAGAGTGCGGAATTTTTCTATAAGGGTGCGCTGCTTATAGACGAGGTTATGGTGGATGCTGCAAAGGCAGATGCGAAAATGAAGGAAATCGTAACCTTGGAGCATCAGGCAGATGCTATTAACGACAAAATTATCGACAAGCTTAATCAGACCTTTATTACACCAATTGACCGTGAGGACATATATGCTCTTGCCAATGGTCTGGATGACGGTGTTGATTATTTGCAGGGTACACTTCAGCGTATTGTTATGTACCGTACCGGTCAGGCAAAGGAAGGCGCTATTCAGCTTACAAAGCTTTTGATAGAGGCTACCGAAGAGGTTATCAAGGCATTTTCTCTGCTTTCCGACATTAAGAAGAATGAAGAGCAGATTATCGATGCTACTCATAAGATAGGCCGTTTGGAGAGCGAAGGAGATAAGGTTTTCCGTCATGAAGTTGCTTTCCTTTTTGAAAAGGTTAAGGATCCTATTGAGTTAATAAAATGGAAGGATGTCCTCGAAAATCTTGAGGAAACCCTGGATCACTGTGAGTCTCTTGCAGATATGATCAGGGGTGTGGTAATGAAGTATGCCTGAGCTAAAAATTTTAATTATTACAGTTATTGTTTTGGCTTTGGTATTTGACTTCATAAATGGTTTTCATGATACAGCCAATGCAATAGCAACCTCTGTTTCAACCAGAGCTATTCATCCAAGCCATGCTATCATGATGGCAGCTGTTCTGAATTTTGCTGGCGCAATGTACAGTACAGGCGTAGCGAAAACTATCGGTGCTGATATTGTAAAATCTGCCGAGCACGTTGATGAGCATATCATTATTGCAGCACTTGTGGGTGCAATATTATGGAACCTGCTTACATGGTACATAGCCCTGCCAAGCAGTTCATCCCATGCACTTGTAGGTGGTATAATCGGCGCTGTTTTGGTGTCAGTAGGTCCTGAGGGGCTTAATTTTGAAGGAATCGGCAAGATTATCCTTTCACTGATTGGTTCTCCTCTTATAGGTATGGCAACCGGATTTATTATAATGTCGATATTATTTGCTATATTTAGGAAATCGGTACCTTCGCTTCTAAATCATCGGTTTAAGAAAATGCAGATTCTTTCTGCTGCAGCTATGGCATTTTCCCATGGCTCTAACGATGCACAGAAATCCATGGGTATCATCACCTTGGCATTACTGGCTGGAGGATACATCGATGTATTTGAAGTACCAACCTATGTAAAGATACTTGCAGCTACAGCGATGGCAATGGGTACCGCTGTGGGTGGATGGAAGATTATTAAGACTATAGGCGGCAAGATTTTCAAGCTGGAGCCAATCAATGGCTTTGCTGCTGATCTTAATTCATCCTTCATAATTTTCACCGCAACACTTCTTCATCTGCCAGTAAGTACAACTCATGTTGTATCTGGATCAATAATGGGTGTTGGATCTGCAAAGCGTATTCACGCTGTTCGTTGGGGTGTAGCCCAGCAAATGGTTATGGCATGGGTGCTTACTATTCCTTGTACAGCACTTGTGGGTGCCTTGACTTACAAGATTGTAATGTGGCTTATTTAAAAAATATACCCGGGAACACGCATTGTTCTCGGGTTTTTCTTATAGGAGGTGTTTCACGTGATAATAGATAGAACATCACCATATTTTAAAGATATTGATTCTTCGGAAAAACAGGGAAAGCTGCTGGATTATCTTCCTTTGCTTCAAAAGGATGAAAAGGGTATGGTGGTAGGCGCAATTTGTGATGGATTATTTTGCGACCTGCAGGCACCAAGCGATGATTTTAAGTTGCTAAAACCATTAACCATGACGGATGCCTTTGGTTTAAGAATCTACCGCAGATCTGTCTATTTTCTCATGGCAACAGCCCTCAGCCATATTGATAAAAATGCAAAACTGAGGATGCTTTTTTCTGCAAACGGCGGTCTTTATTGTGCAATTGACGAAGCATCTGTGCCTGTGGATGAAAAGCTCATTTCTTCAATAGAAAATCTGATGAATGAGTACATAAAACAGGCGCTTCCCATCGAATATTCGTTAGTTTCAACCCAGGAGGCTATCGAGTACACAAAGAAAATGGGGTATCCCGACCTCATTAATACAATTTCCAGACAGAAAACTGAAACCATCGGACTCTATAGACTTGACGGCCACGAAGCCTACATGTTTGAAGCTATGCTTTGGAATACTAAATATCTAAATCACTTCAAACTGAAAAATGTGGAGCAGGGAGTACTCCTGCTTACCCCAAGGGACGAATCCATGGAGGTTCCTGTTCCTGTGGATCATCCCCGGCTTACTCAGGCTCTTATATATTCCAAAGAATGGGCGAACCTGTTAAATTGCAAATATGTTTCTGATCTCAATGAGTATATAAAAGAAGGGCGAATCGGTGATTTAATTCGGGTTTCTGAAGCCCTTCATGAAAAGAACATTGCCCAGATAGCTGATAATATCGTGTCAGACAAAAATAAACGACTGATACTTATTGCCGGGCCTTCCTGCTCGGGAAAAACCTCCTTTGCACAGCGGTTAAGGGTCCAGCTTTTAGTGAATGGCGTACAGCCAGTTACAATATCCATGGATGATTACTTCGTAGAAAGATATTACACTCCTAGAAATGAAAAAGGTGAATACGATTTTGATTCAATAAAAGCCCTTGATACCAAGCTTTTTAATGAACAGCTTGAAAGAATTTTAAAAGGCGAACGAGTAGTTCTTCCAAAATATAATTTCTTGAACGGTCTTAGGGAATGGGATGATAATAATTTTATCCAGGTATCACCAGACCAGCCTATTCTAATCGAGGGAATTCATGGGTTAAATGAAGATCTCACAAGGTATATTCCGTCAAAATACAAATACAAGATATTTGTAAGTGCGCTGATTCAGCTGAACATCGATGCACACAATAGAATTCCAACAACAATTTCCAGATTGGTCAGACGGCTTGTCCGGGACTACAGAACACGGGGACATTCACCTATTTCAACCTTCCAGCAGTGGAACAGTGTACTTCAGGGTGAACAAAAAAATATATATCCCTATCAGGAAAATGCTGATGTATTCTTCAATTCAGCACTGATTTATGAGCAGGCTATGCTTCATAAACATTTGGTATCACTTCTTGCCTCAGTGCCTCCAGAATCGCCACATTATCCGCTCTCATCCAAATTACTGGAATTTGCGGACTGCTTTGAAAGTGTGCAGAACGATGACCTGGTTCCGAATAATTCCATCCTCAGAGAATTCATAGGAAAATCAGTATTTTTCCCCACAGAATAAGTGAGTAAAAGAAGTTGCTTTTTTTACTTGTAACTATTGGCTTTTAGCATAGTCATGGTATAATTATTCTTGGTATTTGTTTTTGTACCATGTCTATATGTTTACAGATATGTTCATGAATTGTACAGAATGGAGAGAGTGTGTAAATGAAGTTTGTAGTAACAATAGTTGGAACAGACCGTGTAGGTATTATTGCTAAGGCAAGCAATATTCTTGCAGAAAACAATGTAAATATCCTCAGCATCAATCAGAACATCATGGATGGTTTCTTCAACATGGTAATGATTGCAGAGACTGATGAGAAAACTGTAAAGCTTGCAGAGCTTCAGAAGCGTCTTAAGGAAATGGGCGAGGAGATGGGACTGGATATTAAGGCCCAGCACCAGGATATTTTTAACAGTATGCACAGAATTTAATTGCGGAGGTTTTTTCCAGTGATAACCATTGATGATATCTTAGAAACAAATCGCATGATTACTGAAAACAAGCTTGATGTACGTACCATAACAATGGGTATATCTCTCCGTGATTGTGCACACCCTAACATCAACCAGTTTTGTCAGAACGTATATGATAAAATTACAAGATCCGCTGAATTTTTGGTAAAAACCGGAGAAGATATTGAAGCCGAGTATGGTATTCCTATCATCCACAAGCGAGTATCCGTTACACCAATTGCCATTGCTGCTGAAGCCTGCAAAACTGACAGCTATGTTCCTGTAGCTGAAGTTATGGACAAGGCTGCAAAGGAAGTGGGCGTAAACTTCATCGGTGGATTCTCTGCTTTGGTTGAAAAAGGCTTTACCAATGGTGACAGAATCCTGATTAAGTCTATCCCACAGGCTCTGGCACAGACTGATGTAGTATGCTCTTCCGTAAACCTTGGCTCCACCAAAGCTGGTATCAACATGGACTGTGTCCGTGAAATGGGCGAGGTTATTAAGCGTACCGCAGAGCTTACCAGAGACAATCAGGCAATCGGCTGTGCAAAGCTTGTGGTATTTGCCAATGCCCCTGGCGACAATCCATTTATGGCAGGTGCTTTCCACGGGGTTAGCGAGGCTGAAAAGGTAGTTAGTGTCGGCGTAAGCGGTCCCGGCGTTGTAAAACATGCCCTTGAGGGACTGAAGGGCGCTGACTGCACTGAGCTTGCTGAAACAATCAAGAAAACAGCATTTAAGATTACACGTGTTGGCCAGCTGGTAGCCCGTGAAGCTTCCAAGAGACTTGGTGTTCCCTTTGGAATCATCGACTTGTCCCTGGCTCCGACTCCGGCTGTAGGCGATTCTGTTGCCAACGTACTGGAGGAAATGGGTATAGAGAGCTGCGGAGCACCTGGAACCACTGCTGCACTTGCAATGCTTAACGATGCTGTTAAAAAGGGTGGTCTCATGGCTTCTTCCCATGTTGGCGGACTTTCCGGCGCATTTATCCCTGTAAGTGAGGATCAGGGCATGATTGATGCAATTAACTGCGGAAGTCTTTCCATTGAAAAGCTTGAGGCAATGACCTGTGTATGCTCTGTTGGACTTGATATGATTGCTGTCGAGGGCGATACCTCTGCCGCAACAATCTCCGGAATCATTGCTGATGAAGCAGCAATTGGTATGATTAACAACAAGACCACCGCTGTACGTGTAATCCCTGTTCCAGGAAAGAAAGTTGGCGATGTGGTTGAATATGGCGGACTTCTCGGATACTGCCCGATTGTTCCGGTTAAAAACAACTGGAGTTCAGAGGCATTTATTGCAAGAGGCGGAAGAATTCCAGCGCCTATCAGAAGTCTTACAAACTGATTATTTGCAGAAGGGACCTTTTTATCTATGAGGGTAACGAAAAAAATAAAAGACAAGCAGCTTGAAATCCTCGAAGAGCACTATGGTGACACAAAACCAGCTCTGATTTTTAAAAATCCATTTGAGCTTTTAATAGCTGTTATTCTGTCAGCCCAATGTACAGATAAAAGGGTTAATGTTACGACAGCCAGACTTTTTAAGTATGCTGACACTCCTGAAAAAATCATCGAAATTGGGCTGCCAGCCCTTGAGGATGAAATCCATGATTGCGGACTTTTTAGGAATAAAGCAAAAAATATTATGGCCACATGCATAAAGCTGGTGGAGGATTATGGTGGAGCTGTGCCTGAAAGCTTTGAGGAGCTTATCAAGCTTCCGGGCGTTGGCCGGAAAACGGCTAATGTGGTATCCAGTATTGCTTTCGGCCGGCCTGCCATTGCTGTGGACACCCATGTGTTCCGAGTATCTAATAGGCTGGGACTGGCTAAAGGGGAAACACCCCTGGAAGTGGAGAAGAAGCTTCAAAAGGTCATCCCCATTGAAAAATGGTCCTCAGCCCATCACTGGCTAATTTGGCATGGACGGCGCATCTGCCGTGCTCAAAAACCTCTTTGCAGGGAATGTCCATTACTGGAGGTATGTCCCTCTGGAAATGTATCCTGATATCACAATTATACAGTATTAATATTTCTATATTTTGTGTATA
>CAVAVT010000007.1:0-44183 GCA_963592185.1 bacterium | reverse complement strand
TAAATTATAAAAAACATTCGTTCTAAACGCAACAATAAATTTAATTACATATAAAGAAAACTGCTCCGATCAAACCATTGACCGGAGCAGAAAAACTTCTAACTCATAATTGCAGCCGGAACCGCTTATTAAGTTATAAACAGTTTTTACATGTAATCCTTGGAGGTCTTCTTGTTCTCCTGGCTCATAAAGCCAAGCTTTTCAGCAACCCACTCTGTTATTACAAAGAATACAGGGATAAGGAATATACCAAGAATAGTAGCTGACAGCATACCGCCAACAACCGCAACACCCATGCCGTTACGTGCTGCAGCACCTGCACCGGATGCAATTGCCAGAGGCAGACAGCCGATGATAAATGCCAAGGATGTCATGATAATCGGGCGGAGTCGCAGTCCTGCTGCCTCGATAGCTGCCTTTACAGGCTCCATGCCACGGTCAACACGAACCTTTGCAAACTCTACAATCAGAATCGCATTCTTAGCTGCAAGACCGATAATCATGATGACACCAATCTGCATGTACACACTGTTCTGCAATCCTGCATTCTGGTGACCAAAGGCTGCTTCCATCATTCCTATAAAGTACTCGAAGAACAATGCACCGAAGATACCGGTAGGCACTGTAAGAAGTACAGCGAACGGAACGCTCCAGCTTTCATAAAGTGCTGCCAGACACAGGAATACAAATATCAGTGAAAGGGCAAGTACCTGGCTCATGGAGCTGGATGCCTGCTTCTCCTCACGGCTCTGTCCGGACCACTCAATATTAAATCCTGTTGGAGCAACCTCCTTAACAACTTCTTCTGCAGCAGCCATTGCCTGGCCTGAGCTGTATCCTTCACCAGCACTACCCTGGATGGTGACTGCTCTGGTTCCGTTAAATCTGGAAATAATAGAAACACCAGTATTGAGCTGTGGCTTCAGAAGTGTGTTCAAAGGTATCATTTCACCTTTGCTGCTCATAACATAAATGAACTTGGTAGCATCTACCTCATTACGATACTTAAGGTCAGACTGGAGCATAACCTTATAGGAGCGGCCGAACTGGTTGAAATCATTTACCTGATAACCGCCGAAGTTCACCTGCAATGCTGTAAATACATCAGACAGGGTTACTCCCAATGTCTTAACCTTTTCTCTGTCAACCTCAAACTTATAGGTTGGAGAGTTGATGGAGTATGTTGTACGTGCTGCGGCGAGCTCAGGTCTCTGATTCATTGCAACAACGATTTTGTTGGTAATCTCATTCAGCTCTTCATCTGTATGACCTGACATATCCTGCAGCTGCATGTTCCAGCCGCCGACCATGCCAAGACCAGGAAGTGCCGGCATGTTGAAGGAAATAACCTGAGCCTCAGGAGCAACCTTAGCACCAATGCCCATGGTGGACATTACAAGACTGTCAATCTGTGTCTCTGGTGTGGTACGCTTATCCCAGGAATCAAGACCAATAAACATAGTACCTGCACTGGACTTGGAACCAAAGGACATTACGTCAAAGCCTGTAATCTGCATGACCTGATTAACACCTGGCAGCTCACGAACAGCAGTCGCAACCTTGTCCATGGTATCAGATGTACGGTTTGCGGAAGTACCCTCAGGAAGACTTACGGATACAACATAGAAGCCCTGGTCCTCATTTGGAACAAATGTGGACGGCAGCTTGTTGAAAAGTCCCCAGGAGAGTATACAGATAACCAAGAGACAGACAAATGACAGTGAAGAATGTCCGATAAATCTGCTAACACCCTTGAGATAGCGTTTCTTAGTCCTCTCAAACCATTCGTTGAATGCTGTGAAGAAACGGTTCAAAGGTGTATTCTTTTTCTCTCCGGTCTCTGGCTTCAAAATCATTGCACAAAGTGCCGGAGTAAGAGTCAGTGCGATGAAAGCTGACAGTGCCATTGATATGGCTATTGTCAGTGCAAACTGCTTATAAAGTACACCAGTCATACCGCCGAGGAAGGCTACAGGAATAAATACGGCTGCCAAAACAAAGGCAATTGCCACAACCGGGCCCTGAACCTCGTCCATCGCACGCTCTGTAGCATCGATAGCTGACAGACCCTCAGTGGACATATGATGCTCAACGTTCTCTATAACTACGATAGCATCATCTACAACCAGACCAATCGCCAATACCATTGCGAACAAAGTCAGTGTGTTGATGGAAAAGTCCAAAATGATGAAGGATGCCAACGTACCTATCAAAGATACCGGTATAGCCAGCACAGGAATCAAGGTTGCACGCCAGCTCTGAAGGAACAGGAATACAACCAATACTACCAGCACCAATGCCTCAATAAAGGTATGAAGAACCTCAGAAATTGATGCATTGATAAAGTCGGTAGTATCCATGATGGTGTCTACCTTCAAGTCCGGTGGGAAATCCTTAGCAGCTTCATCGATAACCTCACGCACCAACGCAACAGTTTCAACAGCATTTGCATCAGATGTAAGCTGTATACCAAAACCTACAGCTGCATTTCCATTTGCCTTGGTTATTACATTATTTTCCTTCTGACCAGTCTCAATACGTGCAACATCCTTCAGGCGGACAAATGCACCATTGTTGTCAGATTTGATGATAATATTGCCAAACTCCTCAGGAGTAACAAGACGGCCCTCTACCTTGCCGGTATACTGCTTTTCCTGATCCTGCGGAACAGGCATTGAACCAATGGTACCAGCAGGAGCCTGTATATTCTGCTCCTTGATTGCTGCTGCCACGCTAGCCACTGTGAGCTGCTTTTCAGCAAGCTTGTCAGGATTCAGCCATATTCTCATTGAGTAATCAGAACCGAAAACCTGCACACTGCCGACGCCCTTAACACGCTTGATTTTATCCAGCATGTAAATCTGGGCGTAATTTTTCATAAATGTACGGTCATAATATCCATTCGGTGAATACATGGAAATCATGAGTGCCATATCCTCTGATGCCTTCTTTGTGGTAACACCCACAGCCTGAACATCCGAAGGAAGGCTTGCATTTGCAATGGCAACGTTGTTCTGTACCTTTACGGCATCCATATCGCCATCGCTGCCGAGCTTGAATCTTACAGTAAGGCTGTAACGGCCTGTGTCATCAGAGTTCGAGCTCATATAATCCATGCCCTGGGTACCATTTACCTGGTCCTCAATTATCTGCGCAACGGTTTCATTAACTACGTTGGCATTCGCACCAGTATAGCTGGTACCAACCGTAACAGTCGGTGGAGAAATCTGCGGATACTGGGCAATAGCCAGCTGTGTAGTGGCGATTACACCAAGTATTACGATTATCAGCGATATTACGATAGCAAATATAGGGCGGTGTATAAAGAATTTTGCCAAAATAACGCCCCCTTATGCGTCTGATGACTTACCTGCATCATCCGGATTGTACACCTCATCAGACTCTGTCAGTGAGAAGCCCATTTCATCAGGAGTTACCCTGGTAATTGCAAGGTCCATGCCTTCCTTAAGGGTGGTGAGACCTTCAACAATAACCTGATCAGATTCAGTGATACCGCTACGAATAATGTAGTAGCTGCCGACCTTGTCCCCGAGGGTAACAGGCTTTGCAGCGGATTTTCCATCCTCACCTACAACAAGCACAAAGGACTTGCCAAGGAGCTGCTGAACAGCACGCTGAGGTACGAGAACCGCATTAGGAATAATCTCTCCATTCAGCTTAATGCGTGCAAACATTCCAGGAAGAAGAAGGTCATCTGGATTCTCAAACAGTGCCTTTACAGTAAGTGTACCAGTATTGCCGGAAAGGGCACGGTCTGCCTGTACAAGCTGTCCGCCAATAGGATACTTGCTGCCATCACTCAGTGTAAGGGTTACATCCGGAGTGGTCAGACTTCCCTGATTCAGCTGATGAATCCTCATAAACTTAAGATAATCTGTTTCACTGATATTAAAGGTTACATAAATCGGACGGGTTGAACCAATGGTAACCAATGTGGTGTTACCTGCTACAGCATAGGTTCCAACAGCTACCTCGTCAACGGAAAGGCGTCCGGACATAGGCGCATAAACTATGGTATCATCCAAATTCTCCTGAGCCTTTTTCAAAAGTGCTCTATTTGCCGCAGCTGCTGCAGCGTACTGGTTTACCAATGCCTGCTGTGTGGTTACAGTCTGCTCGGAAATTGCAGCAGAATTAAGAAGTTCCTGATCACGCTGCAAATCGATTCTTGCGTTGTTCAGGGTTGCCTCTGACTGTGCCAGTGTTGCCTGAGCCTGAAGGACAGCGGACTCATACTGACGGGAATCAATCTTGTAGAGCGGAGCTCCTGCCTCTACATATTCACCGCCTTTGATATACTTCTCAGTTACGGTTCCAGAAACTCTTGCCTGAACCTTAACCTCATCTTTACCGGTTACCTGACCGGCATACTCACTGGCAATAGGCGTATCCTGACGGATTGCATTCATTACCTTTACCTGTGTTGTTCTGCCAGCTGCCTGCTGCTCTCCGTCTCCTTTGCCCATTACAAAGTAGCCGATAAGCGCTACAACAGCGACCACGAGTACAGCCACAATAATTTTTGCTTTGTTTGAAAACAAAATAGATGTGCCTCCTTCTTTACATACAGCCAAATGACCGCAATCATATTAACCCCGTAACGGAATAAATTGCTCAATAGTATGCTTCGGGGAAAAAAACATTCTATGCTAGTCTATAATTTCTATCTGAAAAAAGACTGGCTTATTTCTTAAATTTTACTTAAAAGATATATGCCAAACTCTTAAAATTTTATTAATTTTTACTGGATTATCAATGTTTCCAAATCATTTGGTACAAAGATATTTCCATGGTAATACAGCTGTGCTTCCTCAGTGTAGTTTTTCTTTCTATTCTCAATGTCCTTATCCTCTGTATGATAAAGAACAAGATTTTTTGCCTTAAGCTCCTCAGCCTGTTCGCTGGCTTCTTTTACTGTGCTGTGGTGCTTGTCATAGGGCTTGAAAATCTCCCTGTCCTTGTACATGCAGAACGCCTCAGAAAGCAGCCAGTCAGCATTCTCAGCATATTTTCTGCAGGCTTCATTGTACGGCTCATCCCCAAGACAGGTAAGCTTCAGCCCATCTGGAAAAACAATCTGATAGCCGAACTGCTTTGCCTTTGTGGAAAGTATGTCAAAGGCTGTAAGCTGGAATCCATTTAATGCCACAGTGGAACCATCCTTAACCTCGTGGATGAATATTCTTGTTCCAAGCCTATCAAGGTTTTTCTTTTTAAGTGTCATCTTTGCAAAGGTTTCCAGCATTTCCTTTACAACGTCATGGCAGTAGATGTGGAAGCTGCCATCGTATTTTCCCTGATCCATGAGGCTTGCTATCTTGCGCATTACCCATACCACACCCAGAACATGGTCAGTATGGCCATGGGTAACAAACATTGTGCGAAGCTTTTTGTAATCCGCACCAATTTTCTCCAGCTGAGCTAAAATACCATTGCCGCCGCCAGCATCTGTCATGAAATAATCTCCATTGTCCAGCTCCAGCAGGCTGCATGTATTAAAGCAATGAGTTACCATTGCCGATCCAGTTCCTAAAAATGTAAGCTTACGCATAAGACCCCTCCATATAAAACAGAAAACAAAAAGGATAGCTGTGCTATCCCTTCCATAATACTATTTATTTTCAAGCTTCTCAAGTGCCTGACATGCAGCAAGCTGTTCTGCAATTTTTTTATTGTGTCCTGTTCCCTTGCCATACACTTCTCCGTTTAAGAGAACGGCATATTCATAGGTACGGTCATGGGCAGGTCCCACAGCACTAATCTGCTGGTAGGTAACATTTTTGCCGTATAGCTTATGTACCTTTTCCTGCAAAATTGTTTTGTAATCCTTGATGGAGTGTCCCTCTGCCGCATTCTTCAGACTTTCCTCCAGCTGTCTAATGACATAGTCAAATGCCACATCCCAGCCTTTGTCCAAATACACAGCTCCAGCCACAGCCTCAAAGGTATTTTCCAATGTTGACTGCCTGTTTCTTCCTCCAGAGGCCAGTTCTCCACGGCCCATGAGAAGATGCTCTCCCAATCCCAGCTCTGCTGCACGGCGGGACAGGGACCTGTCACATACTGCTGCAGCCCTTGCCTTTGTAAGTACACCCTCTGAAAGTTTTGGGAAGTTTTTAAAGAGATAGGTACTTGTGGCCAGCTCCACCACAGCATCTCCTAAAAATTCCAGACGTTCATTATGCACTACAGATTTATTTCTTGACTCATTGGCATAGGATGTATGTGTAAGAGCCTGGTGCAGATATGTGAGATTAGAAAAGGATACCCCCAGTCGCTCTGAAAGCTCCTGGAGGTCTTTTTCCCTTGCTTTTGAAATATAATCTGACATTATATTACTTTACAAACTTCTTTACGAGAAGACATGCATTGTGTCCGCCAAAGCCGAAGGAATTGGAGATTGCAGCACGAACCTCACGCTTCTTTGCCTTGTTAGGAACATAATCAAGATCCATTCCCTCATCCTGATTCTCGTAGTTCATTGTAGGAGGAACGATGTCGTTCTGTACGGAAAGTGCTGTTGCAATGCACTCTACGCCGCCTGCAGCGCCGAGAAGGTGTCCAGTCATAGACTTAATGGAGCTTACGGAAATGTCCTTTGCATGGTCGCCGAATACAGCCTTGATAGCCTCAGTCTCACCAAGGTCATTCATGTGAGTGGATGTGCCATGTGCATTTACATAGTCAACATCAGCAGGAGTCATGCCTGCATCCTTGATTGCCATAGCCATGCACTTTGCCTGCATCTCGCCATGAGGAGCTGGGGAAGTAATATGGTATGCATCAGAGTTTGCACCATAGCCAGCAATTTCTGCATAAATATGTGCGCCACGCTTTTCAGCATGTTCCAGGCTCTCAAGAACTACGATACCGCAGCCCTCGCCCATAACAAATCCGCTGCGAGTAGCATCAAACGGACGGGATGCATGTTCAGGATCATCATTGTGATCGGTGCAGAGCGCCTTCATGGAGCAGAAGCCGGCAACTGCAGCCTGGGAGATACTTGCCTCAGTACCGCCAGCTACCATTACGTCAGCCTGGCCGTGCTGAATGAGACGGAATGCATCACCGATGCAGTTGGAACCAGTTGCACATGCTGTAACTACACAGCTGGAAGGTCCTCTGAGACCAAATGCGATGGAAATCTGACCTGCAGCCATGTTACCAATCATCATAGGAATAAAGAACGGGCTGATACGGGAAGGTCCCTTTGCGAAGAGCTTCTCATACTGAGAATGCATTGTCTCAATACCGCCGATACCAGTACCTACATAGGTACCAATGCGCTCCTTGTCCTCAGACTCGAGGTCAAGACCTGAATCCTCAATAGCCATCTTTGCTGTAGCAACAGCAAACTGTGTATAACGGTCCATGCGCTTTGACTCTTTTTTGTCAATGTAGTCAGCAGGCTCAAAATCCTTTACTTCGCCTGCAACCTGTGCACCATAATCTGTAGCATCAAAACGTGTAATCTTGCCGATACCGTTCTTTCCAGAAATAAGTGCCTCCCAGAAGTTATCTTTGCCGATTCCAACAGGAGTGATAGCACCAATACCAGTAATTACTACTCGATTAGTCAAAATTAACACCTCATTAAATAAAATTTATTCCTCTATTGCGGCAACTTCTCCCTGAAGCTGCTCAAAAATCTCTTTTACAGACAAAATTTTATTGATTTTGCTGATGTATTCGCCAGTAAATACCAGACCTGTTTCCACATCTCCCTGCTGTGCTCTTGTAAGCGCACGTATTATACAGAAATTATGCTTGCAGGCCTTAAGGCAGCGGTCACAGATTTTTGGAGGTACAGGACCTTCAATAATTCTCTCCGCAAATGGATTGCGGACCGCACGTCCAGGCAGTCCCACAGGACTGTGGATAACCACTACATCCTCTGGCTGTGCCTTCAGATAGTATTCTTTCAATGCCGGGGCTGCGTTTGACTCAACGCTGGCCGCAAAACGAGAGCCCATCTGGACTCCATTGGCACCCATTTTTATAAAATCAACGATATCCTGGCCGGAAAGAACTCCTCCAGCTGCTATAACTGGAAGTTTTACAGCCTTGCGCACCTCAGGGATAATCTCACGTATTGACGTGTCTGTGCCCAAATGTCCGCCGGCCTCCTTTCCTTCGACAATAACTGCCGAAGCACCAAGACGCTCGGAAATCTTCGCTAATTTAGCCGATGAAACAATCGGTACAATCGGGGTTCCGGATTCTTTACCCAGTCCAAACATGTCACGCGAGAATCCCGCACCAGCCACAACAAGATCAATACCTTCATCGATTGCTGTGTGTACCACGTCTGCAAATTCCCTTGCAGCAACCATGATATTTATGCCGATGATTCCTTTTGTTAATGAGCGAGCGAGCCTGATTTCATAGCGCAGCTCGTCAAACGTCATACCTGATGCAGCAATAAGACCTATACCACCCTGCTCAGCAACTGCTGCAGCAAGTCTTGCTGTAGATAGACGAATTGCCATGCCGCCTTGAACAATCGGTACTTTTGCAATTTTAGTGCCAATTTTCAATTCAGGAAGCTTCAAGTTTACTCCTCCATTCACTCTCGCGTACTTACCTTTTAAGAGTCCCGTGGGAAACATTCCCACGGGACTCTTAGTCAAGGTAAGACACTAAAACTTACTTGTTCTGGTCTATGTAGGTTACAACATCCTGAACAGTCTTTATCTTCTCAGCTGCCTCATCGGGAATCTCGATACCAAATTCCTCCTCGAAAGCCATGATAAGCTCTACGATATCCAGAGAATCAGCACCCAGGTCATCGATGAAAGTAGATTCGATCTGAACCTCATCAGCATCTACACCCAACTGCTCAACTACAATATCCTTTACCTTCTCAAAAGTTGACACGGCGTTCACCTCCCTCCGTTGCATACCTATATATTTATATCACATAACCATGCCGCCGTCTACATTAACAACCTGGCCAGTAATATAAGATGCTTGATCTGATACGAGGAAAAGCACCGCATTTGCTACATCCTGAGCTTTTCCAATTCTTCCCAGCGGAATTCCTGCAGCCATTTCTTCCTTAACCTTTTCAGGGAGAACTGCGGTCATATCCGTGTCAATAAATCCGGGAGCTACCATATTTACGGTAATTCCACGGGAGGAAAGTTCTTTCGCTGCTGATTTTGAGAAGCCTATTACGCCAGCCTTTGCAGCACTGTAATTTGTCTGTCCTGCATTGCCTGTGATACCAACTACAGAAGTCATGTTGACGATGCGGCCGTATCTCTTTTTCATCATAAGCTTTGTTACAGCTTTGGTGCAGTTGTATACACCCTTGAGGTTTGTGCTGATAACAGCATCCCAGTCCTCGTCCTTCATTCTCATGAGGAGTCCGTCACGGGTAATGCCGGCATTGTTTACCAGAATATCAATCTGTCCAAATGCCTCAGTAACAGTGCTAATCATTTCCTGTACTGCAGCCGGATCAGAAACATCAGCCTTCACGAGAATAGCCTCTCCGCCAGCTGCCTCAATAGCTGCCTTTGCTTCCTCTGCTGCCTTTACATTGCCGGCATAGTTGATAGCAACCTTTGCTCCCTCTGCTGCCAGAGTCTCAGCAATAGCTCTGCCGATTCCACGGGATGCGCCTGTAACCAGGGCTGTCTTTCCTTCTAAAAGCATATTAACGAACCTCCTTGAGTGCGTCAATAGTTTTCTGAAGGGATTCCACATCCTCAACATTAAGGCTCTGAATCTGACGATCTATGCGGCGATTGAATCCGCAGAGAGTCTTGCCAGGACCAGCCTCAACAAATGTATCTGCACCAAACTCCTGCATGGTCTTGACGCAGTCAATCCATTTAACAGGGCTTGCAGCCTGAGCAACAAGATTCTTCTTGATTTCCTCAGCACTGGTCTGAAGCTTGCCGTTTACATTTGCAACAACAGGGAATGCCGCATCATGAAGCTGTACCTTGTCCAGCTCTGCTGCCAGCTTTTCTGCAGCTGGCTTCATCAATGTGCTGTGGAAAGGCGCACTAACCGGCAGAATAACAGCCTTCTTTGCACCTGCAGCCTGAAGAAGCTCTACAGCCTTTTCAACACCCTTTGTGGAACCAGCAATAACGGTCTGTCCAGGGCAGTTAAAGTTTACAGCCTGAACCTCGCCAGCCTCACCGGCAGCCTTTGCGCAGGCATCGATGATTACCTGATCCTCAAGGCCGATGATTGCAGCCATGCCGCCCTGTCCGACAGGAACAGCTTCCTGCATGAATGCGCCGCGCTTATGAACCAGCACAACAGCATCCTGGAAATCCAATACACCTGCAGCCACCAATGCGGAATACTCGCCAAGGCTATGTCCGCCAGCAACATCAGGCTGAACCCCATTTTCCTTAAGAATCTCATTGGCAATAACACTCATGGTGAGTATTGCCGGCTGGGTATTTGCTGTAAGGCGGAGATCCTCCTCCGGACCCTCAAAGCACATATTCATGATGGAGTATCCGAGAGCCTCGTCAGCTTCCTTGAAAAGCTTCTTAGCTACATCGTACTGATCATAAAAATCTTTGCCCATTCCTACCTTCTGTGCGCCCTGACCTGGGAATACAAAAGCCAGCTTATTCATTTACTCATGCTCCTTTTTAACACATGTGCATCATGATGTGATTGACGTCATCACTTACATACACTGTTAATATTCTCTATATTTCCTGGAATACCTGCAACAATTTCTTCAATAATCTGAGAAACTGGTTTAATATCCTGCAGCATTCCTGCAATCTGTCCAATCATAACGGAACCGTTCTGAACATCGCCTTCGTGTGTAGCCTTGTGAAGACTTCCCACGCCCAGCTTTTCCAGTTCCTCTGAAGAAGCACCAGCTGCTTCCATTTCCAAATAAGTACGGGTAAGTTTATTTGCAATAACACGGGCCGGATGTCCAAGGGTACGTCCAGTAACAACGGTGGATCTGTCCTTAGCCTTAAGAACCATGTTCTTGTAGTTTTCATGGGCAATGCATTCCTCGGAAAGCACAAATCTTGAACCCATCTGAACGCCCTGTGCGCCCAGTGCAAAGGCTGCGGTAATTCCTCTGGAATCAGCGATACCGCCAGCTGCGATAACAGGAATATCCAGTGCATCAACAACCTGTGGTACCAGTGCCATGGTGGTAATGTCGCCGATATGTCCGCCGCTTTCAGTACCTTCAGCAATGACAGCATCTACCCCCACACGCTCAAGTCTCTTAGCCAGAGCTACAGAGGCAACAACCGGAATAACCTTTGTACCAATCTCCTTAAGAGCAGGAATATACTCTCCAGGATTTCCTGCACCTGTAGTAACAACAGGAACCTTTTCGTCAATAACTACCTGCATTACTTCCTTAACGTAAGGAGACATAAGCATTATATTTACGCCGAAGGGCTTTTCAGTCCACTTCTTAGCCTTCTGAATTTCTGCACGAAGTACCTCGGGAGGCATATGACCTGCACCTATAATTCCCAAGCCGCCGGCATTGGAAACAGCAGATGCCAGCTCAGCTGTGCCAATCCATGCCATTCCCCCCTGGAAAATCGGATATTTTATACCCAAAAGCTTACAAATTACATTCTGTTCAAACATGAAAATCCTCCTTAGCCCATCTACGACAAGCCATGCAGCAAGCCGGCATATCGTACACAACCCCTAATCATAATAACGTATTACTTTCCTTCGTCGCCGTTGCTCAAACCGGTTTCTTCAGCCACAGTTTCCTTGATATGCTTGAGTACGTCCTTGTTCACATAATCGTTTGCAACGCCAATCGCACTGCAAATAGATTTGGAATTTGATGAGCCGTGACAAATTATGCAGCAGCCATTTACACCTAAGAGCGGTGCACCGCCATATTCAGCAACGTCCAGCCTCTTTCCAAGCTTTTTCATTGCCGGCATTACCATCAATGCTCCCAGCTTTGCGATAATACCACCATTTCTGATGGCATCCTCTATAAGCTTCATAAGTGTTTTTGCAAGGCCCTCTGCAAATTTTAGCACAACATTGCCTGTAAATCCATCACAAACAACAACTTCGATATTGCCTTTAGGAATATCCCTGCCTTCGGCATTGCCTATGAAGTTGATTGTTTTCATATTTTTCAACAGAGGATAGGTGCTTCGGCAAAGCTCGTTGCCCTTGGTTTCTTCCTCTCCTATATTTAAAAGTCCCACACGGGGATTTGGATTGCCAAAAATATATTTATAGTAAATAGAACCCATAAGTGCACTCTGCTGCAAATGCTGAGGTTTACTATCAGAATTTGCCCCAGAATCCAGCACCATAGTAACTCCCTTTGGTGTAGGAATCGGTGTTGCGATTGTAGGCCTATCTATGCCCTTGCACAGACGACCCAATATGAGAAGTGCCGCTGTTCCTGCCGCACCTGTACTGCCAGCTGACAGCACCGCATCACATTCCCCATCCTTAACCATGCGGGTGGCTACCACAAGGGATGAATCCTTCTTTTTTCTAACAGCTGTTGCAGGATGCTCATGCATCTCTATAACTTCGGTAGTATGGTGAACGGAAATTTTATAATTTTTCCAATCAGGTTCCTTATTAAGGATTTTCATTATCTTTTCTTCATCACCAACTAGGACAATTTCGCAGCCGTATTTCTTTGCAGCACGTACACTTCCAAATACGATCTGCTCCGGTGCATAATCACCGCCCATAGCATCTATAGCGATTTTCAAAAAGACTACCTCCTATTCCTCATCCAGAGATACGAGGATAAACTTCGCTCGAAATACTTCCTGGACACTGTTACGGGTTTTCACCCAGATAAAATATTTATTGCTTCGCTTGCGGACAACCTCCGCCTTAGCTATTAATTTCTCTCCAACATGTACAGGCACCTTATACTTTATGTTAGCAACACCAGTTACAACCGTAGGAGCATCCACGAGAGCCAGTGCCAAAGAGCTTGCCTGGGAATACATGAAATGCCCCTTTGCAATATTATTTCTTGCAAAGACCATTTCCTCTGTAATCTTAAGCATGGATATGCCGGATTTCCCCAGCTCCAAGTCGATAAGATCTCCCACCAGCTCATGGCTTTCAATTGATTTAACCTTGCTCTGGGTCTCCTCAGCCATTTTTCTAATGCGCTCACGAAGTTCAGGTATGCCTAACTCCAATCTGTCCAGCCTTATGGTCTGCACGCTTACCTGCAAATCCTTGGCCAGCTCTTCATCCGTAAGGAAGGGTTTTTCTTTTACCTTAGCAACAAGCTCTTGCTGTCTTATTTTCTTTTTTGCCCTTGCCATACTTATCACCTAAACTTAGTACCTGCTACTACAAACAACTTTAATTGGTATTATACATATAATATCATAAAAAGGCAAGCAAAATGAGCAGGATATTATTCATACCCTGCTCATTTATAAGCTATCATTCAGCTGTAGCTATGACTTCCTTACCATCGTAGTAACCACACTCGGTGCACACATGATGCGGCATCTTGGGCTCGTGGCACTGTGGGCAACTTACATAACCGGGAGTCTCAAGCTTCCAATTTGCGCGACGGCTATCGCGGCGAGCTTTGGACATTTTACGCTTAGGTACTGCCATTCTGGATACACCTCCTTAAATTCCCTAGAAGCACTCTGAAAAGTTTCTTCCTGGAATCAATCATCCATCTTTTTTTTCAATAAGTTCTGCAATGCTGCCAGCCTAGGGTCAGGAATGAAAGTATCACACCCACAATCGCCCTCGTTCAGATTTGCACCGCACTTGGGGCACAAACCTCGGCAGTCAGGACTGCATATGCTACTCAACGGCTGTGCCGCAATAAGCGTATCACGAATCATATCCGCAATATCGATAGCATCACCGTTGAAATAATTCATGTCTGGGGAATCCTCCGCCGCTTCGCCTTCACTTCTCTGATAGTCCTCAGAAAAATGATGCTCCTGCTTCTCCTCAGATTCAGTAAGACACCGGTCACATACAAATGATTTTAAACAAAAAATCACACCGGACACACGATATGCACGTCCAGTATTGACCAATGTACCCTGAACCTTAATAGACCCCTTGAAAGAATAATCCGGATGTATAACACCCAGCTTCTCCGCATCTGTCTCAAAAGAGAAGGGAATTTCTCTGCCAAGTCCGGCCTCAGATTCAATTATAGCTATCTTCATTCAGCATCAACCTCAACCTATTATAATAGTCGCTTTTCCTTTTGTCAATGAAAAAAGGAAGATAGGTCATTTATCCAGCACTTCATTCTGACTTCCCATACGGTATCCTGAAAGATCCAAAGTCACATAACTAAATCCCAGTCTTTTTAGCTCTTTATTGATTTCCGCTCTACGCTTAAAGACTTGGTCCATTGATGAGGCATCCACCTCAACCCTTGCGATACTGCCATGATGGCGTACTCTTAGCTGTCCCTTAACCATGGGCCTAAGAAAAATCTCAGCTTTTTCCACCTGAGAAAGCCTCTCCGGAGTTAAGGAGATTCCGTACTCCACCCTTGATGCAAGACAGGCGGCACTGGGCTTGTCCCAGACGGAAAGCCCCCATTCCTTTGCCTGTTTTCTGATATCCGCCTTGTTCCATCCGCATTCCATATATGGAGATACCACCACCGGCTCCAGCTCGTGAATGGCACGCATTCCCGGTCTGTAGTCTCCGGAATCATCCAGATTGGAGCCTTCTGCCACATGCTTGAAGCCATGTTCTGCAGCCCAGCTGCAAAGTGCATTAAAACGACCTTTCTTACAATAATAGCAACGATTTTTATCGTTTGCAACAAGTTCTGCATTATTCAGGTCATTTGCCTCAAGTACAATGTGACGCACCCCGGAAAATTCAGCCATTGCCTTAGCATCCTGCAGTTCCTCTTCCGACAAAAGCTCGGAGCTTGCGGTGATTGCTACTGCCCTGTCTCCGAGAGCCTTTCCAGCCGCCATAGTAAGCAGTGAACTGTCCACTCCGCCGGAAAGTGCAATCACCAGGCTTTCGTATCCCTTTAATGTATCAATGAGTTTCTCAAGCTTAGTCAAGCCCCTTCTCCTCCAATCGTTTCATGGCTCCTGCTACAGCTTCTCTTTGTATATTTTTCAATGGAATATTTTTCTCACTTGCAATAGCCGCACATTCCTCGTATTCAGCGGACACATTGACAAGTTTTCCATTATAAAAAGCTGCCTTGCAGCTTACAGCTCCATACGGAGTATCTACATTTATAAGCTGTCTTTCTGCTGCAATTCTTTTATCAAGCTTCTGCACTCTGATGCCAAGGCTTGAAGTTTCTTCAATAATAATACTGCAGCATACTTCTTTTTTATCTTCAGTGACAAGTACGGACAGCATATTTGCCGGGCGGTTTTTCTTCATAAAAATAGGAGTTGTCCATACATCCAATGCTCCAGCCTTCAATAATTTATCGTAAATATACCCATAAATCTGTGGATTCATATCATCAATATTTGTAGAAAGCTGATAATAGGATTGGATATTTTCTGCCTCATATTCTCCAAGGTACATTCTAAGGACATTGGGCTTGTCCAAATCCCAGCCGCCGGCACCGTAGGCAATTTTCTCTGCCTTAAAGCCTTCTGGCGGATTCTGGCTGTATTCTGCAAGAGCCTTTATTACTCCTGCACCTGTGGGAGTTGTAAGCTCCTTGCCCTCATTATTGTTATATGTAGGAAATCCCATTAAAAGCTCCGCTGTTGCAGGAGCTGGCACAGGCATCATGCCATGGGCGCACTTTACCATACCGCTTCCAGTATTAACCTTGGAAACAAAAACTTTTTCCACATTTAAATAATCCAGGCATATTGCTGTACCAACAATATCAACTATAGAATCCACCGCTCCTACTTCATGGAAATGTACCTCATCCGGACTGGTGCCATGTACCTTTCCCTCGGCGATGGCTATTTTTTCAAATATATTACAGCTCAGGTCTTTTACATTGTCGGAAAGCTCTGCCTCGTTAATTATTTCCCGTATATCTCTCCAGCTGCGGTGATGATGATGGTGTGCATGGCCCTCATGATGACCATGATGTTCATGAAGCTCCTCAGCAGAATTTCCATGTTTTAGCTCTACCTCAACGTAGCAGGAAGCAATTCCACACTTGCTCACATCATTGGCTATTATGTTAAATTCATGGGACATTGAAAGTTTTGAAAGCTGATTCGTTAAATATTCAAGTGGTACACCTGCCTGCAAAAATGCCCCAAGCAGCATATTTCCGCTTATTCCAGAAAAACAGTCAAGATATATTGCCTTCATCAAATCACCTCATATGGTTTATCTTACTTGCTAATACCCCTGCACCAAAACCATTGTCTATGTTCATAACCGCAACTCCGGATGCACAGGAGTTCAGCATCGCCAGCAGGGCGGAAAGCCCATGGAATGAAGCGCCATATCCCACACTGGTTGGAACAGCAATAACCGGTTTGCTGGTAAGCCCTCCGACCACGCTGGCCAGCGCCCCTTCCATTCCGGCAATAACAATAATTACATTGGCATTTTCTATATCCCTGCTGTGGGCCAGGAGACGATGTATTCCAGCCACTCCGGCATCATATCCGCTTTTCACCCGGTTTCCCATGAGTTTTGCTGTAATTTCTGCCTCTCTTGCCACGGGGATATCACTGGTTCCTGCCGTTAATACCAGGATTTCATGATTGGCATCCGTTTCATCAAATTTTCTTTGTACATATATTATTCTGCCAGCCTCATCATATTTTGCCTCTGGAATATCTTCCTTTAGGAACTCATATTTAGTAATATCAGCCCTTGTTGCCATAATATTTCCGTCACTTTTCTCCATAAGTGCCAGCATAATATCCCTAACCTGCTCCTTTGTCTTCCCCTCGGCGTATATCACCTCAGGAAATCCCTGTCTTATTTCCCTGTGATGGTCCACCTTGGCAAAGCCCATGTTCTGATAGGGCAGCTCCTTAAGTTCTTTTTCTGCCTGCTCTATGGATATTTCACCGGATTTATAAGCCTCAAGCAATCTATATATTTCATGCTCCGTCATACATTATCACCTCATGTTTCTAGTATAGTAGCTGAAGCTTGCTCCAAGTCAAGCAATTTAGAAAAAAAATCAGCCGCCAATGCCAATATTAAACCGGCATCAACGGCTGAAACAATTTATTCTCTTCCTGTTACGATATCCCATTGCAGACGGCGCCCTGCACAAATCATTGCAGCTGCTGCAATTCCATCGCTGTGTATGGACTCCTGATTTCTCACATGAACCATGTAGTCAGCAATGGATTTATCCAGCTGCTCCTCCAAGGCTCCTGCCGCACGGCGGACAATGTCCTCCACGAACCGTGGGCCGCCGCCTGTTTCCTTAAATTTCCCATTTTCCCAGGTTCCGCCCATGTAGGCAGCCTCTGTTACCCATTTTTCATCAGGTCTTTTTAAAATGGAAAATGTTGGGGCCGAAGCAGATTTTGCGATTATATCCGCCAAGGTTTCAATGTCCACAGCGCTTCCAGACTTCATCTCCACAGCAATGGTGATATCAGATTTCTGATTATGAGCACCAAAGCCGCTGGCAAGGATTTTCTTCCTTAGCTCTGGAGAAAGTGCCTGAAGCTCCTGCATTTCAGCACCTGTAAGCTGATTTTCCAGCATACTCATTTCCTTGGAGCAGGGACAAAGACTCATTTCAGTGGAATGTACCGTAAGATAAGTATGGGATTCCTGCTGATCTGCTGCTGCCGCCATTGTGACCTGTACGGACTTCGGAGCGTAGAGACCGGTAACCGGCGTTCTGCTGTTTAAAAGCCAGTCAAACATGGCAGAAATAAATACTGTCTCTGTACCATCATCATGAACAGCCATAAGTTCTTTGACAAAGGGCATCAAACTTGTAAAGCCATTGCTCCGGTTCTTTCCTGCCACGTCAAATACCGTCTGGCCTATTCTGGACATATTTATGCCCTTTAAATCAGAGGTAAGTGAACAATAGGAGCGGACATTCGCCAATACAGTTTTTACCTCACCGCTCTTAGTCCGTATTGGAAGTTCAGTTTTTATATTTTCTGTACCGACACGCTCAATTGACAGATGGGGAAAACCATAGTTCCGCTTCTGTACATCCGGCAGCTCCGGAATAATGCTCATGAAATACCATCCTAACTAATTACAGGGTCTTTAAAAGCTCGAGAACCTTCTCCAGGTACTCTTCCTTGGTGAAGCCAAAGTCTTCGCCGCTGCGGCGTACCTTAACTTCAATCTTGTTCTCTTCCAGGGTCTTGGGTCCAACAGTGATACGCAGAGGATATCCGATGAGGTCAGCATCCTTGAATTTTACACCTGCACGCTCCTTGCGGTCATCCAGAAGTGCATCCACTCCTGCAGACTTCAGTGCATTGTAAATCTCCTCAGCCAGCTCAAGCTGCTCAGGAACCTTTGCGTTTACAGGAACAACAACTACCTCAAATGGTGCGATGGCTCTCGGCCAGATTATTCCATTCTCATCGTTGTTCTGCTCAATAGCTGCAGCCATTGTACGGCCTACACCAATTCCATAACTGCCCATAACAAAAGGCTTTTCCTTTCCATTTTCATCAAGGAAAGTAGCTCCCATGGCTGCACTGTACTTGGTACCAAGGGTGAACACCTGTCCAGCCTCGATGCCACGGGTCATCTTCAGCTCAGCTCCGCAGTGTGGGCATGGATCCCCTTCCTTAACCATGCGGATATCCTTAACAACAACATTTTTAAAATCACGCTTCGGATTAACATTAATGTAGTGGAAATCTGCCTCATTGGCACCGGCAACAGCATTGTGCATTTCCATTACAGACTGGTCAACAATAATCAGTGTGTCATCCTTAATGCCGATTGGACTCATAAAGCCTGGGCAGCCGCCAGCCTGACATATAGCATCGTCAGAAGCCATACGGAGCTCCAGTGCCCCCTCTACAGCATTGATAACCTTAACCTCATTTACCTCATGATCGCCACGGACAAATGCCAGTACCAGCTGGTCTGCATCAGTCTGGAAAGCAACAGCCTTAATGGTCTTTTCCAAAGGAAGATTCAAGTAATCAGCCAGAAGTTCAATGGTATGGGTTCCCGGAGTTGAAACCTTCTCCAGAGCCTTTTCTTCCTCAGCTTCAGGGATAATGACATTCAGCTCAGCCTTTTCATCGCTCGCTGCATAGTCGCACTTGGAACAGTATACGATGTTAGACTCTCCAGACTCTGCCAGCACGGTGAACTCGTGGGAATGTCCGCCACCGATGGCTCCGTTATCCGCTTCAACAGGGCGGAATACAAGACCGCAGCGGGTGAAAATCTTAGTGTATGCATCATACATTTTCTGGTATGACACATCCATTCCTTCAACGTCCTTATCGAAAGAATACAAATCCTTCATGATAAACTCACGACTGCGCATAAGGCCAAAACGTGGACGGCGCTCGTCACGGAATTTATCCTGAATCTGATAGAGCATAAGAGGAAGCTGCTTGTAGGAACGCACCTCGTTACGCACCATTGCTGTAATCATTTCCTCATGGGTTGGTCCAAGACAGTAATCACGATGATGACGATCCTTAATACGCATCATTTCATCGCCATATGCCGCCCATCTTCCAGACTCCTCCCAAAGTTCAGAGGGCTGAAGAATAGGCATACATACTTCCTGACCGCCTGCAGCATCCATTTCCTCACGGATAATCTGCTCGATTTTCTTTATTGATCTCCACCCCAATGGAAGGAAGTTATACATACCGCTTGTAGATTTGCGAATCATTCCGGCCCTAAGCATAAGCTTATGGCTGATGACCTCTGCCTCAGCAGGAGATTCTCTAAGAGTTGGTGCATATAAATTAGTTGTGCGCAATTAAATTCCTCCTTATCAAAATTGGCTTTATTCTGCCAATATACTATCGATTTCCTTGAAAAGTTCATCCACAAGCTGATCCTCAGGAACCTTTCTGAGAATCTCGCCCTTGCGGAAAATAAGACCTACGCCCTTTCCACCGGCTATTCCCACATCTGCCTCTCTGGCTTCGCCTGGACCGTTTACAACGCAGCCCATTACAGCAACCTGTATCGGCTTTTTGACATTCGCCAGCCTGTGCTCAACCTCGGCAGCAATGGAAGGCAGGTCTATTTCAGTACGTCCACAGGTCGGACATGATACCAGGGTTGGACCATACTCCTTAAGGCCAAGGGATTTTAAAATCTCATTGGCTACCCTGACCTCTACAACCGGATCTCCGGTAAGGGATATGCGGAAGGTATCTCCAATGCCCTCAGCCAGCAATGCGCCTATTCCAACAGCTGATTTAATGATGCCGGAGTGTACTGTTCCAGCCTCGGTAATTCCAAGGTGCAGCGGATAATCCGTTGTTTTGCTCATAAGCCTGTAGGCCTCAAGGGTCATAGGAACATCATGGGTCTTCAGTGATATTTTTATATCATGAAAATCCTGATCCTCCAAGAGACGGACATGCTGCATTGCTGACTCAACCATTGCCTCCGGTGTAACCTTTCCGTACTTCTTTAACAGTTCCTTGTCAAGGGATCCAGCATTAACACCTATTCTTATGGGGATGCCATGTGCCTTTGCAGCCTCAGCAACGATTTTAACATTCTTTTCGCCGCCAATATTGCCCGGATTCAGGCGAAGAGCAGATATACCCTGATTAATTGCCTCCAACGCCAGACGGTAGTCAAAATGAATATCCGCAATAAGGGGAATATCCACCTGAGAAATTATGTTTCCAAGGTTTTCTGCAGCGTTTTTGTCCGGCACAGCAAGCCTTACAATGTCGCAGCCAGCTTCCTGCAAAGCCTTTATCTGTGCAACGGTAGCCTCAGTGTCAGTGGTTTTGGTATTTGTCATGGACTGCACGGATATGGGTGCTCCACCGCCAATTGCCACAGAACCGATATGAATCTGACGAGTTTTCTTTCTTTCCATGCTCTTTCCTCCTGAAATTTGTTACCGTGTCACATCCTGGAAGGTAGCAAAAAGCATAAGTCCCAAAACTATCACTATTCCAATGTACTGCACATACATCATGGTTTTCGTGCTTAATGGCTTTCCACGAACAGCTTCAAGCAGCAGAGTTATAAAATGTCCGCCGTCCAATGCCGGTATGGGAAGAAGGTTCACAATACCCAGATTCAGGCTCAGCAGTGCTGCAAAATTGAGCAGTGGAATGAAACCTATCTGTGCAACCTCTCCAGCCATCTGTGCCACGCCTAATGGCCCTGCTAGCTCGGCGGCAGTCTGTCCTGTTACAATCTGTCTCAGACCGTCCACCATTGCAAGGATAACAGTTCCTGTGCGTTTTACAGCCATTTCTGCAGATTCAGCCGCACCTGGCATTCTCTTATCCACAGAGCCGTATACACCCACAACAGCACGCTTGGTGCTTTCATCGTATGAGGGAATCACATTTGCTGTGTGCTCCTCGCCGTCTCTAAGGTATCTAACCTGAAGTACATGACCGTTTTTGTCAACAATGGAAGCTGTAAAATCCTTCCAGGAGCTGATGGCTTTTCCATCAACAGAAAGGATTCTGTCGCCCTCCATGAGCCCGGCTTCAGCCGCCGGCTTCCCAGCCATGATTCCGCCTAAAACAGGTTCATTGGAAGGTGTGCTGACTCCTGAAAAGAAAAATATGCCGAAAAACAATACTATTGGCAGCAAAAAATTCATTATTGAACCTGCCAGAATAACGATCATACGCTTCCATACAGGCTTTGCCCAATAGGATTTTTCCCCAGCCTCCGGACCCTCAGGGTCCATTCCAGATATTTTATTGTACCCTCCCAAGGGTATGCATCTTATTGTATATACGGTTTCTCCACGTTTGAAACCTGCGATTTTGGGACCGAATCCTATTGCGAATTCATCAACGCCCATTCCTGTCATTTTTGCTGTAACAAAATGACCGAACTCATGAACCAAAACCAGCAGTCCAAATACAAAAACCGCAGCCAAAATAGTAAGAACCATCAAGACTCCTCCTGATCCCGGATTAAATTCCCTTTACGATATCCTCAGCATAGGACCGTGCCCATGCATCTTCCTGGAATAAAAGCTCAAGGGACAAATCATTTTTATTTTCCCGGGCATCCATAGTTCTCTCAATAACAGTATAAATATCCAAAAATTTAATTGCACCCTTCAAAAATGCACCTACAGCTATTTCGTTGGCAGCATTCATGATACAGGGCATTACTCCTCCGGCTCTGCCTGCAGCGTAGGCAATGGCAAGACCTCTAAAAGTATCTGTGTCAGGCTTTTCAAAGGTCAGCGGCTGCATATTCCAAAAATCAAGACTCTGGCATGGAGATTCTATTCTATCCGGGTATGTAAGGGCATACTGAATAGGGAGTCTCATGTCTGCAGAACCAAGCTGGGCCATAACCGCCCCATCCTTGAATTCAATCATGGAATGTACAATGCTCTGGGGATGTACAACCACCTGGATTTCATCATAGGATGCATCATACAGCCATTTTGCCTCAATAACCTCAAGACCCTTGTTCACCAAGGAGGCGCAGTCCACAGTAATCTTTTTCCCCATGGACCAAGTGGGATGTGCCAAAACATCATTTATTGAAACATTTTCCATTTCAGCACGCTTTTTTCCCCTGAAGGGACCGCCGGAGCATGTAAGCAGAATTTTTTTCACGGAAGAACGGTCTTCACCCTGAAGACACTGGAACAATGCACAATGCTCGCTGTCCACAGGAAGAATAGCGGTGTTATTCTTTTTTGCCGCTGCAGTTACCAGCTCTCCAGCCACAACCATGGTTTCCTTGTTGGCAAGGGCTATATCCTTGCCAGCTTCTATTGCCGCCATTGTAGGGGCAAGACCTGCAAATCCCACCATGGAGGTAACAACTGTTTCCACCGGGGCGTAAACCGCACCGTCAATCATTCCCTGTCTGCCGCTGAGAATTTCTGTTTTCCCTTTGTAACGGCTCCGAAGTCTTTCTGCAGCTGACTCATCCGCCAAAATAGCTATATCCGGAGCAAACTCATTTATCTGGGCTTCAAGCTGCTCATCACTGGAATTTGCCGCAATAACAGATACATGAAACATATCCGGATGCATACGAACCACATCCAGAGTCTGGGTTCCGATGGAGCCTGTAGACCCTAATACAGCAATGTTTTTCATATCAAATACCTCCACTGATTACCCAGCTATAGGGAAAACCTGAACAAAATAGTAAACAAAGGGAATAGTATAGAGGGCGCTGTCGAATCTGTCCCATATTCCGCCATGTCCCGGTATCAGATTTCCAGAATCCTTGATTCCAGTTGCACGCTTTACAACTGACTCCACCAAATCTCCCAGTGTTGCCAGCAAGGCTATACAGAATCCAAGTCCTGCCATTACAGGAACCGAAAATCCAAAGAAGGTTCCAAGTCCTGCAACTGCCGCAGTTGTTCCCACCAAGCTGCCGATAAAGCCCTCTACACTTTTGTTAGGGCTGATTGAGGGGCAAAGCTTATGCTTTCCCAAAAGGGTTCCAGAAAAATAGGCGAAGGTATCACTTGCCCATGTGCCTATCAGTGCGGTCCAAAGATATGCACAGCCCAGCTCCATGCTGCCAAGGGATGTGGATACAATGACCGGTTCACCGGCAAAGCGCACAAGAACCATATGGCTGAAGCCAAGACCCAGGTACATTACGCCTCCCAGGGAAATCAATGCCTGCTCCGCTGTGAAACTTCCGTGACGGAACACGGAAACAGCCATTATAAGCATCACCGCAAACATGGTTACAGCAACAATTTCACCATCATTTCCAAGCCAGCTTGTGCCCCAGAAAAGCAGCATTATCAGTACACCGCTGAAGAAAGCCAGCCTGTCTCCCTTATGAGCAAATGCCTTGCAAAATTCAAGCCATCCTCCGAGCATAAGAAGCAGTACCGCCGCACTATACAGCCATCCTCCCGTCTGTATAATAAACGCCGCCAAGGCTATACCAATAACCCCTGTTATTATTCTGGTAATCAAATCCCGCACCTCTATTTCATAAATTCACATTAAGCCTTATTCAATCCGCCAAATCTGCGCTTTCGTCCGGCAAAATCCTTCAATGCCTCCACAAAGCGTTCCGGCGTGAAATCAGGCCAATTTACATCCGTAAACCAATATTCCGCATAGGCTGACTGCCAAAGAAGAAAATTACTGATACGTATATCGCCGCTTGTCCGGATAACCAAATCCACCGGCGGCATCCCATGGGTATCCAGACAGTCCTCCAGCATTGATTCGCTGATATCCTCTGGTCTGATATCCCCATCAACAGCCTTTTGGGCAAGCTTTCTGGCTGCACGGACAATTTCATCCTGTCCGCCGTAATTCATAGCCACATTGAACCTTAGACCTGTATTGTCCTTCATCTGCTCTTCCGCAGCAATGGCTTCTTTTATAAGCTGCTTTGGAAGTTCATCGGTTCTTCCAATAAAACGGATTCTGACATTGCTCTTATCAAGCTCGTCAAATTCCTTTGCAAGGTACTCTGAGAAAAGCTTCATGAGGAAATCCACCTCGGTGTGTGGCCTTTTCCAATTTTCCGTTGAAAAGGCATACACTGTCAAGGCTTCAATACCCAGGTCTCCAGCCATACGCACCACATTCCGCAGGGTATTTGCCCCTGCCCTGTGTCCTGCTGTCCTTATAAGTCCCCTGTTATTGGCCCAGCGGCCATTGCCATCCATTATAATGGCAACGTGTCTTGGCAATTTTTCGGGGTCCAGCTCTTTATATAAAGGATTCTCAAACCCGGAGGAAGTAGCTGGCTTTTCCATGCTGTCCTTGGAGGATTTGAGGAAAAATTTCTTCAACATAATGACACCCCACATCAATGCAAGAATAAGCCCCTCTCCGTACCCATATGTATGAAGAGGGGCTTTTCATCACTGAGCTTCGATTGCGGATACAGGGCAGCCTGCAGCGCAAGCACCGCACTCTACACATGCATCAGCCTCAATCTCGTAGTGGTTTTCACCCTCGGAGATTGCACCAACTGGGCAGTTTCCCTCGCAGGAACCGCAAGAAATACAATCGTCTGTAATCTTATAAGCCATTTCAGGACACCTCCTTTCTCTGTTTCGCCGCCAAAGTCAGCAGCAAAATATTTTGATCCATCAATTTCTGACGAACAACATATAGATTTTCCTCATCCACCTTAAAAAAATCCCTGGCAGGACGAGTAATCTCCACAGAGTATGCAATTTCCGCCTGATTGAGCCGACGCTCTGCCACATCCTGCGGAAGTCCCGTAACATCAATTAACATAATCTTTGAATGAAGGATTAAACCTCCATGATTTCCTTTTCCTTAGCAGCCTTGGCTGTATCAACCAGCTTAATGTACTGGTCGAGAAGCTTCTGTACATCAGCCTGACCCTTCTTGGACTCATCCTCGGTTATTTCCTTAGCCTTCTCAAGCTTCTTGATAGCATCGTTGCAATCACGTCTTACATTGCGGAGAGCTACCTTTGCTTCCTCAGCCTTCTTGCCTACTCCCTTGCTAAGCTCCTTGCGGCGCTCCTCAGTGAGCTGGGGAACAGAAAGGCGTACAGCTGTGCCGTCGGAGTTAGGGGAAAGTCCCAAATCAGACTTCATAATAGCCTTTTCGATTTCATGGAGCATTTCCTTCTCCCAGGGCTGAATGAGAATCATATGAGGCTCAGGTACGGAAACCTTTGCAATCTGGTTAACTGGTGTAGGAGTACCATAGTACTCTACCATAACCTTGTCCAAAAGTGAAGGAGTAGCACGTCCGGCACGAAGAGAAGCGAACTCTCTCTTCAGGGACTCAAGGCTCTTCTTCATATGATCTTCATGTGTGCTGATAATTTCCTTTACGCTCATGCCTTTTTTCCTCCTACAGTTGTTCCAATGGTTTCACCCAGAGCAGCACGAACGATATTGCTGTAATCATCCACATTGAACACAACCAGCTGAATCTTGTTGTCCATGCAAAGGCTGGTAGCTGTGGAATCCATAACCTGAAGTCCTCTCTGAAGGATTTCAATGTACTCAAGCTCATCAAATTTCTTTGCATCCGGATTGCTGTTAGGATCGGAATCATAAATTCCGTCTGTATTCTTCTTAGCCATCAGAATAACATCCGCTTCAATTTCTGCAGCACGGAGAGCAGCTGTTGTATCAGTTGAGAAGTACGGATTGCCTGTGCCTGCAGCGAAAATAACAACACGACCCTTTTCCAAATGACGAACAGCCTTGCGGCGGATATAGGGTTCAGCAACCTGACGCATTTCAATAGCACTCTGTACACGGGTATCCACACCGAGCTTCTCCAGTGCATCCTGAAGAGCCAGGGAGTTCATAACAGTAGCGAGCATACCCATATAGTCTGCTGTTGCACGCTCCATGCCCTTTGCACTGCCTGCCAGACCACGCCAGATATTGCCGCCGCCTACTACAGCTGCAACGTCGATTCCATGCTCACGAACAACTTTAATCTGAGCTGCAATAGCCTCAACAACTGCTGGATTGATACCGAAGCCCTGTTCACCAGCCAGTGATTCACCGCTGAGCTTAAGCACTATGCGCTTATATTTCGCTGTTTCCAAGATAATACCTCCATTGGTGTTCATTTACTCCGTAAAAATAAAACCTTACATATCCTATTTTACAAAGAAAGAGAACACAAGTCTATAGCCAGTGTCCTCTTTCTTTCAACATCCGATCTTATTTCATCTGAGCTGCAACTTCTGCTGCAAAGTCCTCTTCCTTTTTCTCAATGCCTTCGCCAAGCTGATAGCGAACGAAGCCATTAACGTTTACACCTGCAAGTACATCCTTCATAGTCTTGTCAGAATCCTTAACGAATTCCTGCTCTACGAGGCAGACTTCCTTGTAATACTTGTTCAGACGGCCAACAACCATCTTCTCAACGATTGCTTCAGGCTTGCCCTCTTCAAGAGCCTGCTTCTTGAGAACTTCCTTCTCATGGTCAAGCTTTGCGGTGTCAACCTGGTCACGGTTGATGCACTCAGGATTTGCTGCTGCAATCTGCATTGCAACGTCCTTGCCAAGCTCCTCAGAACCGCCATCGAGATCAACCAGAACACCGATCTTGCCGCCCATGTGGATATAAGCTGCTACACGGCCTGCACTCTCGTAACGGGTGAAACGGCGGAGGGAAATCTTCTCTCCGATAGTTGCTGTAGCCTCAGTGATGAGGGTAGCAACGGTCTTGCCATCAATCTCGCTGTTGTTGAGAGCCTCAACATCTGCAGGAGCAGTCTCTGCTACATGCTTTGCAAGCTTTTCCTCAAGGCTGCGGAACTGCTCGTTGCCGGCAGCAAAGTCAGTCTCACAGTTAACCTCAAGCAGAACGCCTACCTTTGCGTCGTCGCTTACATATGCTGCAACAGCACCCTCAGCAGCTACGCGGCTTGCCTTCTTCTCAGCCTTGGAGATTCCCTTCTCACGAAGATAATCGATAGCCTTTTCTCTATCACCATCGGTTGCAGCAAGTGCCTTCTTGCAGTCCATCATGCCTGCGCCTGTGGTCTCACGGAGTTCCTTTACCATTGCAGCTGTAATCTGTGCCATATATATCCTCCTATTATAAAACGGAGGTAAGGGATATATCCCCTACCCCCATCTTTAGTTTATTATATTCGTTTAATTACTCAGCGTCGGAAGCTGCCTCTGCAGGAGCCTCTGCCTCTTCAGCCTCGCCCTGACGGCCCTCAAGGACAGCGTCAGCCATACGGCCAGTAAGAAGCTTAACCGCACGGATTGCATCATCGTTACCAGGAATAGGATAGTCGATCTCATCAGGATCGCAGTTGGTGTCAATGATAGCAACGATAGGAATGTTGAGCTTGCGAGCCTCAGCTACAGCAATGCGCTCCTTGCGGGGATCAACGATGAACAGTGCGCCTGGAAGCTTGTCCATGTTCTTGATGCCGCCCAAGAACTTCTCGAGCTTTTCCATCTCATGACGGAGAGTGAGAACTTCCTTCTTGGTGAGAACTTCAAAAGTTCCATCCTGCTCCATCTTCTCCAGCTCCTTAAGGCGTGCAATACGCTTCTGGATGGTCTGGAAGTTGGTGAGCATACCGCCGAGCCAGCGCTCATTTACATAGAACATATCGCACTTGAGTGCCTCGTCCTTGATTGCTTCCTGAGCCTGCTTCTTAGTACCTACGAAAAGAACGGACTTGCCTTCCTCTGCGATGCTGCGCATGAAGTCATAAGCCTCGTCTACCTTGCGAACGGTCTTCTGAAGATCGATGATATAGATACCGTTACGCTCTGTGAAGATGTACTTTGCCATCTTAGGGTTCCATCTTCTGGTCTGGTGTCCGAAATGAACACCTGCTTCTAATAACTGCTTCATGGAAACTACTGCCATGTTGGTGCACCTCCTGTTTTTTTCTTCCGCATCCCTCATCCTTTGCGTCACCCGTACCTACGGGCACAGTACAAATATCGGGTTGTGCGTGTTTATTTTGTTACACCGTGAAAAATTATATCATAATAAAATATGAAATACAATTAAAAATTTTATGGATATCAGCTTTTCTGCAAAATAGAATAAGCTTCTGGATGCTTTGCCGGGTCTGAACATATGTGTATGTCTATTCCAAGTGTCCGGCAGAGCTGTTTTACATTCTCGGATTTAATCAGCGCTTCCTCCACTGAAGGATGAACTTCCACAGTGTATCCCCCTGCCGAATGCTGCTTTGCCTCAAACCGCCTCAGTTCCCTGCAGATGCTGATTACCACTGTTTCCGGGCTTTCAATTCTTCCCTTGCCGTTGCAGCAGGGACACTCCGTATAAATTATGCTTTCAAAGTTCTGCCTTGATTTCTTTCTGGTAATTTCCACCAGACCAAGGGATGTAATATCCACAATGTTTGTTTTTGTACGGTCCAATTTGACTCTTTCACGCAGGAACTCCATGAGTCCTTCCTTCTGGGCGCCAGTGTCCATGTCGATGAAGTCGATAATGATGATTCCGCCAATATCCCTGAGCCTTATCTGCTTCAGGATTTCCTCCGCAGCCTCTATGTTGGCATTGTAGGCGGTGTCAGACAAATTATTTCTACCAACATATTTGCCTGTATTAACATCAATTACAGTGAGGGCTTCGGTTTTGTCAATGACAATAAAGCCTCCGGAAGGAAGCTCAATCTGACGGCTTCCCACCTTTTCTATTTCCGTGTCGATACCATACTTCTTGAACATCGGTATCTTGCCATCATAAAGCTTTACCCGGTCCAGAAGTTCCGGTGATATTCCAGACACCAAATCTGTCACCCTATGGTAGCTTTCCAAATCGTCCACCACGAGCTCGGAGATTTCATCAGTAAAATAGTCTCTCACAATGCGGATGATTAAATCCGCATCTCTATAGAGAAGTGTCGGAACCTTGGTCATGCGGTTTCTTGCCATAAGGGATTCCCACAGCCTTGTGAGATATTTTACATCCTCAGCCAGAACCTCTTCCTTCTGTCCGGCAGCAACGGTACGGATAATCAGCCCCATTCCCTTTGGACAGAGCTTTTCTGCAATCTTATGAAGTCTTTCCCTTTCAGAATCATCCTCAATCCTCCGGGAAATTCCTATATATGCTGCTGTGGGCATAAGCACCACATGCCGCCCCGGCAATGAAAGGTGGGTAGTGGCACGAGGTCCCTTTGTTCCCACCGCATCCTTTACAATTTGGACCGGAATCTTCTGGCCTATATGTATTTTTTCATTGGCAGGAATAGCATCAATTACGTCCTTGGGCTTTCCGTCCCCAATGTACATGAAGGCGTTTTTGCTCTGACCTATGTCTACAAAGGCCGCCTGCATTCCCGGCAAGACATTCTGTACAAAGCCCTTGTATATATTTCCCACGAGATGTGAGTGTGATGGACGCTCCACCTGCAATGCCAAAAGCTCCTGCCCTGACACAACAGCCATGCAGGTCTCTTCAGGAACTATGCTGACCAGAATAGACTTCATAGGATGATTCTCCTTAAAAATTTTCACACATAATCAAACAAGATCTATAAGGGGACGTCCTTCGGAAAGAAGTGCCCTCCTGTCCACCAGCGCTCTTTCGATAGTAATTGGCAGTCCAAAGTCATCAGCCAGTATTTTCAATACCTCGCCATTCTTGATACTTCCGGTGGAAGTGATACGTATATCTGCCGTTATATGGAGTGTCTTTCCATCTTTGCAGAGTTCCACGGAAACAGGCGCTGCCATGTACTGCTTTATCTCTATATCCCTGATTTTTTTCGGGGTTACACGATGATATATATATTCCGGCAGACCATTAAATCTTCTGCAGGCTTCCTGGGCAGCCTTAAAGTCTCCCTCAAGCGGCACAAAGGTGTCATACTGTGCCAGGTCAACTGCCGCCATAAGAGCCTTTTGCTTTCCTTCAAATTTTTTGAGCTTCAAAAGCTTGATTCCTGATGGAAGATTTGCTGAAAGTCTATCAAAAACCTCCGGCTGCGCCAGGTCCTCGGTCAGCTCGAAATCCATATACTCTGCACTGCTGGTTACTCCCACAGCCAATGCTGAAGCGAAGGCTATCTTCATATGGGGATTAAAGCCTTCGGAATACGCCGCCGGAAGCTTTGCTCTCCTGATTGAACGCTCTATCAGTCCGGCATAATCCAGATGAGATATGTATCTCACATCCTCATCCTTGGTTATTTCTGCCCTGAACTTATACAGCTGTCTCGGCGCTCCACCGGTATGACCAGGAGTTCCACGCTTATTTTTATCAGCATCTGCAGCCGGTGGAACCACCTCGCACTGGTCAGCAACATCAGCATGGTCAACGATTTTCACACCCAATGACGGACAAATTCCGCATCCTGTACAGGTACTGCGCCTGCAATCATGGGTAAGCTCCTCGGCAATTGCCTTGTCATATTCGCTCTTTAGGAATTTCCGGCTGACACCCGGAGTTGTATGTTCCCAGGGCAAAGCCTCATCAAAGTCCCGTGTTCTTTCATTGAAAGCTTTTATATCTATTCCGCATTTTCTAAAAGCCTCATGCCATACATCATTTTTGAAAAGATCCGTCCAGCCATCAAAGCGTGCCCCGTCCTTCCAAGCCTGATAAATCACCTGGCTTATACGTCTGTCCCCACGGGCTATGGCCCCCTCCAGCACGCTGACACGGGCATCATGATAGTTGAAGGTAATGGCACGGTCAGTAATATTTTCCTTCAGCAGACGCTGTTTTCTTTCAAATTCCTCAATTGGAACCTGTCCGAACCACTGAAACGGGGTAAAAGGCTTGGGTACAAAGCAGGAAACACTGACTGTAACCTTTACCCCCCTCTTTCCCTTGATTTCTGTGTAAAGGTCCACAACCTTCTTTGCCAGCTTAGCTATTCCGATAACGTCTTCATCGGTTTCTGTGGGCAGACCCATCATGAAATAAAGCTTTACCTGCTTCCACCCCTGGCGGAATGCGGCCCCCACCGCTGTCAAAAGATTTTCCTCTGTTACGCCCTTGTTGATAACGTCCCTCATACGCTGGGTTCCGGCCTCTGGGGCAAATGTAAGTCCGCTTTTTCTAACCTGCTGCATTCTATGGGCAAGGTCAATGGAAAAACTGTCTATACGGAGGGATGGCAGTGAAAAGCTTACCATTTCCTTCTGACAGCCGTTCATGAGATTGTCCACAAGATTTTCCAGACAGGAGTAATCTGCAGATGACAGGGAAGTCAGTGACATTTCATTGTATCCGGTGGTGTCAAGAAGCTTTCTGGCAAGCTCTCGGAGTTTCTTCTCACTGCGTTCCCTAACCGGTCTGTAGGCAATACCAGCCTGACAGAAGCGGCATCCCCTTGAGCATCCACGGAACAGCTCCAACATGATACGGTTGTGTACTATATCGATATTGGGAACAATGGGATTTTCAGTAAAAATTACATCATCCATATTCTGGATAACCCGTTTCTTTATAACAGGTTTTGCATGGGGATTCAGTATCTTTAACCCGTCAAAAATATCATTTTTGTACTGAGGCTCATAAAATTCCGGCACATATATTCCAGACAGCTCCGCTGCCCTCTCCAAAAATCCCTGACGGCCTCCGGGACGCCCCTCTTTTTTCCACTGGATAAAAGCTTCTCCAAGCTCTACTATGACTTCTTCGCCCTCGCCTATGATAAATAAATCGAAGAATTCTGCCACTGGCTCGGTGTTGTATACGCAGGGGCCTCCTCCAATGACAAAGGGATCCTCTTCGGCTCTGTCCCGAGTCCAAATGGGGATTCCAGCAAGATCCAGCATATTCAGCACATTGGAGTATATCATTTCATATTGAAGTGAAAATCCCAGGAAATCAAACTTCTTGATTTCACGATGGCTTTCGAGTGAAAACAGTGGGATATCGTGGCTCCGCATCTGCTCCTCCATGTCGGTCCAGGGAGCATAAACACGTTCCGCAGCAATTCCTTCCTGACGGTTTAACACCTCATAAAGTATCTTGAGACCAAGGTTTGACATTCCAACTTCATACACATCAGGCAGTGCCAGTGCAAAGCTGCACTCCGCCTCATCTGCATTTTTCTTTATCTGATTCCACTCCTGTCCGGTGTAGCGTGCCGGCTTTTCAACAGCCTGCAGAATCTCCGGTTCCAGCTTTACCATAAGATATTCTTTCCTCCAGTTATATAATACAAATCCGAAACATTGCTCATACATATCATTTAGCCTCTGTATCCTTGGGAAGGCATTAAAAAAGGGTTATTGCCCAGGGACAACACCCTTTTCATAACGCCCCAAAGCCAGGGCTTTATCTAAAATGTTAATTTTTGCTTCCGCATATGAATATTCAGCAAAATCGTTATGGCCATTATATTCGTAGTCAGGGCGCTGACACCATAGCTCATGAACGGAAGCGGAATGCCTGTAACAGGCATGATTCCTGTGGTCATTCCCACATTTACCAATACGTGGAAGGCAAGCATGGAGGTTATTCCAACCGCCAGCAGCCGGCCAAAGGTATCGCTGGCCTCTCTTGCTATAACAATGCCCCTCCACAAGATTATGAGGTACATTATCAGCAAAAATGCCGCCCCTACAAAGCCCAGCTCCTCGCCAACAACCGCAAAGATAAAATCCGTGTGATTCTCCGGCAGGAAATTCAGCTGACTCTGGCTGCCCTCAAAAAGACCTTTTCCCAGGAGTCCCCCGGAACCAATGGCGATTTTGGACTGGATAATGTGATATCCAGAACCCAGTGGGTCAACATTCGGGTCCAGAAAGACCTTTATGCGAAGCTTTTGATATTCCTTCAAAAAATGCCACATTATCGGCATACACAGGACACCGCAGCCAAACACTATTCCCAGGAGTCTCAGGTTGACACCGCAGACAAAAATCATTCCCAGAAATATTGCCATAAATACCAGCGAAGTTCCAAGGTCAGGCTGCTTCATTACCAGCAGAAATGGTACTCCAACATATGCCGCCACCGGCAGAAGATCCCTAAAGGTGTTGAGTTTTCCGATACGGTCCTCAAGCATAGCCGCCAGACACACTATCATTATTATCTTTGAAAACTCTGATGGCTGTATGGCAATTGGGCCGATGGCTATCCAGCGCTGTGCTCCTAGGGCTGACTGCCCCACAAGCATAACTGCCACCAAAATTATTAAATTGAAAATATAAAGCTTCTTTCCATATCGCTGCAGCATCTTGTAATCAAAATTCATCAGGAACGCTGCCAGGGCTATATTAATCAGGGCAAATATACCCTGTCTCTGTACATACCAAAACCTGGCATCTCCCGAAGTATTGATATGTGTTGCACTTCCTATGGTGATGAGGCTTATTACCATTATTGCCATAGTGGCTGCTACAAGCGTGAGATCTATTCTCTTTAGCCATCTATTATTTTTGACCACGAACCTATTGCCTCCTGAAAAACGGGCCGCATGAAATTATTTCTTTATATCGGCATCATGCTTCATATTCTGCACAGGAATATTTGCCACCAGTGCAACTGAATCATCATCATTTGCCAAATTGATTTCCATGTCGTTCTTGTTGATATCCATGTACTTGGAAATAACCTTGATGATATCATCTCTAAGGTTTTCCATGATTTCAGGAGAAATATTTGCACGATCATGAATCAGAACTACCTTGAGGCGGTCCTTTGCCACATCCTTAGAAGACTTTTCGGACCTGCCAAATATTTTCATCAATGCTTCAATCACAGCTAGTCCCTCCTTACATATTAAAGGCTTTCTTTAAACGTGCAAAGAAACCCTCCTGCTTAAATTCCATGAAAGGAATTTCCTCTCCGCAGATGCGGCCTACAATATTTCTATAAGCCTGTCCAGCCTGGGAATTCTTGTCGGTGATTACCGGATCGCCATTATTGGTAGCGGTAACAACAGTCTCATCATCCGGAACCTGACCAATGCAGTCAATGGAAAGAATATCATTGATATCATCCATGTCAAGCATGTCTCCACGTTCCACCATCTGTGGACGGATACGGTTTACCACCAGCTTGATATTGTCCTTGTCAGCACGGCTAAGCTCTCCGATAATCTTGTCAGCATCACGTACAGCTGAAATCTCCGGCATGGTAACTACCAGTGCCCAATCAGCAGCTGCAATAGCTGTCTGGAATCCCTGCTCAATACCAGCAGGACAGTCAATCAGCACATAGTCATAGTACTTTTTAAGCTCATCACAAAGAACTATAAGCTGAGCTGGATTAACAGCGGTCTTGTCCTTTACCTGTGAGGTAGGAAGCAGGAAAAGATTTTCGTACTTTTTATGTCTTACCAAAGCCTTCTTGTAGGGAACTCTTCCCTCGGTAACATCGATAAGATCATACATGATACGGTTTTCAAGTCCCAGCAGCAAGTCAAGATTGCGAAGTCCGGTATCAGTATCAATAAGGACAACACTTTTTCCTCTCATTGCCAGACCCACACCCAGATTTGCTGTCGTAGTTGTCTTGCCTACTCCGCCTTTTCCAGAGGTAATTACGATTACTTCACTCATCAGTCTTTTCCTGCCTTTCTATAAATGGCTCTTACAAATGGCCCATTAACGGTCAATTGGTTCTATAGTAATCTGCCCGTTCTTGATGTACGCCTTTTCTGCGTGGGCGGTTTTTTCCATATTATCCGGAGATCTTGCTATCATATCTGCTATGCGTATCTGCACCGGCATGAGATGATCAGCTATTATAAATGCTGACTTGTCACCATTGGCACCGGCGTGTACTATACCCCTGCAGGTGCCTCTGATATCAATGCTTCCTCCAGCGATAATCTGTGCTCCGGGGTTTACGTTGCCACAAACAAGGACGGAGCTTGGACTTGTTATTTCCTCTCCACCACGAATTGTGCGGTTCACCACCATCATTTCCTGTATTTCAGCCCCCCGGACGGGCTCCGGTTCTGCTGCAGGCTGTTTTGCCTGTGGAGCTGGATGTTCCTGCACTCCGGTGCGCATGATTACGCCATGCTTGCTGAAAAGAAGTACCAGTCTGTCCTTCTCTTCCTGGGAAAGCTTGTCTGACACAACCCATATGGTTGTTCCCTTACAGAAAAAATTTGAGCCTTCCTGAAGCTTTTTCTTTATTTCCTCCACCACAACATCAAATTCAGCTGTGGGATCCAATATAAGCTGCAGACCGGCACTGCCGCCCTTTAGCTTTATTACTTCATCACTCATATTCATCCTCATCTCCGCAAATTAATGCTATCACTTATTCAAGTTCGTCCCATAGGGTGAAAAACCCTTCAAAATATATGAAGGATTTTACATTAATGTCCCCCAGTTTTTTTCATAGCCTCTGCCTTGCTTTCCTCTTTTGCAACAGCCGAAGGATCTGCTATGCCAAAGGCGGCTTCGATAATCTTCTTTCCAATAGGAACCGCTGACTGTGAACCGTATCCTCCCTGCTCCACGATAACAGCCACCACAATATTAGGATTATCGAAGGGACCGTATGCCACAAACCATCCATGGTCTCTTCCATGGGGATTCTCTGCTGTACCAGTCTTGCCGGCAATGTCCACAGGGAAATTTTTACCGAATACTGCAGCTGCAGTACCATACTTGGTAACATCTCTCAGACCTTCCTGTACTAGGCTGATAATAGAATGAGACACATCCAGTGTGCTCAGCAGCTCAGGCTGAAATTCCTGCACAACGGTTCCATCCGGCGCCACAATTTTCTGTACCAGATGGGGTCTGAAACGCTTGCCGTCGGCAGCGATTTCACTCATAATCATTGCCGCCTGCAGCGGAGTTACAAGGTTAAATCCCTGTCCAATGGCAGCATCAAAAGTCTCTGAAAGATACCAGTCCTCGTCGTAGACCCTTTTCTTATAAGCCTTGCAGGCAACCAGTCCCTCAGATTCATATGGAAGGTCTATGCCTGTCTTTTCACCAAGGCCAAACATCCGGGCATACTTTTCAATATTGTCTATTCCCAGACGGTTGCCCATTTCATAGAAATAAACATTATCGGAATGTGCCATTGCTTCCTTGAAGTTAATCCAGCCCAATGCCTCGCCGTCAGCATTTCCCTTATCAATAATCCAATGGTGTCCAGTATCGAGAATTTTTTCCTCTGGAGTTACCTTTCCCATTGCCAGAGCTGCAGTACCTGTTACGATTTTAAATGTAGAACCTGGCGGATACTCACCGGTAATCGCCTTATTATCCATTGGGTAATAAGGATTTTCGTTGATTTTCTTCCACTCCTTGGTGGAGATACCTCCGGCAAAAAGGTTTGGATCAAATGCCGGACGGCTGACCATTGCAAGAATTTCTCCAGTCTGGGGATTCATTACAATCGCCGCTGCCGCATTGGCGTGTATTTTTTTCAGCTGTTCGTCCACAGCCTTTTCAGCTGCCAGCTGAATATTCTGATCTATGGTGAGAATCAGGTCATTTCCAGGAACAGTATCTTTCTGACCCAGAACCTGCACCGGCTTGCCGCTTACATCAACCTCAACCTGCTCGCCGCCATTTTCCCCACGGATATATTTGTCATAGATTTTTTCAAGGCCAAACTTTCCTATTATATCTCCGCTTTTATATCCCTCTTCCTTGCGCTTTTCCAGCTCAGCATCGCTGATTTCACTGACATAGCCAAAGGCATGGGCGCCATGGTCCTTGTAGATATAATTACGGATAGGCTGCTTTTCTATGACAACTCCAGGGTATAAGTCCTTTTGTTCCTCTATTATGGTCATAATATCCGGACCAATATCGCTTTTTATGCGGATTGGATCAAAGCCCACATGGGAATCTATCTTGCTGGTTATATCCTCCCTTGGCATTTTTAATAAATCTGCCAGCCTGTCGATAACCTCATCCGGCACAGCTCCCTGCAAAGGCATGAGTGATACCGCAAAACCAGGTCTGTTGGTCACAAGAAGATTTCCATTTCTATCATAAAAAGTTCCCCTTGGTGCCATGGAAGGTATTATTCGTATTCTGTTGCCGTCTGCCAGCCCGACATAATAATCGCCCTCATAAATCTGCAGATATGCCACCCTTGCAATGAGCACGCCTATTATGAGAACTATAATCCAGGAAAGCACCCTTAGCCGGGTACCATAGCTGCTGGTGGAATTTTCCGTCAAGAGAATCTCTCCTCTAATCAATAAGCAAGGCACCTAAAAAGGTGCCTTAATCTGTCAGTAATCATTATTCTTTTCCGTTGTCTTGGCACATACCGTCCTGACAAGGCAATACATGGGCCACGCAAACACCAGATTGTAGCAAAGCATTGGTATAAGCATGGTCTGAATCTGTAAAATCGGATTAAAGCGATATCCTAATAATAACATAAGAACCGCTAAAATCAAATAGTTCATAACAGTTGCTCCCGCTGCAGAAAACAGTGGCAGAAAAAACTGTTCCTTAAAGATTTTTGTGGAAAATACTCCGCAAAAACCACCTAAAAGCATCTTGCTGAAAATATTGGTTCCAAAAAATGTTCCCGTCACCAAATCCTGTATCAATCCTGCTATAAATCCAACAAAAAATCCGATTCTCGGACCGCACAGAAAGCTTACAGCCACAACTATCAGCAATATGAGATCGGGACCTATTCCCTTATAGGCAATCAGCGGCAATATGGAGGTCTGCAGTACAAGGGCTCCGCAAATCAGAGCTGCCCACATACTAAAACTGCGCAATGTCATTTGTCTCAGCCCTCCGAATCACTGTCCGCCGAGTCATCTTCTGTTCCTGGAGTTTTAGGTGGCGGCACCATTACCTGTGGTGGAGCCTCCCTTGAAGCTGTAATCACCATTACATCCTCCAGCTTCTGAAAATCTACCGCTGTTTCCAGCAATGCAATTTTCAAAAGACCACCGCTATCATACTTGATATTGTCCACAAGACCCACAACAAGTCCCTTTGGATATATTCCGCCAAAACCTGATGTTATAATAACATCGCCCTCTACCACATCTGCATCCTTGGGGATGTTTACCATCCTCGGCATGGTAGGATTGGAGGAATCGCCCTGAACAATACCGGCAACCCTTGCCTCAACACGCTGAACCAGCGTTCCTACAGAGGATCTTGGGTCCAAAATCAGCTGAACCTTTGAAGAATAAGGACCCACCTCAATAACTTTCCCCACAAGCCCCTGGGCATTTACAACAGGCATATTTACAGCTATGCCATCACGGCTTCCACGGTTAATAGTCATCATGCTGCTCCAGGTGGCAGACTCCCTGCCGATAACCTTTGCAGCCACCATATCGAACTGGGCGGATGAATTTTTATAATCCAGCAGGGCACGAAGTCTTTCATTCTCCGCAGCGTATTCCGCAGCCTGCAGGTTTTGCTGACGAAGCTGTACGACTTCATTCCTCAGCATCTTGTTCTGCCTATGGACAGTAACCACATCCCAGATGCTTGAGGTCACGTAATTAATCTGGCTGCCTGCCCAGGCTACAGCCCTCTGAAAAGGCATGAATATTGTACTCACCACAGGGCTGACAACCGGAGTACGGAAGCTCCCCCTGGCTGAGAAAAATATTATGCAGAACACACTGACTATGACGAAGACCAGTATCCATTTTTTCTTTGCTGAATTCCTATCCCGTCGTACTCTGCTCATGCTCTCATCTTCTTAGATGCCATAACAACGCGCTTCAAAAGCTCGATATTTTCCAATGAACGGCCAGTTCCTTCGCCTACACAGGAAAGTGGATCCTCTGCCACCAGTACCGGCATTCCGGTCTCATGGGAAAGCAGCTTGTCCAAGTTGGAAAGAAGTGCACCGCCGCCGGTCATCATAATGCCGTGATCCATAACATCCGCTGCAAGCTCAGGCGGAGTCTTCTCCAAAGTGCTCTTTACAGCATCAATAATCTTATAAATAGGCTCGCTTAACGCATCACGTATCTCATTTTCCTGAATGGTCAGGTTCTTAGGAAGTCCGCTTACCAGGTCACGGCCACGAATATCCATGGTCCTAGGATTGGATTCATCCGCCATTGCGGTACCAATTGTCATCTTGATTTCCTCAGCTGTACGCTCACCAATCATAAGACTGTACATACGCTTAATATACTGAACAATAGCAGAATCCATCTCATCGCCGCCAATGCGGATGGAACAGCTTGTTACAATGCCGCCCAGAGAGATTACAGCAATTTCAGTGGTGCCGCCGCCAATATCAACAACCATGCTTCCGGTAGCTTCCTCTACAGGAAGACCTGCACCGATTGCTGCAGCCATAGGTTCCTCAATGAGATATGCCTCACGAGCGCCAGCCTGCTGTGCTGCATCTATTACCGCACGCTTCTCAACCTCAGTTACACCGGATGGAACACCTACAACCACACGGGGACGTACAAAGGATTTAGTGTTCATAGCCTTGCGGATGAAATACTTCAGCATCGCCTGTGTAACGTCAAAGTCAGCAATTACGCCGTCCTTCATAGGACGAATTGCGACTATATTTCCAGGAGTACGGCCCAGCATACGCTTTGCCTCCTGACCTACAGCCAGAACCTCCCCGTTATCGCTTTTAATAGCCACAACAGATGGCTCACGAAGAACAATGCCCTTTCCCTTTACATGTACCAAGGTATTTGCTGTTCCCAAATCAATTCCCATATCATGTGAAAAACCGCCAAACAAATTCCACATACCGCAATAATTCTCCCTTCAAAATCCTAAAAAAATATGAAACAGCCTTTTTGATTAACCGCTGTTAATTTCACACTATATAAAAAAGACTATAACCTAAGATATTATAATATAAATGAGTCCGGCATAAAAGATATTTTTAAAATTAATTGTTACGCAGGAAAATGCCATGAGCCGAAGCTCACAGCATCCCTTCCTTTTTCATGCTTATAAAACGATTATCTCCTATGATAATGTGATCCACCACTGGAACATCCATTATCCTGCCAACTTTCACAAGCCTCTGAGTTACGGACAAATCTTCTCTGCTGGGTGTTGGGTCACCGCTGGGATGATTGTGAAACAGTATCATAGATGCGGCCGAGCGGCTTATCGCCTCATGAAAAACCTCTCTGGGATGTACAATCGATGCTGTAAGACTCCCTACAGACACCACCGGCATTCCCAAAACCTGATTTTTCGTATTGAGAAGCATCACACTGAAGTGCTCCCTGCGCTCATAGCGAAGCTTTGGCATGGCATATAGAGCAGCATCCTCCGGGCTTCTGATAACCGCCCGCTGGGCTGTCCCCTGTTCATAGGTCCGCCTGCCTAGTTCCACAGCAGCCAAAATGGTCGCTGCCTTTACTTTTCCCACACCTTTGATTTCTGCCAGCTCCTCTGGAGATTTTCCCACGAAACCGGCAATACCAGACTCCTGGAAACTTGATAAAAGCTCCTCAGCCAGTCCCAATGCTGATTGCTGGGTTGTCCCTGTACGGAGCAGCACAGCTAATAGTTCAGCATTACTTAGGGCTCCAGCCCCTTCACAAAGCAGTCTTTCCCTCGGTCTTTCCATGGACGGCAAGTCCCGTACCATAATTGCCATAGAGATCTATCCCCGCTTTCTCAGCCAGCTGAATCGTGCTGTGAAGCGGCAGCCCGACGACATTGGAATAGGAGCCATCAATCTTTTTAATGTAGGCAGCAGCTCTGCCCTGAATCCCATAGGATCCGGCCTTATCGAGTGGCTCTCCCGTATTCACATATCGTGTAATCTGCTCAGTTGTCATTTCCGCAAAATACACCCATGTCATCGAATAATCTTCCCATGTACTGCCATTCCAGGAAAAAGCAATGCCTGTTGACACCAGATGCTTCCGTCCAGAAAGCTTTCCCAGCATAGCGCAGGCATCCTCAGCATTCTTCGGCTTGCCATATATATGACCGTCCAAGGACACTACGGTATCAGCTCCAAGCACCGGAATATCCGGATAGAGCTTTGATATGGCCTGTGCCTTGCGGCGGGCATTAACTACCCCTAGTTCCTCCGGTGAATAATCATCCCCGGATACCTCATCAACGTCTGCTGCCTCAACTCTAAAATCACAGTCTATCTGTTTAAGCAGCTCACTTCTCCTTGGAGAAGCCGATGCTAGAATTATCATTTATATCTCCCATTAATAACGTCTGAAAATCACTACAGCCAGCACTACACCAATAATGCTCATGAGATTTGGCGTAAAACTCAGGCCCAAAGTGAGCTTTATGACATAGAGATTTATCTCCACTGGTTTCATGTCAAATACAGGATATGTTGTCACAAGATAAGGCAGTATCCCCTGAAGAGCCTCCACTCCACGCAGCAGCTCACCAAGAATTCCTCCAAGTATGGCACCGATAACCACAAATAAAATGAGCATCCCACTGTTTCTACCAATCAATCTACTCAACTCAATCCCTCCAATATCATTATGGTACCAAAATGACATGGTTTTAACAATATATATATTATTTCCTATGGCTGTTCCCTAAAATTTCAGAAAGTTGTAATATAGTCTTATATATATTTATTATTGTAAGGAGTGAAGAAATTGACCTCAAATCGAATGGATTTTATGGATAATCTCAAGCTGTTCATAATCCTGCTTATGTTGGTATTTCATACCGCAATGAGCTACATGGAATTTGCCCCATCCTGGTGGTATGTGGACAATCCCGACCATTCAATGGGATTCACAGTATTTGTCGTTTGGGCTGATGTATTCATCATGCCTGTTATGTTTTTTATCTCTGGATATTTTGGCATAAAGTCACTGTCCAGACACAGTGGCAAAGACTTTTGGAAAAGCAAGCTTATAAGGATTATAATTCCATGGGTATTTGGTGCAATTTTCATAGCACCGCTCATTACCTACCTTATGTTTGCAAGTCGTAATGTTGCATTGCCCTTTGAGCAGTACTACACCACCATGTTCTGGGGAGATGCCTATCAGCAGGCCCATTACTGGTACCTTGGGGGACTGACCGCCCTGTATGCGCTGCTGTTCATAGCCGTAAAAATACGTCCCTCGTTGGCAGAGCAAAGTCCCTCGCCTATAATCCCTTCAAGAATCACCTTTGCTATAATCATTCTATTGGTAAGTGCAGCCACTGGATGGCTTCTGTGCCACATACCTGACGGAACCTGGATTCATCCCCTGTACATCCTTGTACTGCAGCCCACCAGACTTCCCATGTACCTGGCTGTTTTCTTCCTAGGTGTTTTCGCCTGGAAAAGGCACTGGTTTGAAAAGGACGGCTACATGCCTGAGCAGGTTTCCATGGTTATCATCTTCGGAGTAATGTCTCTCATATATATAATAACGGTTCTCTTCCCACAGACGATTCAGACAGGCCTTGACCCGTGGCAGGCAGTTTTCTTAGGTGCTCTGATAAAAACTTGTTTCTGCTTCTCAGCACTTTTCGGACTCCTTGGATTTTTTGGCACCAGCCTGAATTTTACAGGGAAAAAGCTTTTCTCCCTGTCAGAGGTATCCTACCCCATCTATTATGTACACCAAATATTCGCCATGAATCTGGTGTGGCTGTTAAAGCCTTTGGAGCTTAACCTTTACATCAAATACATACTTGCATGTATCGGTGCAATATTCCTTAGCTGGGCTGTCAGCAGACTGCTGCTGGTACACACTCCATTCTTCCGCATCGGACGAAAAAAACTATCCTGATAGGCAAAATACCGGGGGCAACGCAAATTGCTCCCGGTATTTTTTATTGAGCGCCATTCTTTTCTAAAGCATAGGGAAGAATATGTTCTGTCATAAGCTCATTATATGTAGCCTCATCAATGAACCTTCCCATAACTGAGTATGCATAATCACCCTGGGTCCAGCGGATAATCCAGCTGAGTTTGGAAAGCTGTGTCTTGTAAACCTTCAAGCCAGCAATATCTGCCTCTTCCCAGGTCAGACCATAGATTCCGCTGACATCATCATTTTTTACATCCGAGCGCCTTGCTGTACGGACGGTGAACTGTGCCCTTACACTGTCCTTTGTTTCCCACAGGCCTTGGATTCTCTCGTAGGTTACTTCAACAGTTTTATTATTGATGGCTATCAGCTTAATCTGCCTGTAGGGAACCCCCTCTGGCAGATCCAATGGCTGGAACCCCACAGCCTTGGCTGCCTGTTCAATAACCTCATACTCAGTCATCTGATTGCTGGTACCAAGTTTTTGAGGACGCTTGTCAAAGTCAAAGGTAATTTCAGTGGCCCCAGCTGTGGAAAGTCCTGTTCCCATCACCAGCATAAACCCCAGAGCCAGAGCAAAAATTTTGCTTGAAATCTTCCAACTAAATATCATAAATCTAACCTCCGATAAAATATTTCCATATGAAAGAAAAAGCCAGGCATCGCCTTACGATTCCTGACTATGTCGGCATAAACGAACGAATTATGGTGCAGACAAATTAGACGCAGCCTTTTTTCAAGACTTATCCCCACTTCATCAGCCGCTTCTTGTTCAGTCAGCTTTCCTTTTTTCCAGAGTGAAAACATGGCCTGTATCATCGCATCGACTCTATTTCTCTCAATGATTTCGCACACTTCATCCACTCATTCCTCAGTTGTCTTGAATACATGATACAACACTTTTCCCGATTTGAAAATATCGAATCTGGATATAAACACCATGATAACATCTGGAATATCCTTATAGTGTATACTTAGATTGGTGA
>CAVAVT010000006.1:0-45018 GCA_963592185.1 bacterium | reverse complement strand
CTATTCTAAATCAAATGCCAAAATCCTGCAATAAAAATAAAAAATAGGACTAAAAGCTTAGTATAACGAGGAAAAAGATGTCCCCCATCCTCTATAGGTGGGGGACATCTTTTTCCTCGTTATAATATTAGCTTTTTTTCCATCCCAGTTTTTGGAACAGGGGGATATATTTCAGTCGCTGAAAGAAGTCTTTGTTGGTGTTTTCTGTGTGGAATATGGGGATGCGCTCTATGGCGTAGACGTTGGTGTTGCCATCGGCGTTGCCGTATTTGATGGTGAAGGCTCCTTTGTAGCCAGCTTCCTTTACCATGTTGGCTATGTGAAGGTTGTAGGTGCCGGTGGGGTATGCCATGAAGTAGGATTCCTTCCCCAGCTTTTCTTTTATGTCTATTCTGGAGTTTACCAGTTCCACTCTGAGCTGTTCGTCTGAAAGCTCCGTCATGGATTTGTGGTTCAGGGTGTGGGACTCTATGGAGATTCCGCTGTTCTCCAGTTCCTTAGCCTCTTCCCAGGTCAGGTAGTTTTTATGTTTTCCAAGAAAACCTGTTACCACAAAAATGGTTGCCTTCATATTGTACTTTTTCAAAATGGGGTATGCATTGTCGTAGTTGTCCTGATATCCATCGTCAAAGGTAATGAGTATGGGCTTTTCTGGAAGCTCCGCCCCGGTGGTGATATTATCGTAGAGCTGCTCTGGTGAAATGGTGTTGTATCCGTTTTCGCTCAGATACCTCATCTGTCTTTCAAAATCCTCCGGGATTACTGACAGGGAGTTGTGGATATTGTCCACCTTGTGGTAGTTCAGCACAACTACCTTTGTCCCCTCCGCCGCACTGGTATCCTGGGCAGCAGTCCTTTCCACCGGGCTGGTGAAAAGCATTGCGGTCATTGCCAGTAGCAGCGCACCTAGAAGCTGTATAAATCTATGTTTTTGACGTAAATATCCCAAAAAATTTTTCATGACAGGCTCCGCTCTTATTGTATCTAGTTATTTATTTTACCCTTTGAACCAGCTTAATTCAACCATAGCAATAAAATCCGACAAAAACACTGTGCAATACGTAAAAATATGATATAATGCATTTGATAGTAAAAGAAGCTTTTAAGGAGGTTTTTAAATAATGACTATTACTAAGGACATGGGAATTCTTGAAGTTGTACAGAAGTATCCTGAGGCTGCAGGCGTATTCATGAACGCTGGCATGGGATGCCTTGGCTGTGCTGCTTCCCACTTTGAGAACATTGAGCAGGGTGCAATGGCTCACGGCATTGACGTTGATGACCTGATTGCTGGTCTCAACGAGGTTGCTGCTGCTGCTGACGCGGCAAAATAATCTTTGCAAAAAATAAAGGACTCGGATTCATATGATTCCGGGTCCTTATTTTTATGGGCTGAACTATATTAGAGAGCAGCCTTGATTTTTTCAATCATTTCCTTGTATTCTTCATCGGAAAGATACTTTTTGTCAGGGTTCATTGCAAAGATTCCGCCCCACTCGAAGCCATCCTTGTACTTAGGAACCAGATGCATGTGTGCATGGCCAGCGGTATCGCCATATGCGCCATAGTTAATCTTGTCAGGGTTGAATACCTTGTGGATAGCTGTTGCAACACGGCGTACATCAGCAAAATATGCACTGCACTCCTCCGGAGTCATGTCAACGATTTCGCTCTTGTGCTCCTTGGATGCAACGATAACACGGCCCGGATGGCTCTGCTCCTTGAAGAGAACTACTACACTTGCAGGAAGCTCGCAAATGAAGATTCCGAACGGATCCAAGAGCTCATTTTTCATGCAGTAACCACATTTGTTGTCTTTCATACTAATACCTCCGAATTAATTCATCTGATATTGAAAGTTATACCTTCTATCCACAATTATACATCATCATGACTAGAAAATCAGCAGAATTTACTCAAAATATAGTCAAAAGGGATTTAGATTTTTATTTCCGCAGCCTTTGCCAGGGTTTCCCTTGCCTCTGTCATAAGGGACTCAATAATGTCCTTCATAGGCTCTATTTTCTTCAGCGGTGTAAGACTCTGACCAGCCTGCATCATTCCGTTTTCCACATCTCCGTCCACCGCTGCAAGCTTGTTGGTTCCCGTAGCCTTTGCCAAAAGCTCCTCCTTGGTGGCTGTTCCGGAAAATTCCAATGCAACGAACTCCTCGGAGAATTTGTTCCGGATGCCACGTACAGCTCCTCCAATGCTGGAACCTGTCACTATGGTGTCAGTATCTATAGCTTCAATGAGTTTCTGTTTCATGTTTTCATGAACAGGACACTCCTCAGCCACCAGGAAACGTGTACCTATCTGCACTCCTGCGGCTCCCATGAGAAGTGCCGCTGCAATGCCTCTGCCGTCAGCGATTCCGCCAGCCATGACAACAGGAAATTCCACCTCTGGGATTACCTGTGTCATCAATGCCATGGTGGTGAGCTTTCCAATGTGTCCGCCAGCTTCCATACCTTCAACTACGCAGGCATCAGCGCCCTTGGCCTCAACACGCTTTGCCAGCTTCACATTTGGGACAACCGGGATTACCTTTACCCCTGCAGCCTTTAATGGCTCGAAGTATGGTACAGGATTGCCAGCGCCAAGGGTTACAAAATCCGGCTTTTCACGGCAGATAACCTCTACGATTTCATCCTTGTTGGGAGCCATAAGCATGATGTTCACGCCAAAGGGCTTGTCAGTAAGCTCCCGTGCCTTGCGGATTTCCTGCTCTACGTACTCAGTGGTTCTTCCGCCGCTGGAGATTATTCCTGCACCGCCAGCCTCGGAAACCGCTGCTGCCATTTTGCCATCTGAAATCCATGCCATTCCACCCTGGATAATGGGGTACTTAATACCAAGAACTTCTGTTATCATTTTTGCCATACTAAAACCTCCCTTATTGAAAAAAAGCACTCTCCCCATAGGAAGAGTGCCCTTTTAATTTTTATCAGCCGATAACAACGAGGCTCTCGCCTACAGCTACGTTTGCACCAACTGTGGTGTTGATAGCCTTTACAGTACCATCAGTTGCTGCCTGAATCTCGTTCTGCATCTTCATTGCCTCGAGAATCAAAACAACGTCGCCAGCCTTTACAGCTGCGCCAACCTCAACATTAATCTTGAGGATTTTGCCAGGCATAGGAGCTGTAATAGCGCCAGCGCCTGCTGGTGCCGGAGCTGCAGCCGGTGCAGGTGCAGGTGCTGCTGCAGGAGCCGGAGCTGCCACTACAGGAGTGGGAGCAGCAGGTCTTGCAGCCGGAGCTGCGGCTGTGCTGCCAGCCTCTTCTACCTCTACCTCATATGCTATGCCGTTAACTTTAATATTGAACTTTTTCATTAAAATTCCTCCACGTAACTTATTCTAGGATGTTCATATTACAACGGTATATTTCCGTGCTTTTTGCTTGGACGTGCTTCACGCTTGCCTTCAAGGGCATTGAATGCGGAAATGATAAGCGGACGGGACTCAGCCGGCTCAATTACCATATCAACATAACCACGCTCTGCAGCCTTGTACGGAGTTGCAAACTCGTCAACATACTCAGCAGATTTCTTAGCCTTGGACTCTTCATCCTCTCTCTTGAAGATGATGTTTGCTGCGCCAGCAGGACCCATTACAGCAATCTCAGCTGAAGGCCAGGACATAACCTGATCTGCGCCCAGCTCACGGCAGCACATTGCGATGTAGGATCCGCCGTATGCCTTACGGGTAATAAGAGTAACCTTAGGAACAGTTGCCTCGCTGTATGCGTAGAGCATCTTTGCACCGTGACGGATGATTCCACCGTACTCCTGGTTTACGCCAGGCAGGAAGCCAGGAACATCAACCAGATTCAGCAGAGGAATGTTGAAAGAATCGCAGAAGCGGATAAAGCGTGCAGCCTTGTCGGATGCATTGATATCCAAGCAGCCAGCCATAATCTTAGGCTGATTTGCGATAATACCTACTGTACGTCCGTCAAACCGGGCGAAACAGGTAATTACATTTGTTGCAAAATACTGATGAACCTCATAGAACTCGCCATTATCAGCGATGGAACGAATAACATCCTTCATGTCATAAGGCATGTTTGCATTATCAGGTATAACGCTGTTCAGTGACTCGTCCATACGGTTCGGGTCATCAGTACACTCGAATCTCGGAGCGCCTTCCATGTTGTTGCTGGGGAGGAAGCTCAGGAGGTAGCGAATCTGCTCAATGCAGTCGTCCTCGTTATCTGCTGCAAAATGTGCCACACCAGAAGTGTTGTTGTGGGTCATTGCACCGCCCAGCTGCTCTGCTGTAACTTCTTCACCGGTAACGGTCTTGATAACGCCAGGACCAGTAATGAACATCTGGCTGGTATTTTTTACCATGTAAATGAAGTCTGTGATAGCTGGGGAGTAAACCGCACCGCCAGCACATGGTCCCATGATTACAGAAATCTGGGGAATTACGCCGGAAGCAGCAGTGTTTCTGTAGAAGATTCCGCCATAGCCGGAAAGTGCATCTACAGCTTCCTGAATACGTGCGCCGCCGGAGTCATTGATTCCAACGATAGGTGCGCCCATCTTCATTGCCAGGTCCTGAACCTTCCAGATTTTCTTAGCGTGCATCTCACCAAGGGATCCGCCCTCTACAGTGAAATCCTGTGCATATGCATATACCAAACGGCCGTCAACAGTACCGTAGCCTGTTACAACTCCCTCTGCAGGAAGCTCTTTCTTTTCCTGGCCGAAATTTGTACAACGATGCTTTACGAATGCATCAAGCTCAATGAAGGAACCTTCATCAAACAGCTTTTCGAGACGCTCTCTCGCTGTCATTTTGCCTTTGGCATGCTGCTTTTCCACACGTGCAGCACCGCCGCCCTGCATAATTTTTTCCTTCTTGGCATTCATAAGCTCAATTTTTTCCTGAACAGTAGCCATATTCTACCTCCTAGACTGCTTTAAGAACCTAGGTACATTTTACAGCATATTCTCTCAATTCACAAGCTGATTTTAGTACCAAGTATTAAATACTGCAAACTCAGTCGTGCTGACAGAGCTCCAGCAAAACACCATGGGAGGATTTGGGATGTACAAAGGCAATCTTTGCTCCACCTGCGCCGTAACGAGGCTTGGTGTCAATCATGCGTACACCCTTCTCCTGGAGGTCTGCAATGGCAGCCTCTATATCATCAACCCGGAGAGCAATGTGCTGAATGCCTCCACGGCCCCCATTTTTCTCGATGAACTTTGCAATTGGGCTGTCATCCTCTGTAGCTTCCAGAAGCTCGATTTCACTGCCGTTAGGTGTAGGATTAAAGCTGGTCTTTACCTTCTGCTCAGCAACGACTTCTTCGCCGGTGCAGTCAAGTCCCAGTGCCTCTCCCCAAAAGCCCTTGGTTTCGTCCAGGCTGGTAACAGCGATACCTATATGGTCAACCCCTAAAATCTTGAACATACTAATAACCCCCTAAAAGTATTCACTTTATTTAAGCATTTCCTCAAGCACATCCCCCACAACGGTGTACGGATCGGTCTTATGGGCCTTTATTTCCTCAATATAGCCATCCATCTTTCCGCTTTCCACAAGGGAATTCTTTATGTGCCTGTTGATACCAGCTGAAAGAATGTCCAGCATCTCGTCCCTGGTGCGCTTCAGTCTGCGCTGGGCAAGTATGCCGTTTTCAGTGATATATGCTCTGTGTTTTTTTGCAAAAGCAATTGCTTCGTCAATGCCCTCGCCCTGACTTGCAATTACCTTCTGTATTGGCGGACGCCAGTCTGTCATATTGCCATCCAAATCCAGCATCATATTTATTTCCATAACGAGCTTGTCTGCCCCGTCATGGTCCGCCTTGTTTACAACAAACATGTCTCCTATTTCCAGTATTCCTGCCTTGATTGCCTGAATATCGTCACCCATTCCCGGGATAAGGATTACCATGGTTGTATCCGCAGCCTTTACTATATCCACCTCGGACTGTCCAACACCTACGGTTTCTACAAAGATTATATCCTTGCCGAAGGCATCCAGTGCCTTTACCGCATCTGCTGTCTTATGAGACAGTCCGCCAAGGCTGCCACGGGTTCCCATGCTGCGGATGAATACACCCTCATCAAGAGTGAGGCTGTTCATGCGTATGCGGTCTCCCAAAATGGCTCCTCCGGAAAAGGGGCTGGTGGGGTCCACAGCAATGATTCCTACTGTTTTCCCAGCCTTGCGGTAAGCCTTTGCCAGCTTGTCCGTAAGTGTGCTCTTGCCTGCCCCCGGAGGTCCTGTAATGCCGATTACATAGGCATTACCTGTATGGGGATACAGCTTTTTCATTATTTCCGTGGCTTCTTCATGTTCATTTTCTATCATGGTAATGGCTCTTGAAAGAGCACGGCGATTACCATTCAATAATTCCTGAGCTATGTCCATACCTGCATTACCCCGTAATCCTGCATCTAAATTACTTTTTTACGTTTTCCTTAATGAAATCAACAACAGCTGAGGTCGGAGTTCCAGGGGTAAATACCTCTGCAATTCCAGCTTCCTTCAATGCTCCGATGTCGCCTTCCGGAATAACGCCGCCGCCGATAACCAGCACGTCATCCATTCCTTTTTCCTTCAAAAGCTGAACAACCTTTGGGAAAAGATGTGGATGAGCACCGGAAAGAATGCTCATTGCTACAACGTCAACGTCCTCCTGCAGAGCTGCCTCGGCAATCTGCTCCGGAGTCTGGCGGAGACCTGTATAAATTACCTCATAACCGGCATCACGAAGTGCCCGGGCCACAACCTTGGCTCCACGGTCATGACCATCAAGACCCGGCTTTGCTACTAATACCCTGATACGGCTTTCCATTAGAATTACCTCCAAATCTATAGTCTGACTAGGCTGATGCCTTAGAGATTGACATGTGCCTCATATTCACCAAATACCTGACGCATAACGCCGCAGATTTCGCCCAGTGTTGCATAGGTCTTAACTGCTGCAAGGATATACGGCATAAGGTTTTCATTTTCGTCATTGCATGCCTTCTTCAGGTCTGCAAGAGCTGCCTCTACAGCTGCTGCATCACGGCCAGCCTTCATTTCAGCCAGCTTTGCCTTCTGCTTTTCGCCAACAGAAGCATCAACACGCAGCAGGTTCTTTGGAGGTTCCTCATCAATTTTAAATTTATTTACGCCAACGATGGTCTTTGCACCGGACTCAACATCCATCTGCCACTTGTAAGCACTATCCTGGATTTCCTTCTGGATGTAGCCCTTCTCAATAGCTGCAACAGCGCCGCCCATATCGTCAATCTTCTGGATGTACTCCATAGCCTCTTTTTCAATCTTGTTGGTCATAGCCTCTACATAGTAGGAGCCAGCAAGAGGATCGATTACATCAGCAAGGCCGCTTTCATAAGCTACAATCTGCTGGGTACGGAGTGCAATCATAACAGATTCCTCTGTAGGAAGAGCCAGTGCCTCATCACGGGAATTGGTGTGGAGAGACTGGGTTCCGCCCATTACAGCTGCTGCGGTCTGCAGTGCTACACGGACTATGTTGTTGTTAGGCTGCTGTGCTGTAAGCATGGATCCTGCAGTCTGGGTGTGGAAACGAAGCTTCATGGACTTGTCGCTCTTTGCATGGAAGCGTTCCTTCATAACCTTTGCCCAGATACGGCGGGATGCACGGAACTTTGCAACCTCTTCAAGAACGTTGTTATGAGCATTCCAGAAGAAGGAAAGACGTCCTGCAAATGCATCTACATCAAGACCAGCCTTGATTGCTGCCTCAACATATGCAATACCGTCAGCAATAGTAAATGCAATTTCCTGTGCCGCAGTGGAGCCAGCCTCACGGATATGGTATCCGGAAATGGAGATGGTGTTCCACTTAGGTACATACTTTGAGCAATACTCAAATATATTTGTAATAAGGCGCATGGACGGACGAGGTGGGAAAATATAGGTACCACGTGCCGCATACTCCTTAAGAATATCATTCTGAATTGTTCCCTTAAGCTGGTCTGCAGGAACCCCCTGCTTTTCAGCAACAGCAATGTACATTGCCAATAGAACGGAAGCTGGTGCATTGATTGTCATGGAGGTGGAAACCTTGCCAAGGTCAATCTTGTCAAAGAGGATTTCCATATCTGCCAGAGAATCGATAGCAACGCCTACCTTTCCTACCTCGCCCTCGGAAATCGGGTCATCGGAATCATAACCAATCTGGGTAGGAAGGTCGAATGCGCAGGAAAGACCTGTTGCACCGGATTCAATCAAATAGCGGTAGCGCTTGTTGGATTCCTCAGCGGTGGAGAAACCTGCATACATACGCATTGTCCAGAAACGTCCACGATACATTGTGGGCTGAACGCCTCTGGTGTAGGGGTATACCCCTGGAAAGCTTATTTCATCAGCATAATCAGTATCCTTTATGTCCAAAGGAGTGTATATACGCTGTTCCGGCAGATGCTCACGCTCCGGAAAGCGTGCAATTGCCTTTTCAACGCTGGCCACATAGGCGTCCAGCTCAGCCTGAATCTTCTCATTGCTCATAATATTTCCCTCCTGTATTGCTTCGGAGGAACTTCCCCGAAGCCCAAAAGACCATTTGCTCCTCTATCTATATATGTTCAGCTTATTTCTTCATGGAGCCGGTCTCTATAAATCTCTGATGCCAGGACAGTGCCTCGCTCATGATATGAGGTGTGTGTGCATGCTTTGTAGCTTCATCCGCGCGGTTGAAATAATCAAGCAGCATTGGACGGTAGTCCGGATGTGCACACTTGTTGATAATCTCCAATGCCCTCTTTTTAGGTGAAAGGCCTCTAAGGTCAGCCAATCCCTGCTCGGTTACAATAATATCCACATCATGCTCAGTGTGATCCACATGCGAGCACATAGGAACTATTGAGGATACAGCGCCGTTCTTCGCAGTGGAAACCGTGAAGAATGTGGTGAGATATGCGTTGCGGGCAAAATCTCCGGAGCCTCCGATACCGTTCATCATCTTTGTTCCAAAGAGATGGGTGGAATTGATATTGCCATAGATATCTGCCTCAATAGCGGTGTTCATGGCAAGGATTCCCAAACGGCGCACAATTTCAGGATTGTTTGCTACTTCCTGTGGACGAAGAATAATACGCTTGCGGTATTCATCGATGTTCTTGTAGAATCTTTCAAGACCTTCAGGAGAAGGTGAAAGTGCTGTACCGGAAGCAAACTTCAGCTTGCCAGCATCAATAAGGTCGAACATGCCGTCCTGAATAACCTCAGTATATACTGAAAGGTCTGTGAGGTCAGAATCAACAAATCCAGCAATAACAGCATTTGCCACATTGCCCACGCCAGACTGCAGCGGCAGCAGATTCTTCGGCATACGTCCTTCTTTTATTTCATTCATGAGGAAATCAACAAAGAATTTGGACATTTTCTTGGAATTTTCATCAATTTCCCCGAAGGAACGGGTGTGATCCTGCACGTCACAGGGCACGATGAACTTTATCTTTTCCGGTGTGCAGGGAACATACTCTGTTCCGATGCGGTCATCCACATGCACCAAAGGAATAGGAAGTCTATTTGGCGGATCAATCGGTGTATACACATCGTGCATACCCTCAAGTTCCAATGGCTGAGATACATTTACCTCAACGATTACCACGTCAGCCTGCTGTACGTAGGAAGCGGTATTGCCCATTGAAGTTGTAGGAATAATATTGCCTTCCTCGGTGATGGCACATGCCTCTACAATGGCAACATCCAGCTTGCCGCCGCCAACATAGCCGTAACGTGCCAGCTGTGCAGATTCGCTGAGATGATAGTCGCAGTAATCTACTTCGCCGCCATTTATCTCGCTGCGGAGAGCCTTATTAGTCTGATATGGCATACGGAAAGCAATTCCGTGAGCCTCTGCCAATGCTCCGTCCTCTTCCTCGCCGGTGGATGCCCCTGTCCAGAGATTAATCTTAAAGGGTTCCTTTTTCATCCTTTCAGCAAGGGCTGTAGGTACAGCTTTGGGATATCCAGAGGGAGTAAAGCCGCTGGTGCCTACATTCATGCCTGGCTTAATGTATGCAGCAGCTTCCTCAGCCGTTACAATCTTGGATTGCAGCTCTTTGTTGCGCACACGGCTTAAAATATCTATCATATAGAAAATCCTCCTTCTTCAGTGTGAATCATAACCGTTTGTTATTATTTTTAATAATTTGTAGTTATGGTTTCAATATACACTGATTATACAACCTAAAAAAAGTATACAACCGGCGGGCTAACCCGTCAATACAGATTTTTCTGTCTTTTCTGATACTTCCTATTTAAACAGAATGATAAAAATAACTTTCAGCTATCAGTCACCAATCTCAGCAAAACGGCTGTTTTTGGTGATGTGATAGGAAAGACTACTGAGGCCCACCGACAGGTCCTCATTAACAATGTGCATGTTCTCTGGAACTGACATGCGGACAGGAGCAAAGTTCCATATTCCCTTTACCCCGGCTTCCACCAAAGCATCCGCAACCTCCTGTGCAAAGGATGCTGGAACCGCAATGACACCTATGTGGACTCGGCGTTCTTCAACTATTTCCTTCAAATGGCTGATGTTCTCGACCCTTACATGATTGACCACCTTGCCGATAACTGACTCATCCTGGTCAAAAAGTGCCACAAGATTAAAGCCAAGGCCGGTGAAATTCTGATAGTTTGCAAGGGCTTCTCCCAGGTGTCCAATTCCCACAATAGCAATATTCCAATGGTTGTCCAGTCCAAGGATTTCTCCCACATTGCGCTTCAGCTCATTGACGTAGTATCCCACGCCCTTCCTGCCGAACTGTCCAAAGGCTGCCAAATCCTTTCTTATCTGCTCAGGAGTAATTCCAAGCCTGTTCCCCAGCTCCACGGAGGAAATAATATCCAGACCCTCATCCTGAGCCAGTCTCAAAGTTCTAAAGTACAGCGGCAGTCTGTCTATTGTGGCCTTGGAGATTTTTGAAAGTTTATCTGTTGTGTCCTTCTTTTTTACTGTCATTCCGTCACATCCTTTTTTCTATAACCATCGCCAATGCACACATGAACCAAAACAGCATTGATGAAGGGATATTAAACAGCACATCATCAGTCAGCCCGTTAAGAGCCACGGAAACCAGCGCAAGACCTATTCCCAGAAGCAGTCCGTCCCGTACAAATGACCCCCGGCCCTTTGAGGAAAGAGCGATTTTCATGGTTCCAAAGAAATTTACAAAAAATGCTGCTGCACCGATGATTCCAATTTCCGCCATGTAGTTCAGGTAAACATTATGGGCGTGTACAATTTTGATATATTCTCCCTCCATGTAGAAATCATAGTTGGGATAAACCATCCAGTAGGCTCCCCAGCCTATGCCAAGGAAAGGATGATCCATAATCATGGCAATTGTAGCCTCCCAGAAAGCAAGACGCATTTCCGAGGAAGTGTCTATTTTGGTGAATACGGACATGAGCCTTGTGGCGAGGGTTGAATCCAACAGCAGTATGACTACCCCCACACCAAGGGCTGCCAGCAAGAGCTTTCTGTTTCTCAATGCTCCATAGCCCACGAGAATCAATGCAATGGTAAGGCAGGCTCCTCTTGCGTAGGTCATGCCGAGACATGCTGCTGTAAGAACCATGCCTCCAGTCAGCATCCACTTCATTCTGCTGGTATCAGCCTTGAGGAACAGTCCCAAAAGTACGCAGATGGCAATATCCAGATATCCAGCAAGAATATTTGGATTTTCCCAGGTGGAAAATACTCTTGTTCTAAGTTCCGGAAATTGTTCTCCGTCCACCCACTTCATGTCGCTGATGTCTATTCCAAAAATAAACTGGTAGAAGCCATAGAGCACAACTAAAGCAAGTGAAAGTCCCAATGTCTTGGCAACGGTTTTCACCTGGTCCGGCTTTCTTATGTTCTGCCCCACCAGAATATAGGTCATCATATAGACTCCCACAAGATTGTAATAATTGTAGAAACTAAAGCCCTTGTCCGGAGATACAGCTATGGATGCCGCCCCGAACAGCACAAATATCAGTACAGGGATATCAAAGGGCAGCCTTTCATAATGATATTCATCATCCAGCTTCCACCGAATCAAGTATGCCACGAATCCCACCAACAGGGCTATCTCCGCCAGCATTGGGGACAGTGCTATGAAGAAGCTTTCCAATATTATTCCATAAAAAATTATTGACTTAAGAAAACCTATGGTTCCCTTGGCCTTCAGTCTATTCACATTACCACCCTTTACAGCTGAAATAATGGTTAATACCACATATGTATATTATTCGCTTTTTAATCATTTTTTCCTTGCTATGATTAATAAAAGCCTTTGCTAAAAACTTCAAATTTTTTCAGCTAATATTATTTAATCATGGGATCATCTGCTACCTTTGCCTTGCCTCCAAAGGTCAGCAAATCCTGCAGCTTGAAGTTATAGTCTGAAGAGGCCAAATCCTCACGGCTGTCGTAAAAATTGGATTTTTCCCGAAGAAGTCCGCAAATGGTATTGTATATCATGTCATTTGTGAAGTAGGTGTCCTGATGGCTCTTAAGCGCATTGATGACATCCAGATTTCTTTCACCATATTCCTTGGAGGTGTAAAGCATTACCGGGATTCTCACCTTGACGAAATCCTGATCCGCCGGGCCATGTCCTGTATGAAGATTTTCTCCATGATCTGAAAAGTACAGCATAACCTGCAGATTCAAATTCTCCGAGCAATATTTATAAACATTCTCCAGCAAGTTATCTGTGAAAAGAACACTGTTGGCATATTCATCTTCCACAGTGCCCCCCTTGAACACCGCACGGTCTTCGGGGTATCTGGTACTATACTGTCCATGGCTTCCGTTTCCATGGAATATGAGCAGATTATTTTCATTGGGATTAATACTGTCCAAGGCCTTCAGCATATTGTCATCATATGCAGCCACCTCCCGTATTACCTCATCCGACCTTGTGGAAAGCAGACTGTAAAAGGCGGTTTTTTCATTATTTCCCAAATTGGTAATCCAATAGGTTTTATAGCCCTTTGCCTTTGCCACATCAACGAAGTTCATTGCCTCCAGCAGTGGAATCTCATTGTAGGCACTCTTCTCAGTCAATGCCAGTGCCAATACCTGCTGGGTAAGGCTCTGGGCAGCATAGCCATTATTAAAAAAGGTAAACTCTGGGTCATCTTTATGACCGCTCATCCAGGGCGTATCTTCAAAAACACAGTTGTCATTAAAAGCCTTAAGCTTGTCCCTGCAGGCGGATTCCCCTATAAAAATAACCACTGTGTGGGGCTTGTCACTAATCATTCCCTGCTGTGAAAAGTCGATATTTTTTACTTTTTCATCAATGTTGGCATTGTAAAGCTTCAATGATTCTGTATAGGTTACGGATTCAAAGTACTTCCCTGTCCAGTCACTAGCCTTTATAAGCTGAACCGGGTAGAAAAATGCCCCTATGCACAAAATCAACGCCAGAGCAATATGACCTTTTCCGTATCTATAGCCATATTGTTCTAACTTGGAATTTCTAATAGCCACAAAAAACAACATTTCCAGCACAAAAAAGCCAATTATCAGGAAAAACATCCCTGTGCCTACATACATTTCCACCCACTCAACGGCCTCACGCCACTCAGTGCCCCGGACAGCAAGAACCTCCTCAATCAGTATGTCACTTCCATACAGCATCCAGTGAATCACGGAAATCGCAGGAATAATCGTTAAAATTAATTTTGGAATATCTGACAAAATCATCAGCAATTTATTTCCGGGAAATACCATGCTCCGCACATGCTCCAAAAGCATCATTCCCAGGGATGAATAAAAAGCTATAAAAATTTCATTGGCAAACAAGCAGTCAGACTTGTAAAAGCATACCTTTTTGAAAATTATATATGCTATCCATAGTGCCGTAATGATATGTATACCACGCCATTTTTCGTTGAACCAGCTTCTGCCAATGACCTTCTGCGCCACATAGGCTGCAATACCGAAGGTTATTGCTTTTCGCACAAAAAGCCCCATGGTGCTGGAGGATGCTCCGGACTGAGTAGCAAAAAATACCAGCAGTATAAAAACAAACATACAAATTGTAGATTTAAATATCTTCCTATCAAAATATTTTCCCATTTTATATATCACTATCTCCAATAGAATAATTTTAACCATTTTAAATGTCTCCGACAGTTTTTCTGGATTAGCCAGAGAGTCTATAGCCGAGGACGGAATTTACAATTATGAATCACTTTAGCAGCAATTTCCTTAAATATCCAATGAGATAAAGTGACCCGGCGCATACCAGCAGGTGGTCCTTTCCTGCAAGCTTCATGGCGTGGTTCAATGCCTCATCACGGTCTGGGATAGCCTCTACATGCTTGAGTCCCATGGTTTTAATGTGGTCAGCCACTACAGCTGGGTCTGAGGCTCTGTCTGACTGGGGAGCGGTGACAACTACCATATCCTCTGGACGAAGGAGAATGTCCAGCATAGTTTTGATATCCTTGTCCTTGAGAATCCCCAAAAGCAGGACTCGTTTTTCATCCCTAAAATAGTAATCAAGGCTCTCCCGGAGGACTGTCATCCCAGCCGGATTGTGCGCTCCGTCTATAACAATGCGGTTTTCACCCTTATCCATCCTCTCAAAGCGTCCCGGCCACTGAACAAGGGAAGTGCCCTTCTTGATAGTATCCATACTTACATTTTTATCTCCCTGGCTTAAAAGCAGAGCTGTAATAATAGCCAGTGAGCTGTTTTCTGACTGATAGCTTCCCAGCATCTGGAGGTTATATTCCATACCCTCAATCCCAAGAAGAGTGGATTTTAAAAGCATGTGCTGTACTTTGCCATCAAAGCCTGTTATCGATGATTCAAAATCCCTGCCAGCTGTGAAAACATCGGAGCCTTTCTCCCCAGCCTCCTGAAGAATGATGTCCAGTGCCTCCCCTTTGGCGGCTGTAACCACCGGCACGCCGGGCTTAATGATTCCTGCCTTGTGATGGGCTATTCCCTGAAGAGTTCCTCCGCACTTATCCGCATGTTCCATAGTCACATTGGTAATTACAGAAACCTCCGGTGTAATTACATTTGTGGAGTCAAGAAGTCCCCCAAGGCCCACCTCAATAACAGCGTAGTCCACTTTTTTGTCAGCAAAATACAGAAAAGCCGCAGCGGTGATAACCTCGAAAAGTGTGGGCTGTTCCTGACCCTCAGAAAGCATTTGCTCCACCTTTTCCCTAACCCTTGAAATACAGTCAGCAAATGCCTCCTCGCTAATAAGTTCCCCGTCTATCTGCATTCTTTCGGTGTATGAAACAAGGTGCGGAGAGGTATAAAGACCTGTAGTAAGCCCTGACTGGGTCAGTATGCTTGCAAGCATTGCGGAGGTGGAGCCCTTGCCATTGGTTCCTGTTATATGTATGGTCCGATACTTGTCCTGGGGGTTCCCTAAAAGCTCCATCAGGTATTTAATTCTCCCCAGCCCCAGCTGAATGCCGAAAATGTTCAGATGCTCCATATAGCTTAAAGCTTCTTGATAATTCATTTTGCAAAAATCTCCCAACATAGCAATTCAGCCGAAGCTTAAGGGACAGCTGCCCCATGAACTTCGGCCGATATTGCTAATTTATTTAAATAGTTTTCAGGTATTCAAGGCGGTCCACAACAGCCTTCATTTTTTCTTCATAGCCAGCGAGCTTTTCCTTTTCCCCTGCAACTACGTCTGCAGGAGCCTTTGCCAAAAAGCCAGCATTGCCAAGCTTGCCCTCAAGGCGTTTGATTTCCTTGACAAGCTTTTCCTGTTCCTTATTGAGACGTGCGGTTTCCTTCTCCACGTCAATGAGGTCCTTCAACGGCAGATAGATTTCAACACCGTTTACCACACCTGCCATTGCATTCTCCGGCTTATCGGAACCAGCTGGCTGGATTGTTACAGGCTCAGCTGCAGCCAGTGCTGTCAGGTAGCCCTCATTTGCTGCAAATACAGGGCGCAGCTCCTCGTCAGTGAAGTTCAGGATAACCTCGCTCTTCTTGCCAGGTGCCGCATTTACCTCTGCACGGAGGTTGCGGACAGTCTTTATAGTCTCCATGATGGCGGTCATGTGAGACTCTGCAGCTTCGTCAATCAGCTGTTCATCACCAGCCGGCCAGTCAGCCACCATGATGCTCTTAAATTCATCAGAGTGAGGAACCTTCTGCCAGATTTCCTCAGTGATAAATGGCATGAAGGGGTGCAGGAGACGGAGGGTGTGCTCCAGAACATAGCTCAGCACATAAAGAGCTGTGTTTCTAGCACGCTCGTTTTCCTTATCATAAAGTCTTGCCTTGGTAAGCTCAATGTACCAGTCGCAGAACTCATTCCAAATGAAGTCGTAAAGTGCACGGCCAGCCTCGCCAAGCTCAAAGTTCTCAAGATTCTTGGTAACATCACGGGAAACCTTGCCGTAACGGGAAAGAATCCATTTGTCCGCAAGGGTATAGTCCTCCGCAGACGGCTTGAAGCTTCTGTCAAAGCCCTCAAGGTTCATGAGCATATATCTGGAAGCGTTCCAAAGCTTGTTTGCAAAGTTTCTGGCGGACTCTACACGCTCCCAGTAGAAGCGCATGTCATTGCCCGGGGTGTTGCCGGTAATAAGCATGAATCGCAGAGTATCAGCACCATACTTTTCAATAACCTCAACCGGGTCAATACCGTTGCCAAGGGATTTGGACATTTTTCTTCCCTGGCTGTCACGAACGAGACCGTGAATAAATACATGGTGGAAAGGAATGTCCTTGCCGAATTCCAGTCCCATCATAACCATACGGGCAACCCAGAAGAAGATAATGTCATATCCGGTTACAAGGGTTGCTGTAGGATAGAACTGCTTCAGCTCTGGAGTTTCATCAGGCCAGCCCATGGTTTCAAAAGGCCAGAGACCGGAGCTGAACCAGGTGTCCAGTACATCTTCGTCCTGATGAATGTGTTGGCTATGGCAATGCGGACACTCGGTAAGGTCAGTACGGGAAACGCTGGTTTCACCGCAGTCATCGCAGTACCATGCAGGTATACGGTGTCCCCACCAGAGCTGACGGGAAATACACCAGTCACGGATGTTCTCAAGCCATCCGGTGTAAATCTTGGTAAAACGTTCCGGAACGAACTTGATACGTCCATCCTCAACAGCCTCAATTGCCGGCTTTGCCAGTGATTCCATTTTTACAAACCACTGCTTGGATACCATAGGCTCTACAGTGCTATGGCATCTGGAGCAATGTCCCACAGCATGTTCATGCTCCTCAACGGAGACCAGCACACCAAGCTCCTCCAGCTCCTTGACAAGAGCCTTGCGGCACTCATAACGGTCCATGCCCTGGTACTTTCCAGCACCCTCGCCCATGGTTCCGTCATTGTTGATGACCTTAATCTGCTCCAGATTATGTCTCTGTCCCATTTCAAAGTCGTTGGGGTCATGTGCCGGGGTAACCTTTACAGCACCAGTTCCGAAGCTCTTATCTACATATTCATCAGCAAAAAGAGGAATTCTGCGGTTTACAATAGGAAGAATCAATGTTTTTCCTACCAAATCTGTATATCTTTCATCCTCAGGGTGAACAGCTACGCCAGTATCGCCAAACATGGTCTCAGGACGGGTGGTAGCAACCTCAACGTACTGGTCAGTACCCTCTACCTGATAGCGGAGATGCCAGAGATGTCCGTTCTCAGTCTCGTGCTCAACCTCTATATCAGAAATTGCTGTGTTGCAGGAAGGACACCAGTTGGTAATGCGTGTTCCCTGATAAATAAGACCCTTTTCATAAAGGCTTACGAATACTTCACGAACAGCACGGGAACATCCCTCGTCCATGGTGAAACGCTGACGGTCCCAGTCACAGGAGGAACCAAGTGTACGGAGCTGATACATGATACGGCTTCCGAACTTTTCCTTCCACTGCCATACACGCTCAAGGAATTTTTCACGGCCAAGCTCATAGCGGTTGGTTCCCTCTTCACGGAGAGCGCCCTCAACCTTTGCCTGGGTAGCAATTCCTGCGTGGTCGCAGCCCGGCATCCACAAGGTGTTGTAGCCCTGCATACGGCGGAAACGGATAAGAATATCCTGAAGGGTGTTGTCCAGGGCGTGGCCCATATGGAGCTGTCCTGTAACATTCGGAGGGGGGATAACTATGCTGTAGGGCTTTTTGCTCTCATCCGGCTCAGCATGAAAAAGCTTGTTCTCCTCCCAATATTCATACCATTTCTTCTCAAAGGATTTTGGATCATATACCTTGGGAATATTATTCTGGTTATTCTCTTCCACAGTAATTCCTCCTGTATAAAAATAAAGCCCCTCCGTCCCAAAGGACGGAAGGACAAACTTCCGCGGTACCGCATAGATTATATCATAGCAATTTCACCGCTGTCAATAAATCCAGCAGGGCGTACTAGCTCCGGCGGCGGTCCTTTTTTTCTGAATACATTCTGTTGTCCAGATTTTTGTAAAAACGTTCAAAGGTATTTCCACTTGCCGGGTCGTACAAATCATAGCCAATACTAAAATTAATTTTAAATGGATACTTTCCAGTACTGTTCAGATGCTCATTTCGATTCTTGATGCGCTGTACCACCACTTCCAAATCCCCTATAGAACGGACAGTTTCCAGCACCACCAGAAATTCGTCTCCGCCAAGGCGTACCACCAAATCTCTTCGTCTCACACTGTTCTTCAGAAGTGTTACCGTTTCCCTCAGTGCCATATCTCCGGCATCATGGCCGTAGGTATCATTGATGGATTTGAACTTGTCCAGGTCTATCATTATTGCACCGAAGGTACGGTCCTCCTCAGACCGGAGAATCAGCTCATGTACAAAGGTTTCCATGGCACGCCGGTTCAATGCTCCGGTAAGAAAATCCGTGGACAGCTCGCTGCTCTGAAGCGTAATAAATATCATTATTACTGAATAGGCAATAGCCAGAGGAACAAAATTGGTTCCCTCAACAGCGATAATAATACTTGCTATAACGCTTGGAACAAAGAAGCTAAGCAGTATTATGAATCTATGGGAGTCCATATAATTCCTGTGGGTCAGTATAACCCTTATTACCATAAAAAGACAGCAGGACAACAGGAGTATATGGAATATATACCCTTCGCCCCTTGTAGGTACTCCCTCCGGGGAGAGATACAGGAACCACCCGGTATAAAAGGATGTTAAGGTAAGAAAAATATCAACGCCGCACAGCCCTAAAATAATCCTGTTTGAAAAAGAAAAATCGTATACCCCGATCATATTGACCTGAAAATACTTATAGGAAGCCCATATCACAGGAGTATATGCCATGTAAGCAAGACAGTACACCACCATTGAGACCATACCGGCATTTTCATGGGGCACAAAATAGGTTGAGATATCTGATGCCAATAAAAGGACACAGCTCATCATCAGCCATCTGTACCGCTTGTATCTTACTGAGTAATTGGCATACGGAGAAATCATATACCAGATACATGCAAGTATTGCAACGGCAAATAAATCAATGTAAAAGCCCGGATGTGTCAACATAGCATTGTCTGTGAAATGCTGTGCACCCAGGGAAGCTCCCCCATGAGTGTCTATCAACTGTTCTATAAACATTTTTGAACTCCGATCTTTATCGCAAAAGCATGGGCATTTACTCCTAAAAAAGACCTCTTTTACGGAATTATATCACCATAAAAGAGGTCTGTCAAAACATTCTCGATAAAGAATTATTATTAATTAAGTTATTTCACAACAATATTTACAAGCTTTTTAGGAACAGCAATTACCTTAACTATAGTCTTGCCAGCGGTAAGCTCTTTTACCTTTTCCTGCTCCATTGCCAGCTTTTCCATTGCTGCTTTGTCAACGTCCGCAGGAACCACCAGCTTGTCACGAACCTTGCCATTAATCTGAAGTACGATTTCTACCTCAGCCAGCTTGGTTGCTGCCTCATCATAGGAAGGCCACTTCTGCTGATGAACGCTGCCTTCTCCAACCAGTTTGTTCCAAAGCTCTTCTGTAATATGAGGAGCAAATGGTGCCAAAAGCTTAACGAGATTCAGAGAGGTCTCACGTACCAGTCCGCCGTTTACATCCTCGGAATCCTGGAATGTGTAGAATGCATTAACCAGCTCCATGATTGAGCTTATTGCGGTGTTGAACATGAAGCGGTCGCTGATGTCCTCAGTTACCTTCTTAATTGTGGTATGGAGTATACGGCGAAGTTCCTTTTCATCCTTGGTCAGTGCAGATACATCATATTCATCAGAGGAGTTCTTAATCTTATCCTCAAATTTCCCAATGATGCGCCATACTCTGTTCAGGAAGCGGAATGCACCCTCAACGCCCTGATCGCTCCAATCAAGGTCCCTGTCAACCGGTGCTGCAAAAAGGATGAAGAGACGTGCGGTGTCTGCGCCGTACTTTGCAATAATTTCCTCAGGGGATACAACATTGCCCTTGGACTTGGACATTTTGGAACCGTCCTTGAGAACCATGCCCTGGGTAAGCAGGTTGTTAAATGGCTCATCGAAGTCCACCATTCCAGCATCACGAAGAACTTTGGTAAAGAAACGGGAATAGAGAAGATGCAGTATAGCATGTTCAATTCCGCCGATGTACTGGTCAACAGGCGCCCAGTAGTTTACCTTGTCCTTGTCAAAAGGAGCCTTGTCATTGTGTGGATCGGTGTATCTCAGATAATACCAGGAGGAGCAAATGAAGGTATCCATGGTATCAGTTTCACGTCTTGCATGGCCGCCGCATTTAGGACAGGTGCAGTTTACAAAGCTGTCGCTCTGTGCCAGTGGGGATACGGAACCCTGGTCGAATTTAACATCCTCAGGAAGAAGTACCGGCAGCTGTTCCTCTGGAACGAGAACCTCTCCGCATTTGTCGCAGTATACGATAGGAATCGGTGCGCCCCAGTAACGCTGACGTGAAATGAGCCAGTCACGGAGACGGTAGTTTACCTTGCGCTTGCCGAAGCCCTGTGCCTCAGCCTCGTCAATAATAGCGCCTACAGCATCCTTCATTTCCATTCCGGTGAATTTTCCGGAATTAACAAGAACGCCCTCGTGCTCCACATAGGCTGAATCCATTTCCTCCAGCTTCAGCTCCTTGTCCTTGGGCTGAAGGGTGAGAATAATGGGGATATCATACTTCTTTGCAAACATCCAGTCACGCTGGTCTCCAGAAGGAACACCCATGATTGCGCCGGTGCCGTAGTCAGCCAGTACGTAATTAGTTACCCAGAGCTGTGCCTTGTTGCCGTTGAAAGGATTGATTGCATAGATTCCAGTGAAAATACCTTCTTTTTCGGATTCGCTGGAGGTACGCTCCATGTCAGACTGATTGCGTGCCTTTTCACAGAATGCCTTGATTTCCTCAGCCTTGTCAGCTGAAACCTTGCTCAGAATCTTTTCAATGAGAGGATGCTCTGCAGCCAGTGCCACAAAGGTAATTCCGTAAGCGGTATCCGGACGGGTGGTATAAACCTCCAACTGCTCCTCAAGCTCAGGAACCTCAAGATGGAACTCAAGACCTTCGCTGCGGCCAATCCAGTTGTCCTGCATAGTCTTTACTCGCTCTGGCCATCCCTTAAGCTTGTCCAAATCCTTCAGCAGCACATCTGCATAATCGGTAATCTTAAGGAACCACTGGGAAAGATCCTTTTTCCTTACATCGGAATCACAACGCCAGCACTTGCCATCAATAACCTGCTCGTTTGCAAGTACAGTTCCGCAGGTGTCACACCAATTTACAGAAGCCTTTTTCTTGTAGGCCAGGCCTCTCTTGTAGAACAGCTGGAAAAGCCACTGGGTCCAGCGGTAATAGTCGGGACGGCAGGTTTCAACCTCTCTGTCCCAATCATAGGCAAGACCCATACTGCGCTGCTGCTTCTTCATATTCTCAATGTTGGAGAAGGTCCAGTCAGAGGGCTTTACTCCGTGCTTGATTGCCGCATTTTCTGCTGGCATTCCAAAGGAATCAAAGCCCATTGGATGAAGCACGTTAAAGCCTGCCATTGTCTTGTAGCGAGCAAGAACATCACCGATGGAATAGTTGCGTACATGTCCCATGTGAAGGTTTCCGGAAGGATAAGGGAACATTTCCAGAGCATAGTATTTTGGCTTGTTCAAATCCATTTCAGTTTTGAAAACCTGATCTGCTTCCCATTTCTCCTGCCACTTTTTTTCGATTGTACTCGGTGAATACTTCTCCATTAAATATTTCCTCCTCAATATGCATCATGCAAATAAAAAGTCCCTGGCCGATTTTCGGCCAGGGACGATGAAATTCGCGGTACCACCCTGATTGACGGCTCATGCCGTCCTCTCTCGGCCTTAACGCAGCCAACGTTGACAGTGTCACTCCTCCACAGCGAGTTCAGACCTTTCCGTACCGGCTCACACCTTCCGCCGGCTCTCTTAAACTGGATACAGTCCTAATATTCTGCTTCACAGGATTTGCAATATACGAGTGTTATTATATATCAATGATATATTTCACGTCAAACGGAAATTACTTGCCATAGCTCATATCCGCTTCAAACATTCTGTGCCAAGGGAAGCTTACCTTCACAGTGTCCAGATTGTCAAAGGGTGGGAGATTTTCCATTACAAAATCTCTCATGAGCTTGGTGGCCCTGGCTTCAACTCCCTTTTCCCTGCTTCCAAGGTGAAGGTATACTCCGCCCTCTCTAAAGCCTCCAACGGAATTGCCTGCCGCCGGTCTTACATTTGCCTGATAGCCCCAGTCCTCCACGTATCTTCTCAGAAGAAGCCTGTCGATATTGTCCGTAGGCATATCCTGTGCCAGCATTCCTGTTCCAATGACAAAGCCAGTGGTATTGGTGGCTGTATTCCATCCTCCATAGGCCCCCAGATGGAAAAGCAGTCCATAATCCTTCAGCCTGTTCATCAGGGCATTATCAGAACCGTTGGTGAAGGCAATATCCGCAAGAGCAACATTTTTCCCAGCATTAACCCAGGTCATAACATTTGAAAGGGTGTCCCAAGTTGTGTCACGGTCCAATCCGTTATTTATCAGACCCTTCCAGCTGTAGTATTTGGCATTTCCATCCCCCATGACTCCGTTGCCATTGGTATGAACCACCAATATCACGTCAGCATTGTCCGGCCTGTTTACCTGCATTCCTCCAGCCACAAGAATATGTGACCTTACCGCCTCTCCAATGGGAATATCTGCGTAGTCAGGAATCATTTTTGCTCCCACTCCCGGAGCGTACAGCACATACACAAATGGAAGCTTTCCTTTTATATCGTTTATCCCTCTAGTTAAAAGCAGAAGTCCATATTCATCAATTCCTGATAAAATCTGGAATTTGGTTTTTGGAATGTCAGCGCCGTATTTTTCAAGCTCTGCGCCTTCCATATGGGTGGCGGAAAGCGGCGCATTATCGTCCTTTCCCACAACCATATAACTGATGACATCCTCCTTAACCATATCCATCAAGAGCTTTGTTACTTTGAGGTTCTTTGCTCTCCTCTCAGACCAGTCCTTCCAGACCTCCTGGGGAATAGCCTCCCTATGGAACTGCAGCTTTTTTTCCTCCGCTGGAGAAAGTTTTTCTGTAGTCAGCTTATCCTCCAGTGCTGAACGGTTAAAAATATGTCCGCCGTAAACCAGATAGTACTTTGGCTCCTCGTTGCCTGAGTATCCCCCATCCTTCGGAGTACGCATAAGGGAATCAAACACATACAGCCTCAGTCCCGGATGATTTTTTCTCAGCTCCCTGAACTTCTCAGCCCTTGCAATAAGTACATCCTCTGATAGCTGATGTTTTCTGGAGGCTATAAGTCCTCCATAAATCATGGAATCCGATGACAGCATAGCTCCGTCAGCCCTGCCGATATTTTCTTCCACCCATTTCCACAGTTCCTCTGGATTGCCCGGCTCCTCTGTTCCACGGCTCAAAAGCTCCTCCGGAGGAACTATCACTGTCCAGCCAGCTGCCTGTGCCACTTCAGCGGTTTCACTTGAGGAAATAGGCCTGTTGTCGTGAGGAACAAAGAGCAGAGTTCCCTTTGAAACTTCTGACTGAGCGAATCCTGTACCGGTCGTTATCAGCATCGTCAGCAGCAGAGTCATTGCAATGACGAATCCATATATATTCTTAGAGAAAATTTTATTTTTGTATACAGTCTGTTCATTCATGGCAGGCTGCCTCCTTCGAGTTATAAAAAAGGTATTTGTCATACAATTCGCCATTGCATGATATATTTCCTCTATGAATAAGTCCATATATAAAGAAAAATACTCCCTGCAGGACGAAAGCCCACAGGGAGTATAGAATCATAATTAATTTTCAATCAAAGGTAACGGAGATATACATAAACGCTGCTGATGATAATGGAAATAATCATCATTGGCAGAGCTATCTTCATGTAGCCGATGAAGGAAATTGGGTTGCCACGCTGTGCTGCCATGGAAGCAACAACTACATTTGCGCTGGCGCCAATCAGAGTACCATTTCCGCCGAGGCATGCGCCCAGGGAAAGTGACCACCACATGGGATCCAAGTTGGTAAGTCCCATTGCGCCCATGTCCTTAATCAAAGGAATCAAAGTTGCAACGAACGGAATGTTATCGATGAATGCAGATGCGAAAGCACTCATCCAGAGAATCAGCATTGCTGTTGCAGGAACGCTTCCGTTGGTAATCTTGATTGCCTCTTCAGCCAGCATTCTGATAACACCGGTTTCAACCAGACCGCCTACCAATACGAACAGGCCGGCAAAGAAGAAGATTGCTGTCCATTCTACCTTGCTGAAAATCTTGGCAATCATGGACTCATTACGAGTATAGGTGATGAGAAGCAGGATACCGGCACCTGTGAGAGCCGCAGTTGCGGTTTCCAGATGCAGAGTGCTATGAAGTACGAACAACAGCATGGTAAAGAAAATAACAGCAAGGCATTTTACCATGAGAGGTTTGTCGGTAATCTCAGAAACAGCATCCAGCTTCATTACCTGTGCCTTGAGCTCCTCAGTGGTGTGAAGCTTCTTGTTATAAAGCAGAATGAGCAATGCTACGGTAACAATGTAAATCAAAATACAGATTGCTGTGTTGTTTACAATGAAATCCATGAAGCTCAGTCCAACGGCGCTGCCGATCATAATGTTCGGAGGATCACCGATAAGGGTTGCTGTACCGCCGATGTTTGATGCCAGAATCTGAGCAATCAGGAACGGCTTTACATCCACCTTCAGCTGAGATGTAATGCTGAAGGTAATGGGCACAGTCAGAAGAACTGTGGTTACATTATCCAGGAGAGCTGAGCAAATCATGGTGATGAAGGAAAGAGCCACAAGCAATGCTACAGGCTGAGCCTTAACCTTTTTTGCCGCCCAGATTGCCAGGAAGTTGAACAATCCTGTCTCACTGGTAATATTTACAATACACATCATACCAATGAGCAATCCCAATGTATTGAAATCAATATGGGTAATTGCTGTGTCCTGGGTAAGAATACCACAGATAATCATGAGCATTGCGCCTACAATACCGACGATGGTTCTATGAACCCTCTCGGAAATAATCAGCGCATATGCCGCTACGAAAATGACAATAGCTACGGTTGTACTACTAAGCACTTTGACATTCACTCCTCATATTAAATAAAGCTGTTTATTTCTTTTTGGGAAGATCTGGCTCCAGAATAATCTGACGGCCCTCACGCTTTACACGCATCTTAAATCCCTTTTCTCCCTCCTGATAAAGATTTAACTTTAACTCAAGAAGAAGTTTTCCCAGCTTTTCAACAATATCCGGAGTCAGATATGCAATTTTTATATCCGGCTCTGGCTTCTGACTGCTGCGCTTACGCTTTGCATCAGCTGCCTCTGCGGCCATGAAGGCCGACTCGATGGAGGTATCCTCCTGATAATCCTTAAACATATCCTTATCGGAAAGGTTCTTGGGTATCTTTGACATAATTATCCCTTCTTGCTTACTTTAGCCCAGGTGTCCTTCAGGCCTACAACTCTGTTGAAAACAGGGTGTCCCGGAGTTGTGTCCGGATCTACGCAGAAATATCCCTCACGAAGGAACTGGTAATGTGTGCCTTCTGCGGTATAGCGCAGGCTTTCTTCCACCTTGGCATCCTTTATTACCTCAAGAGACTTACTGTTTACAGCCTCAAGGAAGTTGGAAGGTACTTCGCCATTTTCATCTGTTTCAATGAGGAAGTCATAAAGGCGGACCTCTGCATCAATTGCGGAAGCCGCATCAACCCAGTGAAGAGTTCCCTTGACCTTGCGGTTCGCTGTTGCGCCGCCGGTTTTGGACTCAGGGTCATAGGTGCAGTGCAGCTCTACCACATTGCCATCGGCATCCTTTATTACCTCTTCACACTTAATTATATAAGCATGTTTCAGACGAACCTCTCCGCCTGGCTTCAGACGGAAGAACTTCTTTGGAGGCTCCTCCATGAAGTCATCCTGCTCAATGAAAATCTCTCTGGAGAAGGTCATGTAGCGATGTCCACCACGATATGGATGGTTTTCAGCCACAACATATTCGCTCTGTCCCTCAGGATAATTTGTAATAACCACCTTCAAAGGACGAAGAACCGCCATAACACGGTCAGCATTTGCATTCAGATCCTCACGGACACAGTGCTCAAGCATTGCATAGTCCACAAGGCTGTTGCTCTTTGCAACACCGATGCGCTCGCAGAAATCCCTGATAGCTGCAGGGGTATATCCACGGCGGCGCAGACCGGAAATTGTCGGCATACGGGGATCGTCCCAGCCGGCAACATAGCCTTCCTCCACCAGCTGGCGGAGCTTTCTCTTGCTGGTTACTGTATTTGTAAGGTTCAGACGTGCAAATTCTATCTGGCGTGGACGGGTATTTGCATCAAATCCCAGGGACTCAAGAAGCCAGTCATAGAAAGGACGATGATCCTCAAACTCCAGTGTGCAGATGGAATGGGTAATGCCCTCTATTGCATCTGACAGAGGATGTGCAAAGTCATACATAGGATAAATGCACCATTCATCCCCAGTGCGGTGATGAGCTGCATGGGCTATACGGTAGATAACAGGATCTCTCATGGTGATATTGGGAGATGCCATATCAATCTTTGCACGAAGAACCTTGGAGCCATCCTCCAGCTCTCCGGACTTCATCTTCTCGAAAAGCTCCAGATTTTCTTCAACACTGCGGTTTCTGTATGGGCTTTCCTTACCAGGCTCAGTCAGAGTTCCACGATACTCACGAATCTCATCAGCTGTAAGGTCATCCACATATGCAAGACCACGCTTAATAAGCTCTACAGCATATTCATAGAGCTTCGGGAAATAGTCGGAGGCATAATACATTCTGTCCTGCCAGCTGAATCCCAGCCACTTTACATCAGCCTGTATGGAGTCAACATATTCTGTATCCTCCTTTGTGGGATTTGTATCGTCAAAACGAAGATTGCACAATCCGTCATATTTATTTGCCAGACCAAAATTCAGGCATATGGATTTTGCATGACCTACATGAAGATAGCCGTTTGGCTCAGGCGGAAACCTGGTATGTATACCTTCACTGTATTTTCCCTGCTTCAGGTCTTCATCAATGGCATTTTGAATAAAATTGGAAGAAACCATATTGTTGTCTGCCATCGCCGCTTTATCTGCCATAAAGTAATACTCCTTTTGTACGGGGATTCCCGTTTTTTTATTTTAAATGCCTAGAATAGTTTTACTTCTACCTACGCATAAAATATCCTGCTTAAAAATTAATTTTCTGGTCCAATTCCAGATACATCCTTTTCCAGGCATTTGGATTCAATGTATGAACGCAGTCTTTCAACGCCCTTTTTCATATCCGGATTGTCAGGAAGATTGGCTGCAATCTTGTCCACATAGCCCCGTTCCACGATGCGCTTCAATGTCCAGGCGAAGTTCACATCATAGACCCACATGAGCCGCACAAGCTTCCTGTCGTCATTGGTACGTATTTTATTGTAATCCACCTGCTCTCCCCGTGCAAATTTTTCTAAAAAATCCGGGGCAAAGCCCTTGCCGTCTGAAGGTCCCAAAAACGGCTCCAGCACACGGTAGATGTCCAGCTTATCCGCATCCCTTATCAGTCGTGCGAAAAGAAGTTTTCTCTTGTCATCGGTCTTTTCTATGACCTTTTTGTTGTGATTCATAATAGCAAAATAGACTAAGTCCAGATCCTCAGGATCCAGCTCCTCCATAAAGGGCTGTTCCTTCAAAACCTTCACACTTAGTCCTGCATGATCCTCTGATATAGCATCCACAAAGGTCTGATACAGGGTAAACTGCCTGAATCTCCCAATGTCGTGGAAAAGGCCGATCATTGTAGCCAGCTCCACATCATGCTCCGAAAGGCCCAGGTGGAGAGCCAGCTCACGGCTGTATCTCTCCACGTACCAGGTATGCTCCTCCTTCATAAGAATCCCCTTCTGTATGTCGGGGTCACTATTGTAAAAGGATTTCATGTAATCTGCCATCCAGGCTTCCATAGTTTTAAGAGCCATACCCTGCTGTCACCTTCCAAAATTTTACTGCATCTCTTCAAGAACTTCATCAAGAACCTTGATGAACTGCTCCATTTCCTCCTTTGTGCCGGTGGAAATACGGAGGTAATCCTTCAGCAGCGGAGTATTGAAGTACCTTACTATTATATCACGCTTTTTCAGCTCTTCAAAAAGGTCTTTTGCAGATACTCCAGGTTTTGTTGCAAAAACGAAGTTTGTTTTGGAATCGTTGAAAACAAAGCCTCTCTTTTTCAGCTCAGCTTTGGTCCATTCACGGGTTTCAATGGTCATGGCTGTAATCTTGCGGAAGTACTCGTCATCCTCCATTGCTGCCTTACCAGCAACCAGTGAAGGAAGGTTCATAGTATAGGAATTTACGGAGAACTTTACATCGTTCAGATACTTGATGAGCTTTGTGCTGCCGAATGCATAACCAATGCGCATTCCAGCCAACGCTCTGGACTTGGACATGGTTCTGGTGATAATGAGATTTTCATATTTGTCCAAAAGGGAAATTGCGGACTCGCCGTCAAAATCAATGTAAGCCTCATCCACGATGACAATGGAATCCGGATTGGACTTCAAAATCTCTTCAACAACATCCAGCCCCTCGAGAACACCGGTAGGAGCATTAGGGTTGGCAAAAACTATGCCGCCATTTTCTCTCTTAAAGCCCTCAACATCCAGACCGTTGTCTGCAGCCAGAGGAACCTTCTCGAAGGGAATGTCATATACATTAGCCCAGATATCATAGAAGGAATAGGTTATCTCTGGGAAAAGAACCGGCTTCTTTCCGGCAAAAAAGGTCAGAAAGCTCATGGAAATTACATCATCGGAGCCAACTCCGACAAAAACCTGCTCATCCTTCAGGCCGTAATATTCCGCAATAGTGTGAACCAAATCCCGGCACACCGGATCAGGATAGCGGCGCAGTTCCTCATAATCTGTATTTTTCAAAGCCTCAATTACCTTCGGAGAAGGAGGGTAAGGGCACTCATTTGTGTTGAGTTTAATGGTCTTGTGACGTGGCTGATCACCAGGAACGTATGGTACTACTTTGCGGATATTTTCTTCAAAGCTCATGTTAAAATTCCTCCAAAAATTTAATGTATAGTATATTAACTAACATAGGAACAATTATATCACAATGGCTTTGTATACGTTCCTTCAAAAAAAGGGAACACACGAAAAAGCAGCCGGGACGCTACACGTCCCGGCTGCTCCGGAAAATACTTATGCATTCAAGAGCTCACGAACAATGGTATTCACCATTTTTCCGTCCGCACGGCCCTTGACCTTAGGCATCAACAGTCCCATGACCTTGCCCATATCCTTCTGAGAAGATGCACCGCTAGCGGCTATCGCCTCTTCCACAAGGGTTCTAACGTCAGCTTCAGAAAGCTGCTCGGGAAGGTACGGCATCAGCACAGCAATTTCTGCCTCAGTCTGCGCTACCAGGTCCTCACGACCGCCCTTCTTGAATTCCTCAAGAGAGTCCTTGCGCATCTTTACTTCTTTGCTTATAACAGCTATAACGCCATTATCGTCCAGCTCCGTCTTGCCATCAATTTCCTGCTGGCGAATTGCGGAGCGAACCATGCGGATAACAGCCAGCTGCTGTTTTCCATCGGCCTTTGCCTTCATGGCGGCCTTCATGTCCTCTGTCAACCTATCTTTAATTGACACCGACATTACCTCCAACCGTACACTGCAGATACGTTCAGCGATTAGGCTCTATACCTACGCTTACGTGCAGCCTCAGATTTCTTCTTACGCTTAACACTTGGCTTCTCGTAATGTTCACGTTTTCTAACTTCTGCCAAAGTACCAGCCTTCTGGCAAGTACGCTTAAATCTGCGGAGAGCACTATCGATGGATTCGTTTTTTCCAACCTTGATTTCGTTAGCCATTTATCTTTCCCCCCCTCCACTTGACATGGGAGTGTATTTTACAACTACACCCGATTATTATACATGATACAGTATATCCATGTCAACGATTTTGATACGGGGTCTCGATTAGCCTCAGCCAGGAGGCCACTGCATCGAACGACCGCCTATCAGGTGGAAATGAATATGCTTTACTGTCTGTCCTCCATCATCACCTGTATTTACAACTGTGCGGAAACCTTTTTCATCAATGTTGAGTTCCTTTGCAAGCTGTGGAATAACATCACAGGTAATGTGAGCCATCAGTTCCCTGTCGTCATTGCCCAGCTCCAAAAGGCTTCCAATGTGTTTTTTAGGAATGACAAGAACATGCACAGGCCCCTGGGGTTCCAAATCCTTAAAGGCAAGAACCATATCATCCTCATAAACCTTATTTGAAGGAATTTCCTTGGCTGCTATTTTGCAAAAAATACAATCAGACATCGTGTGCACCTCCTCTCGTTAATACCATGTGCTACATATTCGATTTTTGTGGTATAAAAACCTGCATTGAAATTAATTTTCTGCAGGAACTCCCCAAATTCCGTCCTTATAAAGCTTTTCGAGCTTCATTGGATAAATTTCTCCCCCGGACACTTTTCCATCAGTGTAGATTCTAATGTAATTTTCCGTCAGGCCGTCCCACTCGCCATCGGTATTGGTTTCAAAAAGCACATCCATGGTGCGCCCCAGAAATCCCTTTTCAAATTCACGGGTTTTGCTCTGGGCCAGCTCCTGCATCCGATGCGCCCTTTCCTTTTTCACCTCGGAGGGAATCTGGTCAGTTCTACGGGCTGCCGGGGTACCATCCCTTTTTGAATAGGGAAAAACATGCATCCGTGAAAAATTCATTTTTTCCACGAAATCCAGACCCTCCTGGAACATTTCCTCGGTTTCCCCCGGGAAGCCAACAATGATATCCGTAGAAATCGCAATTCCCGGAACCTCTTCCTCAACATGCTGTATAAGCTTTGCGAACTCCGCCTTGTCGTAATGGCGGTTCATTGCCTTCAGCACCGCATCAGAACCTGCCTGAAGGGGAAGGTGTAGGTGCTTTGCAAAGCGTTTGTCGGAGCGGATAAGCTCAAAAAGCTCTGGTGAAAGCTCGATGGACTCCAATGAACCAAGCCTCAGCCTTCTAAGGTCATTGCCGGGGATTTCAAGTACAGCTCTCGCCGCATCAGCCAGCGTCACATCATCTTCCAAATCACGACCGTAGGCTCCCAGATGGATTCCCGTGAGAACAATCTCCTTAAAGCCCATTTTTATCAGCTTTTCCGCCTCTGTACGGACACTTTCAGGATGTCTGGATTTAAGCGGACCTCTTGCATAGGGAATAATGCAGTAGGTACAGAAATTTTCACATCCCTCCTGAATTTTAAGGAAAGCTCTGGTGCGCTGCGGCACATCATAAAGGGGGATGTCCTCAAAATCCCTACTTTTCATTACATCAGTAATTTCGTCAAGAATCCCGTCTTCCCTTGCCGCTTGCTCCACATACTCCACAATATGGCTTCTTTCACGGGTTCCCAAAACCACCCTGACACCCTCAATTGCCTTCACCTGCTCCGGGGCCACCTGTGAGTAGCATCCTGTTACAGCGATAATTGCCTTTTCATTCTGCCGGTGAGCTCTTCTTATAAGCTGTCTCGATTTCCGCTCGCCAAGATTTGTCACCGAGCATGTATTTATAATGTAATAATCCGCCGCATCGGTGAATGGAACTATTTCATAGCCCTTCTGCTTGAAAAGTCCCTCCATGGTTTCAGTTTCAAACTGATTGACCTTGCATCCGAGGGTGGTTAACGCAACCTTTGGTCTCACTGACACAATTTCTCCTATCTATAAAAATTTTACCGTCCTAAATCTCCGCAGGCAAACTGAACAACAGACATAGCTGCCACGGCGGCAGTTTCCGCCCTGAGAATCCTTGGTCCCAGTGTAACACTGTGTCCGCCAGCCTCCAGTACAGCCTGAGCCTCCTCCAGTGAAAAGCCCCCTTCCGGACCTATGAGGAGAAAATATTTCTCCACTCCGTTTTCCCTGGCATTCTGAAGAATTTTTCCAATAGATAAATCATTTTCTCCTTCGTAGCAAAAGAGCAGCACAGTGGAATCATCCTTTTCCTCGGAAAATTTCTTCAGCCAGACCTTGATATCCTCTATCTCCTGCACCTTCAGCAGCCGTCCTCTGCCACACTGTTTTGCCGCCTCATCCGCAATCCTCTGCCACTTTTTCACCCTGTCAGCGGATTTTTTTGCATCGTAGCGGACCACACAGTTAGCGCTGCGGATGGGCTGGACAAAATTTGCTCCAAGCTCCACAGCCTTTTGAACAATGAAATCCATTTTATCGGATTTTGGCAGACATTGAAGAATGGTAATCTCTATGGGAGAATCTCTATTTTCATCCAAAACCTTAAGGAGTTTCAGTGTCACCCTGTCATCCTCATAAGATATTATTTCTGCTTCTCCTGCCACGCCGTTGCCGTCCACCAGTACAACTGTCTGACCGATTTTGGCTCTTAATACATGCATAAGATGATGGGCATCTCCCCCATCAATATACATAATTTCCGAAAGCTCCGCCTCAGTGAAAAGTCTCCGCATTCTTACCTCCCGTAGCTGAGAACCATGGCTGTCCATTCCTTGGAATGTTCCATTTTCTCAACTACTAGACCATGTGCCTCTGCAGCAGCAACTACATCTTCGGCTCTGCCGTCAATAATTCCGCTGGCAAGAAGCTTGCCACCTGGATTCAGATGGTCTTCAAGCTCGTCAAACAGGCGGATGATAATATCCGCAATAATATTTGCAATAACTAGGTCAGCCTTGCCCTCAACCTGCTTCATGATATCGCTCTGACCAAGCTTTATTACATCTTCCACCTTGTTCTGACGAAGATTTTCTCTTGCCACCTTCAATGCGGTCTTGTCGTAGTCCACAGCTGTAACGTCCTTTGCGCCAAGCTTAACAGAGGCGATTGCAAGGATTCCTGAGCCTGTTCCCACATCAAACACCTTCATGTCAGGCTTGATGAGCCTTTCCAGCTCCTTTATGCACATGGCTGTAGTGGGATGATAGCCTGTTCCAAAGGCCTCACCCGGGTCAAGCTCTATTACAATATCATTCTCCTGCGGCTCATATTCCTCCCAGGTGGGCTTGATCACAATATGCTCGCTGACACGCTCTGCATGGAAATACTTCTTCCAGTTTTCAGCCCAGTTCACATCCTCCATTGGCTTGGTGGAAACCGTTCCAGGAGCAATGCTTGTGCCACGGGCTTCAATATCCTTCAGCCCCTCATGAAGGTGCTTCATGCGGTCCTCCAAATCCTCATTGTCAGGAAGATATGCCGTAACCGTCACCACGGATGCATCCTCTTTGTAGGGAATATCAGTATAATCCCACACGCCGGACTCAATATAGTCATTTACAACCACCGGATCATCTATAACCGCTCCAGTAGCGCCCAGCTCATGTAGAAGCTCGGCAATAACCTCAGCAGCCTCATGACTTGTTTTTACAGCTACCTCTATCCAATTCAAAAATCATCTCTCCTTTAAATTTATTGATATATTTTCAGCTGCAGCAAACTCCTGATACAGCCTTTGTACAATGGTCAGATATAATCATTATACTCTAAATATCATGAAAACAAAAATCCCTGCATAGAATTCATGCAAATGCAATCAATTCTGTGCAGGGATAAATTATTTATTCCTTGCCGAAAAAGCGCTTTACGCTGTCCTTCCAGGACTTCTGCTCGGGATTTACGTTTTCTCCGCAAAGCTCTCCGAACTCCCGAAGAAGCTTTTTCTGCTTGTCCGTAAGTTTCTGAGGTGTGAGAACCTTGACCTTTACATAATGGTCGCCGTTTCCGTCACCTCTGAGCTTTGGAATACCCTTGCCTCTCAGGCGGAACTGCTTTCCGGACTGGGTACCGGCAGGTATCTTAAGCTCAATCTGTCCGTGAAGCGTAGGAACCTCTACAGTATCCCCCAGTGCTGCCTGCACGAAGGATATAGGAACCTCGCTGTACACATCGGTTTCACTGCGGGTGAAGAACTTATGTGGCTTCACAAAAATGTATACGTACAAATCGCCACTCTGTCCGCCACGAAGTCCTGCTTCGCCGCCTCCGGATACACGGATACGGGAACCTTCGCCTACGCCAGCAGGGATTTTTACCTTAATCTTTCTCTCCACACGCTTCTGGCCACGGCCGCCGCAGTCCGGACATGGATTCTTCACGATTTTTCCTGAACCATGGCATCTGTCGCAGGTGCTGCTGCTCATCATGCGGCCAAGGGGTGTATTGTGTACTGTCTGTACCTGTCCAGAACCATGACACTTAGGGCAGGTCTCAGGCTCTGTGCCTGGTGCTGCGCCAGTTCCATGACACTTCTCGCAGTTTTCTGTACGGGGAACACGAAGTTCTGTCTCCTTGCCAAAGGCAGCCTCCTCAAAGGTCAGCTCCAAATCATAGCGGAGGTCAGCACCTCTTTCCGGTCCCTGACGACGGGACCCACGGCTTCCGCCGCCAAAAATATCTCCAAATATATCGCCAAAATCGAAGCCGCCGAAATCTCCTCCGGAGAATCCGCCTCCGCCGAATCCTCCAAATCCGCCGTAGCCGCCGCCACCGCCAGAACCGCCTTCAAAGGCTGCGTGTCCGAACTGGTCGTACTGGGCACGCTTCTGGGGATCCTTCAGCACGTCATAGGCCTCATTGACCTCCTTGAACTTTTCCTCGGCGGTCTTAGGGTCATCACGGTTAAGATCCGGATGGTATTTGCGTGCCAGCTTCTTATAGGCCTTTTTTAATTCATCATCCGAGGCGCCCTTCTGGACTCCCAGGACTTCATAATAATCTCTTTTATCGCTCACGTTGCACCACCTAATTTCAAAAGAAGTAATTGAGCGCCGCAGCTCTGTGCGACGCTCGCTTACCAATGTCAGCCCGATTGCTGCCGTTTCTTATTTCTTATCGTCCTTAACTTCGGTGTACTCAGCGTCTACCACGTCATCGTCTGCTGGTGCGCTCTGCTGTGCACCCTGCTGAGGACCAGCCTGTGCGCCAGCAGCTGCATCTGCACCGCCAGCTGCCTGATATGCTGCTGAGCTCATCTCATACAGAGGCTGCTGAAGCTCATCAGCTGCCTTCTTGATAGCTTCGGTGTCAGTGCCCTTGAGAGCCTCCTTAACCTTATCGATAGCAGCCTGAACCTTGTCAACCTGTGCCTTGTCAGCCTTGTCTCCAACGTCCTTGATTGCCTTTTCAGCCTGGTATACCAGAGAATCTGCATTGTTGCGGATATCGATAGCTTCCTTCTGCTTCTTATCCTCTGCTGCATGTGCTTCAGCTTCCTTAACCATACGGTCAATGTCTTCCTTGCTCATGCCGCTGTCGGACTGGATAGTAATCTTCTGCTCCTTGCCGGTGCCAAGATCCTTTGCAGATACATGTACGATACCGTTTGCATCGATGTCGAATTTAACTTCGATACGGGGTACTCCACGAGGAGCTGGTGGAATGTCGGAAAGCTCGAAGCGGCCAAGGGTCTTATTGCCTGCAGCCATTTCACGCTCGCCCTGAAGAACATGGATGTCAACTGAAGGCTGGTTGTCAGCAGCAGTTGAGAATACCTGGCTCTTGGACGTAGGAATAGTAGTGTTGCGGTCGATAATCTTGGTGCAAACGCCGCCAAGGGTTTCAATACCAAGGGAAAGCGGAGTAACATCCAGAAGGAGTACGTCCTTTACATCACCAACGAGGACGCCGCCCTGAATTGCTGCACCTACAGATACGCACTCATCAGGGTTCACCTCGTGGGAAGGCTCCTTGCCCAGGAACTTTCTGATTGCTTCCTGAACAGCCGGGATACGGGAAGAACCGCCAACCAGGATTACCTTGTCGATTTCGCTTGCAGAAAGCTCTGCATCAGCCATAGCCTTGCGAGTAGGCTCCATAGTACGCTCTACCAAGTCAGCTGTAAGTTCATCGAACTTAGCACGGGTCAAAGTGTAGTCCAAGTGCTTAGGACCGGATGCATCAGCTGTGATGAATGGCAGGTTGATGTTGGTGGAAACCATGCTGGAAAGCTCAATCTTTGCCTTCTCAGCAGCCTCAAGTACACGCTGTGCACTCATCTTGTCCTGAGAAAGGTCAATACCATTTTCCTTCTTGAACTCCTCAACCATCCAGTTCATTACAGCGTGGTCGAAGTCATCGCCGCCCAGGTGGGTATCACCGTTGGTAGCCTTAACCTCGATAACGCCGTCACCGATTTCCAGGATGGATACATCGAAAGTACCGCCGCCAAGGTCGAATACCAGAATGGTGTGGTCCTCACCCTTGTCCATGCCGTATGCCAGTGCTGCGGATGTAGGCTCGTTGATGATACGGAGAACCTCAAGGCCGGCAATCTTTCCGGCATCCTTGGTTGCCTGGCGCTGGCTGTCGTTGAAGTATGCAGGAACTGTGATTACAGCCTGGCTTACAGTCTCGCCGAGATATGCTTCAGCATCGGATTTCAGCTTCTGAAGAATCATTGCGGAAATCTCAGGAGGAGTGTAATCCTTGCCATCGATGCTTACCTTGTAATCTTTTTCACCCATATGTCTCTTAATGGATGCAATAGTGCGGTCAGGATTGGATACAGCCTGACGCTTTGCAAGCTGTCCAACCAGACGCTGTCCGTCCTTTGTGAAACCAACTACGGACGGAGTAGTGCGGGAACCCTCAGGGTTTGTGATAACTGTAGGCTCGCCGCCTTCCATAACAGATACAACAGAATTTGTAGTACCCAAATCAATACCAATTACTTTTGACATATTTATTTCCTCCTTAAAGGTCTTTTAGGTTTAATGTTTATTTATTTTGACAGGTCCGCCTAGTTGGACACAACCTGTACCATGCTTGGTCTTACCACCCGGCCCTTGACCATGTAGCCCTTCTGAAGCTCCATGGCAATGGTGTCATCCTCCTTTTCAGGATCCTGTACACGCATTACCGCCTGATGGAAATTGGGGTCGAATTTTTCGCCTTCGGTTTTAATTACCTCCAGCCCTTCCTTTACCAAAGCCTCACGGAACTGGGTGAAAATCATTTCTATACCCTTCCTGAAGCTTTCCATATCTGCCGTTTCCGCAGCCATAGCTCTTTCAAAGTTATCCAGCAGCGGAAGCATGTCAGCCATAAAGCCCTGTGCCACAACCGCAGCCAAATCCTCTTTTTCCTGACGGGTACGGCGTCTGAAGTTTTCAAAGTCAGCCTGAAGACGAGTCAGTCTCTCAGAAACAGCTTCGTTTTCCTTCTGAAGTTTTTCAAGCTCCTCATTGGAACCATCCTCTGCATTCTCTGGAGCCTCAGCTTCCGGAACATCCTGGCTTTCCTCTGTAGCTTCATTTGCAGCTACAGTTTCCTCGATTTCCTTCTGCATTTCCTCAAGCTTTTCTTCGTCTTTCTTCTTCATTTTATCTTTTTCAAATGGCATGTTTTAAATCACCTCTTTGATTTATCTCTATCTGAAATGATATTTTCATATCTACCAGCGGAACTCCTTAACCAGCTCGGTAAGGTTGTTGTTTAAATAATTAAGCAGTGCCATGGACTTGCCATATTCCATTCTGGTCGGCCCCAGAACCGCTATGGTTCCCAGCAGCTCCCCGTCAAGATGATAGGTGGCTGTAAGAAGGCTGCAGTCCTGAATTCCAGTACACTGATTTTCCCTTCCGATGGTTACGCTGAGGCCTTCCCCAAGGTGTGCATGAAGGATATCCTTCATCAGCTGGTCCTCCTCAAGTACCATGAGAAGCTCCTTCACCTTTTCCACATCGTGGAATTCCGGCTGTTCCATCAGCTGGGTGGTTCCTCCGAGATACAGCCTTTCCCGTTTGCCGGAATCAAGGGCCTTATGTATTATGCCCATGGCCGCATCGTAAAGGGCTTCATCGCCAATCTCCTCCCGAAGTTCCTGCATACAGCTTCCATGAACTGCACTCAGGGACTTGCCGGTAAGCTTGGCATTCACCACTCCGGACATCCGCTGAAGGTCTTCAAACTCTGCCCCGTCAGGTATCTCAATTATCTTGTTCTCCACAAAGCCAGCATCTGTCATTATAACCACAATGGCACGATGGTCATCCAAAGGAAGAAATTGGAGACATCTGAAGTTTGCCTGGGACATCTGGGGAGCCAGCACCAGTGACATGTTTTTGGTAAACTTGGAAATAATTTTCGCTGTTTCCTGAAAAACCTCGTCCACCTGCTTGACCCTCGCCCTGTACCATTTATTGATAAGGGCCTTTTCCCTTGCTGTAAGCTTCTGGGGAGTCATTAGACCGTCCACATAAAATCGATATCCCTTGGATGAGGGAACACGGCCTGAGGATGTATGTATATGCTCGAGATAGCCAAGCATTTCCAAATCAGCCATCTCATTTCTGATGGTTGCAGGACTTACACCCAGGTCGTACTTCCTGGCCAGAGTCCTTGACCCCACCGGTTCAGCAGAGGATACATAATCGTCCACCACAGCCTGAAGTATGCGCTGCTTGCGCTCATCGATCATCTACACACCTCCTTCAGCTTTTGTTAGCACTCAACTGTGCTGAGTGCTAACCCTTAATAAGAATATAAACCTATAAAGACAAAAAGTCAAGGAATTTGACTTTTTATTTTTTCATTTTCATAAAAAAATCCCGAGGTCTATGCCTCGGGGGTGAAAAACTCTACTATTGTATGTATTGCAAAGTCCATGGATTTGGGGTCTGTAAAGGTATGGTTTGTATTTTCCACAGGTATCAGCTCAATAACATTCTTTTCCGCAAATTCCTGTGACCATTCAAAGGGTACGGTGGTGTCCTTAGTGCCGTGAATTATAATCATGTCGTCAGCATAATCAAAGTACTCGTTTTTAAATACATCGCTTGCCTTAAGCTCGTCCAGATAACTCTGGTCCACCTTCATTTTCCGCTCAAAGCCCAGCATGATTTCCTTGCCCTTGGAAAGCTTCACCTTGTCCTCATCGGAAATGGTTTTGGACATGGTGTCATGCAGCTTCACAGCCGGACAGCGAAGAGCGATTTTCTTGAAGGGGTTCCCCCGGTCCGCAATGTACTTAAGGGTCATAAATCCCCCAAAGCTTGTGGAGTAGTTATATACAGCCTTTGCCCCCATCTGCTCCTTTGCGTAGGCTGTCACGATGTCCATGTACTTCATGCACTCAGAAATAAGGAGCTTTTTTCTGGCATCCGCCCCATGGCAGGGCCAGTCGAAGCATATTACCCCAAAGCTTTTAAACTTGGAGGTCAGCCTGTCGGAGAATTTGTCAAATGCCTTGATTTCCTTGCTTCCGCCAAAGCCATGTGTGGCAATAACCACATTTTCAATATCGTGGATATCTTTATGATAAAAAAGCTTGCAGCGCACACTGTAGCCCTCTTCATTTATGTCAAAATACTTTACCAATGTAATCACACCTATCCAAAACTTGTTCAGATACTCATTTTACACCTATTGACCCCAGTGGTAAACCGCAGATATCAGCCAAATATTTTTCCACCCAGAGCTTCTTTCCATCAGTCGTAAAAAGCACCGCCCCGTCCTTGTCCGTTCTGAAGGTTCTTATTCCCATGTCATTGAAGCGTTTTACGATTTCCGGCTTAGGATGGCCGAAGCTGTTGCCCTCCCCCACGCAGAACACTCCGCACATAGGGGACACCGCCTGAAGAAATGGCTCAGAGCTTGAGGTCTTGCTTCCATGATGACCGATTTTCAGCACAGTGCTTTTCACATCCACCCCGGCAGCCAACATTTCCGCCTCATTTTCCTTGGTCAGATCCCCTGTGATGAGAAAGGAAATATCCCCATATTTTATCCTATAAACATTAGAAACCTCATTTCCTGTGCCTCCGCCCTCCGGCTGTTCCGGTGAGTACAGCACCTCAACCTTTACCCCATCCAGCTCGTACACATCCCCCTTATGTGCCCGAGTAAAATTCATCAGTACCGAATCTGTCTGGGCAATCCTCATGGATGTTGCATAGGTCCCCCTGCCCTCCGCTGCAATGTATATCCCTCCAACAGGCATGTTTTTTACCACATACCCAGCCCCTGCTGCATGATCCTCGTGGCAATGAGTGAGGAAAATCCCAGCCAGCTCTCTTATCCCATAATGCATAAGATAGGGTCTTACTACTCTGCTTCCAATATCGTAGGATGAATCACGGCTTCCTCCGGAATCAAACAACAGTCCCTTTCCATGAGGAGTAATTACAAGACAGCAATCCCCCTGTCCCACATCCACAAAATGCACCTGAAGCCTCTTTTCATGGTGAAAATATATAAATACTCCCATGAAAAACAGCAAGACAGCCGATAGTGCCAGAAAATTTTTATGGCGAGGATTTTTCATACGCTCCGTCAGCTCTTCGAGCCTGAAATATTCCTTTAACCAAGCTGATATTTTCCCCCGTGTGTCCACTGGCATAAAGAGTAGAATCATAAGAATATAATAGAGAATAATCCCCCATACCCCCATGGAAGGTATCCACACAGTACTTCCCGGAAGTCCTGCCATGAATCTTGTAAGAAAGTACACCACTCCCATTAATAGGCTTACCATGGAAAATACGATTCCGCTTAAAAATGGCAGAATAACCCCCATTGCGCCAGCCCCAAGCCCCAGCACAATCATAAATTCCACGATTGGCACTACTAAGAGATTCGCTGGAAGGGAGGACAGGGACAGCTGGTTGAAATACCAGCCCAAAACCGGCAGTGTGGAAAGCTGGGCGGATATTGTGATAGAGACCCCCATAGCCACCAGCCTTGGACATTTGTGATTCCGTAGAAACTCAGCTATAACAGGAGCCATGTACAAAAGACCTCCGGTTGCCAAAAATGACAGCTGAAAGCTTATATTGAAAAGGAGCCTCGGATTCAGCATCAGCATAAATAATGCTGTAATGGCAAGAATATACCTTGAATCCCTTTCCCTACCCATGACCATGGATATAAATGCCAGTCCTCCCATGACAGCGGAGCGGATAACCGGCGGCACACAGCCGGAAAGTACACTGTAAATGGCTATTGTTCCAATCACCAGCACGGCACCGGCATATTTAGGCAGTCTGAAAAATCCAGCAAGACCTGCCATAACAGCAGCAATAAGGCTGATATGGGAGCCAGAAACAGACAAAATATGAACAATTCCTGTAATGGTAAAGGCCTCCAAAAGCTCTGGCTTTATTCCATCATATCCACCAAAAAGCATAGCATACTCCGCTGCCGCATCTGACTTTGGCATGACACGCTCCATGCTTTCTCTGTAATGCCGCCTTACATCCTCGGTCCACTGGAAAAATTTATCCCTCAGTGAATATTTTCCTGAAGTGACCGTTACTCCGCTTTTTCCAGCAGAAATAGTGGCTGTTATTCCCTGGCTTCTAAGAAGCTCTTTCATGTCCAGCTGTCCGGGATTTGCATATCCCCGTGGAATTCTTACTTTTCCAAAAGCGGATGCCATGTCGCCTATGCGGTTTTCCCTGACAGCCTTTATACCTTCCTCATCTGTATGTGCATAAACGTATAAACTTCCCGTTCCACCAGCTTTCCCTTTTTCCCCACCAGCCGCCCCTATTTCTCCAACCTCAAGGGTGTAGCGAAGCTTGTATCCGCCCTTTTCATCCACAGTTATCCTTGGCGCCTCCGAAAGTCGTCCCCTTACTGATACCTCCTGTCCCCCATACCTTGAAATATCCGTGTCTGGAAGCCGGTCATCTGCCGCAAAAAACACGCCGCCCAGAGAAAAAAATAACATCAGCATGGTGACCCACACCCAGCCTTTTTCCCTCCAGACCCCAAAAGCTGTCACAATCAGCAGTAAAAATCCCACAGCATCAATCCACCAAATATTGAAGCTGTAAAGTCTTGCAAATATTATTCCCGTTGAAAAGCTTAAAAGACAGGCATTCATTAAAAGCAGAGGATGCTGAAAGGTCCTCATTATGCCACCTCCAACAGTCAGGTAAAATAAAAGGGGCCCTTGAAAAGCATTGTCTTTCAAGAGCCCCGCTAATTTCTGCGGCCCGTTATTCTTCTATACTGTTACACTACCACAAAACATTATTTTTGTATATGTTTTTCCGTCATTTTTCACATATATTCAATTTAATTTTAGTAATAAATATGCTATCATGGGACTGGTTAGCTCTATATATTGGAAGGAAGTATGTATCTTGGCTGAGACCACGAAAAAAAAAGAAATTGATATGCTTCATGGCAAAATTGCCGGACCAATGTTTGCCTTTATGTTTCCGCTGGCAATCACCTCTGTGCTTCAGCAGATGTTCAATACCGCCGATGTAATGATTCTCGGACGGTTCGTTGGAACAAATGCCCTGGCTGCAGTTGGTAATAATTCCCCGGTAATAGGCCTTCTGGTAAATCTTTTTATGGGTGTATCCCTTGGTGCCAACGTGGTTATTGCCCAGTTTATCGGTGCCAGAAATTTTAAGAAAACCACCCAGGCTGTACATACTTCATTTATGATAGCTCTGATATTCGGCGTTTCCATTGCCATTCTTGGAGAAATTATAGCCCATCCCATTTTAAATATCCTTGGGGTCCCCCCTGAGGTAATGGAAAGTGCTGAGCTTTACCTCCGTATTTATCTTTTGGGAATGCCAGCCATGGCCCTTTACAATTTTGAAGCCGCCATTTTCAGAAGCCGTGGGGATACAAAGACTCCCCTAAAGGCTCTCATTGTTTCCAGCGTACTAAATATTATACTGGATCTGCTGTCCGTTCTGGTGCTCCATTGGGATGTTGCCGGAGTTGCTGCAGCCACTTCTCTTTCCAATTTTGTTGGAGCCTTTATCCTGCTTCATGCCCTTCACACCACCAGCGGTGTTCTGCATATCAATCCCGGAATGCTGAAGATTCACAAGCCCTATGCAAGGGAAATTCTGCGAATCGGTGTTCCTGCCGGAGTTCAGGGAATGGTGTTCTCCCTGAGCAACCTTGTTATACAGGCAGCAATCAACAGCCTTGGAGCAACGGTTATGGCAGCTTCTGCCGCAGCATTCATCATTGAAATAAACGCCTACAGCTTCATTGTTGCCTTTGGTCAGACCATAACCACCTTTGTGGGACAAAATTTCGGTGCTCTGAATCTAAAGCGCTGCAAAGAGGTAACACGTGTGGGTATCCTGATTGGTCTGGGCTTCACCCTGATTCTTTCCGGAGGGGCATGTATTTTTGCCGAGCCGCTGCTTTATCTTTTTAACGATGCCCCCAGTATCATCGAAATAGGAACTATCCGTGTACACTATATCATCGGATTCTACACAGTTTACCTCTTCATCGAAATGCTTTCCGGCGCCCTACGTGGCTATGGCTATTCCCTGCCCCCGGCACTTCTGATGCTGGTTACAATCTGCGGTATCCGAATCCTTTGGATTTACACCGTTTTCCCCATGGAGCGCACTTTCAAAACCATCATGCTGTCCTATCCAATCAGCTGGGGAATAACCGTAGTCCTCCTAATACTCATCTACCGCCATTGCAAAAACAACATCTGGAAAAAATTCTCAAAAGCTGTTCCTACAGCTTAAATTGTATAAGAAACAGTAACGCCCTGGAGCTTTTTCTCCAGGGCGTGATTTTTAATTTTTCTTTCCAGCCATCCAGAAGCCTAGCTCTTCTGCTATGTCGCCAAAATATTTTGCCATGTTGGTATTGCCCTGGCTTTCCATTTCCTTGGCATAGTGCTTTGCCATGGCAACAAGCCGTCTGTCAGGTCCAATTGGAAAGCCGTTGTCCTTGGCATATTTTATGAGATACTCTGGTGGAGGTGCCATAAGCTCCCGGCCCAGGGTTTTAGAAATGTAGTACAGTTCCTGCCTTGCGATTTCCTTTTCCTGGTCAGTGGCAAAGCTCATGCTCAGCACATAGCATCCCACAGCCTCATGCCACTTTTTCATCTCTACAAAATAATATCCAAGATTTCGGTAGCAGCGGGCCAGATGAGTATTTCTGTAGGCGTGGGGGAAGATGGCTATTGTACGAGCCTTAAAATCCTCCATATCCGATTCAATCTTGCAAATCTCCGCTCTTTCAAAGGCACAGTCCGGATTAATCGGATTCCATTCCATAGCCTTATCCAGAGCCACAACCGCCTCGGCAAGTTTATTTGTATCAATGAGACAGTATCCATAGTTCTGATACAAGCTGGATATTGGAGTCATTACAGACTCCACCTTCATCTTTGGCTCATTTTCATTGAGGTAAATCAGCATCTCCATTTGTTCACGGAAACTGAAATATTTCACACCATCCACATCCGTGAAAGCCTTACTGGCTTCAAATTTTTTCACCATTGACTCAATTTCTGTCAATGCCCCGTCAATATTTTTTCCAACAGCCAGTTCCTTGGCCCTGTGAAGAGTTTCATGCATTTCCTCAGTAATTTTTTGCTGTAATTCCAATGTATCCGGCATTATAATTGCTCCCTTCGGAAGAAATCTTTTTAGATGTCACAAGCTTATTTTACCCCATATGGCAGCAATGGTACAACTTTAATGTATAACCTACAGTTCAG